>JBCDGN010000012.1:0-55167 GCA_038751255.1 Pseudomonadota bacterium
CACCGCCGGGGTGCATGGGATCATCGTCGCCGGAACCACCGGAGAGTACTATGCCCAGAGCGCTGACGAACGGCTTGATCTTATGGCGCGCATGAAGACCCTTGTGAATGACCGCGTGCCCTTGATCGTTGGCACTGGGGCAATGCGCACCGAAGACAGCGTGATCTTTGCCAAACAGGCGAAGAAGATCGGCGCGGATGCGCTGCTTGTGGCCACACCGCCCTACGCTTATCCAACAGGACGAGAAATTGCACTGCATGCGCTGGCCATCGACCGTAGCGCCAACCTGCCGGTGATGCTTTATAACTACCCGGGACGGATGAGCGTGAATATGGACGAGGACTGCCTCGATCGTCTCGGGCGTTCTCCGAATTTCTGCGCAATCAAAGAAAGTTCAGGCGATCCGAACCGTCTGCACATGCTGGCGCGCGATTATCCACATATCGCACTGAGCTGCGGGATGGACGATCAGGCGCTCGAATTCTTCGCTTGGGGCGCCCGTAGCTGGGTGTGCGCCGGTTCGAACTTCGCGCCCGAGGCGCATATCGCGCTCTACCGGGCCTGTGCGCTGGACGGTGACTTTACGCGCGGCCGCGCGATCATGTCGGCGATGCTGCCGTTGATGCACGTGCTGGAACAAGGCGGCAAATTTATCCAGTGCATCAAGCACGGGCTGACCATGCGCGGGATCGATGCGGGTCCGCCGCGCCGACCGCTCCAACCCCTAAACAAGGATGACCGCCGCGAGTTGGAGGAAGTCATCCGAACAATGAACACCGCCATCGCTGCAATCGAAGGACGTGCATCATGACAGATCTTCTGACGCGTGCCGAGTATGCGGCCATCGCTGCCGATCTTGATCTGCCGGCAGCCCTATTCGTCGATGGCAAGTTCCGGGCGGGCACTGGGCCGGCGATGCCCACACAGAACCCCGCAACGGGCGAAACGCTGACAACCATTGCCTCGGCCAGCGCAGAGGACGTCGACTTTGCTGTTCAAAAGGCGCGAGAAGCTTTTGAGCAGGGTCATTGGGCGCGGCGCCATCCATCAGAGCGCAAGGATGTCCTGATCAAGCTTTGCAAGTACATCACCCGCCGCAAACGCGAATTGGCGGTGATGGAAAGCCTCGAGTCGGGCAAGCCGGTGCGAGATTGTGAAAGCATTGATATCCCCGAGACGATCCACACGATCAAATGGCATGCCGAGGCCATCGACAAGATCTATGACCAGACCGGCCCGGCGGGGGACGATGCGCTCTCTTTAATTGTGCGCGAACCTCTGGGTGTCGTGGCCGCGATCCTGCCCTGGAACTTTCCCTTGCTGATGTTGGCTTGGAAAATCGGCCCGGCCCTTGCAGCGGGCTGTTCCATCATCGTCAAGCCCGCGGAACAGACCTCGCTCACTGCGTTGCGGATTGCAGAACTGGCCCATATGGCCGGGGTGCCACGCGGCGTCCTGCAAGTCTTGCCCGGTGATGGCCCGACAGTTGGTGAACCGCTGGGTCGGCATATGGATGTCGATATGGTCTCTTTCACCGGATCGACCGAGACGGGCCGACATTTTCTGCGCTATGCGGCCGACAGCAACCTCAAGAAGGTGGTGCTGGAATGCGGCGGAAAGAACCCGGCGGTCGTTCTTGAGGATGCCGAGAACCTCGATCATGTTGCCGAGCATGTGGTGAATGCCGCCTTCTGGAACATGGGCGAAAACTGCTCTGCAGCCTCGCGCTTGATTGTCCACAAGGCCGTGAAGGCACCTTTGATGGAGCGGATTGCGGCGCGTCTGAGGGATTGGAAAATCGGCGATCCGCTCGATCCTGTCAACCATCTGGGCGCGTTGATCGACCCTGCCCACTGCAAGAAAGTCTCCGGCTATCTGCGAGAGGGTGATGTTGCCGATGGTCCATATGTATCGCCAAAAGTCTATGAGATTGCCCAGGACGAGCCCTTGGCCCGCGAGGAGGTGTTCGGCCCGATCCTTGGTGTGATCGAGGTCGCCTCGAACGAAGAAGCGATCCAGTTGGCCAACGACACTTCTTATGGCCTCGCAGCGAGCATTTTCAGCGCAAACACACGCACCGCAATCCGCGCCGCGAGAGACATCCGCGCGGGAACCGTGACAATTATGTTATGGAGAGGGCGACATTTCCACGCCCTTTGGAGGCTACAAGCAATCGGGTTTTGGTGGGCGGGACAACGGTCTGCACGCCCATGACCAATACACCGAGTTGAAAACGATCTGGATCGACCTCACCGATCCGCAGGATGGGGATAACGTGGGATGACGGTTCTGGAGAAACCCGCGCGCCGTGGCAGAGGGGCCCGCAAGGCCGTTCGCCAGACCCGAGACTTTACGATGTTGCCCGCGCTGAAACGGCGACTGCCACTGACCGAACCGATGGATCCCGAACAAATCGCGCGGATCGACAACGCGTCCATGCACATCCTCGAGAATGTCGGTGTTATCTTTCGCGACCCCATAGCGCTGGAGGATTGGCGCAAGGCAGGCGCCAAAGTTGAAGGCGAGACCGTTTTTCTCGACCGGTTTCTTGTGCGCGATCTGATTGAAACAATCCCCGAGACCTTCACCTATCACGCTCGAAACCCCGCCAACACTCTGCCCTTCGGCACAGATCACAGCATCTTCGTGCCGATGACCGGCGCACCTTACCTGCGCGATCTGGAAGACGTCCGGCGTAACCCGACACTCGAAGATCTGGCCAATTTCCACAAGCTGTCCCACATGCTGCCCGCGCTGCATTCGAGCGCGCATCACATCGTGGAACCCTTCGATCATCCGATCAGCCAGCGTCATCTACGGATCACCTATTCCTCGATGAAGCACTCCGACAAGACGTTCATGGGCATGACCACGAGTCCTAAGAATGCCGAGGATGTCATGGATATGTGCGCGATCCTTTTCGGCGCAGAATTTCTGGAAACCCATCCCGTGGTGACCGGGAACTGCAATGGCAATTCACCTCTGGTCTGGGATGAAACCATGCTTGGCGCGATGCGCGCGTTCTGCCGTCGCAATCAGCCTGTGCTGTGCTCGCCCTTCGTGCTTGGCGGTGCAAATACGCCCGCTTCTGTTGCGCCCACTGTTGCGCAGCTCAATGCCGAAGCGCTGTCGGCGCTTGCCTATACCCAGGTTGTCCGCCGCGGCGCCCCCGCGATCTATGGCCACTACCTCTCGACGGTCTCGATGAAGTCCGGAGCCCCGATGGCTGGAACGCCAGAGATTAGTCTGATGAATTTTATGATCGGACAAATGGCGCGGTATTACGGTGTGCCTTGGCGCACCTCGGGTGGTTTGGGAGGGGCAAAAACCTTTGACGCCCAATCCGGCTACGAGAGTGCCACGACATTGCAAGCGACGCTTTTCGCAGGCTCCAACTATATCTGGCATGCGGCCGATTGAAACGAAGCCGGAATGCACTGCTCGATGGCAAAATTTGTGGTCGATGCAGAGCAATGTGCGATGGCCTACAGAATGGCCGAAGGCATCCGCTGGGATGATTTCGACCAGGGACTTTCTGCGGTCTCCGATATCGGGCCCGGTGGTCATTATCTCGGACACGAGCATACGCTGGAGAACTTTCAGCGTGCCTATTTTATGCCGGAGCTTTTCGACAACAACTCTGTCGAACAGTGGCAGGCTGAGGGCTCTGTCGAAATCACCGAACGTGCGCTGCGCCATGCGAAAGCGTTGCTCGCCGATTACCAAGAGCCCAAGCTGGAAGAGAGTGTTGATGAGGCACTCCAGGATTACATCGCGCGCCGCGAACGGGAAATCCCAGCGGTCGATGCGCTGAACCAGGAGCATTGAGAGGTGCGCATCGCTGAGATCCATCTCTATGAGGTCGATTTGCCGATGGCAGATGGCCAGTATGTGATGGCCTCAACCACGGTCGGACAGCTGACATCCACGCTCGTGCGCCTCGTCGGTGTGGATGGCACAGAGGGCTGGGGCGAAACCTGCCCGGTTGGCCCGACCTATGCACCGCAACACTCAGGAGGTGCGAAAGCGGCGTTGATCGAGATGGCACCAGGGCTCATCGGGGCGCGCGCCGATCACCCGCTGCTATTGTCGCGCCGGATGGAGCAGCTTCTCAACGGCCACGCCTATGCCAAGGCGGCCATTGATATCGCGGCCTATGATCTCCACGCCCGGCATTTAGGCGTTCGCGTGTGCGATCTGTTAGGAGGCGCTGAAAGACAGCGACTGCCTGCCTACTATGCCACCAGCGTCGGAACACCGGATGACATCGCGCAGATCGCGCAGGACCGGGTCGCCGAAGGCTATCCAAGATTGCAGATCAAAGTCGGCGGCAGGCCGATTGAGGCCGATATCGAAACCTTGGCCAAAGTCCGTGAACGGATCGGACCAGCCATCCCCGTTGCCGTTGACGCCAACCGGGGATGGACGTCGCGGGACACGATCGAGTTCAGCCGAGCCTGTGCCAATCTGCCCTGCATCATCGAGCAACCCTGCGACAGCATTGAGGAAATTCTCGCGATTAGGGCCCAGTTGAACCATCCGGTCTTTGTTGACGAGAGCTCCGTGCGTCTTGCAGAGATCACACGCCTTGCGGCAGGGCGACTGTGTGACGGGTTCGGGCTGAAGCTCACCCGGATCGGAGGCCTGACCCCGATGCGCACGGTGCGCGATGTGTGCGAGGCGCTGTCCTTGCCACACACTTGCGACGATGCCTGGGGCAGCGACATCATCGCGGCAGCCTGTGTCCATGTGGCAGCAACTGTGTCGCCAAAGTTGCTCGAAGGTGTCTGGATCGCGGCACCGCACATCGCGCTGCATTATGATCCTATAGCCCCCATCGCTGCGCGGAACGGATATCTGGATCTTCCAAGTGGACCGGGTCTTGGCGTCACGCCAGACTTAGCGCAGATCGGGTCGCCCTTCGCGTCCTTTGGATTGGGCCAGCCAGAGGCTGTCGCGACCCTTTCGCGGGAAAGGGAGAACGTGGTGTGACCGTGTGCTCTGTATCGATCAAAGAAAACGCGCTGTTCCAAATATGGCTGCAGCCGCACGCGGTCCTGGAAAATCAAACACTCTTGCTTGGACGGAGGCCCCCGCCATGACTGACAACCCACTCGCCATGCTTGACGACGCGTTGCGCGCGCGGCGTGTGAGCTTTGATCGGATCCCTGTGGTCGATCTCGCGCCCCTGATCGATGGGTCTGATCCTGCAACGGTTGCCCGTGAAATCCGCGAGGCGCTCAGTTCCGCTGGGTTCATGTATGTGAAAAATCACGGTTTGGACCACACGCTGGTCGACCGGACCTTTGAGGCGGCAAAAACGTTCTTTGCCCTGCCAGAAGAAGAGAAGATGGCGCTTCATATTCGGCATTCCGGTCCCGCGCTCCGGGGCTATATCGAGCTGTTTGGAGAGAACACCGATCCGGGCAAGACGCTCGATCTGAAGGAGTGCATCGATCTGGGTCCCGAGGCCGGATTGCCCGCAACACCGTTTTTTGGGCCCAACCCATGGCCAACTCAACTGCCGGAGTTTGGTCCCACGGTTATGGCCTATCACGCCCACCTTTTGTCACTTGCGCAGCTCGTTTTGCAGGGGATCGCCTTGAGCCTCGATCTGCCCCAGACCTATTTTGAGGCCATGATGCAGCGCCCTATTTCGATCCTGCGGCTGCTGCACTATCCGCCACAGACCGGCACCATAGATCAAAGCGTGATCGGCATCGGCGCCCATACGGATTACGGCAACCTCACGATCCTTGCACAGGATGATGTCGGCGGCCTGCAAGTGATGAATCGGGATGGACATTGGGTCGAAGCGCCCCCGATCCCGGACACCTTCGTGATCAATATCGGTGATCTCATTCAGCGGCTCACCAACAATCGCTACCTTGCGAATTTGCATCGCGTTGTGAACACGTCTGGCCGCGAACGCTATTCGATCCCATTCTTCTTGGATGCCGATTTTGATGCGGTGATCGCGCCGCTCCCATCCTGCATCGATGCGAAGACGCCACAAGCCTATGACCCAGTGACTTGCGGTGCGCATAAATGGACGCGGTTCAAAGCAAGCTACGCCCATCTGGCCGAGACCGTATGACATCAGAACGTCGGGTCAGCCGATTGCCGAAGGACCCCGGCCCAGCGGCGTGGAACCGACTGTTGCCGGATCCCAATACTGCGACCTCGCTGGAGGGGAAGCACACGTCCGATTGGCTAGTGATCGGAGCGGGATTTGCAGGCCTCGCCGCCGCACGGCGATTGTCTCAAAACCGCTCCAGAGACCGAATCACGGTTCTTGAGGCAAGCCGCGTTGGGGACGGCCCGGCGGGACGCAATTCAGGCTTTATGATTGATCTGCCCCACGATTTGTCTTCCGATGATTATGGCGGCGCGCTCGACCGTGATATCCGTCAAACTGCCGATAACCGTCTGGCGATCACCTTCGCGCGTGAGATGGTTGAAGACTATGAGCTTCCGGCAGAGGCCTTTGCGCAATCGGGAAAGATCAATGGTGCTGCAAGCGATCGCGGGCGTCAGCACAACCAAAGCTATGCCGCGCATTTAAAGGCGATGGGCGAAGAGTTTCGGATGCTTGATGCGCAGGACATGCAAGAGCAAACGGGGACGGATTACTACCTGGGCGGACTCTTCACCAAAGGCACAGTGATGCTCCAGCCCGCTCTATTCGTGCGCGGTGTGGTCCAAGGGCTGCGATCCAATCGGATCAACGTTTTCGAGAACAGCCCGGTCATCAGTCTGGCGCGGGACAGCGACTGGATCGCGAAAACGCCGAAGGGCGAGGTGCGCGCCCCGCGGGTTATTCTTGCGGTGAACGGACATCTGAACAGTTTCGGCTTTGCCCAGGGGCGGCTGATGCATGTCTTCACTTATGCCTCGATGACGCGCGCGTTGACACAAGAGGAAACCAAACGCTTGGGCGGTTCTGCGAATTGGGGCATTATCCCTGCAGACCCTTTCGGGACGACGGTGCGGCGCTTTTCGGGCACCGGTGGGGATCGCATTGTTATCCGCAACCGCTTTACCTTCGATCCATCGATGGAGGTCGATGACACTCGGATAAAGGCAGTGGGCCGAGACCATGACCGTGCGTTCAGCGCTAGATTTCCCAAATTGGGCGGGGTTGAGATGGCCTTTCGCTGGGGCGGGCGGCTGTGCCTAAGCTTGAACAACGTCCAGCTTGTCCGTGAGCTAGAAGAGGGCCTATTCTCTGCCTGCTGCCAAAACGGACTGGGAACCACCAAGGGAACCCTTGCAGGCTTGCTTGCCGCGGACTTGGCATGTGGCGAAAACTCATCGGCCCTCGATCGGATTGTTGGTGCTGGGATGCCACGTCGTCTCCCGCCCGCGCCCTTTGATCGGATTGGGTCAACTCTTCGTCTCAAATGGGGCGAAGCCCGCGCTGGACGAGAACTCTAGATCGCGATCGCCCTTGAAAGGGCTTGACACCACCCGCAACTCTAAGAGATAGCCGCAACCTTCGGTGCTGTGTGAGCCCTTGGGCCGTCTTTGACCCATTCGCGCACCTAATCTTTGGTTTCCCCATCACGCAGGGTTCCTGACGCAATGGCCGGACGAAGTGGGACTCGCCCAGCGTCCTGAGAGCCTGCGCGAACCCATGCCGGTCGCCGCCCGTGCGATCGCTGAATGTGGCGCTTAGACAAAGATCGTCTTGCGCCCTTAAGGATAGACTTTGTCCGAGTTTGACACGCTTGGCCTTGCGCCAAAGCTCTTGACCGCGTTGGACCATGCCGGCCTCACGCACCCCACACCAATTCAAAAGCAGGCCATCCCCTTGGCCCTGGCGCAACATGACGTCCTTGGCCTCGCCCAGACCGGGACCGGTAAAACGCTCGCGTTCGGGCTGCCCTTGATCCAACATCTGTTGGAGCAGCCGGGCAAACCTGCGCCAAAAACTGTGAAAGCGCTGGTGCTTGCCCCCACGCGCGAACTTGTAAACCAGATTGCTGAAAGCCTTCGCCCCCTAACGGCGGGCTCCAAGCTTCGTGTGTCAACAGTGGTCGGCGGCCAATCCATAGGGAAACAAATCAACTTCTTGGCGCGCGGGACGGATATCCTAGTCGCCACACCGGGACGGTTGATGGACTTGATGGATCGGGGGGCTGTCGACTTAAGCCGTGCCCGTCATCTGGTGCTGGATGAAGCGGATCAGATGTTGGACATGGGATTTATCCATGCGCTTCGGAAGATCGCGCCGAAACTGGGCACGCCGCGCCAGACGATGCTTTTCTCCGCCACAATGGCGAAGCAATTGGAAGAGTTGGCGCAGACCTATCTGGTGGCGCCGAAACGCGTTGAGGTCTCGCGTCCCGGCAAAGCAGCGGACAAGATCACACAGTCGGTTCATTTTTTGCCCAAGGCTGCCAAGGTGACCAAGCTGCGCGACCTTCTTGGCGCCGACCCATCGGCGTTGACGCTGGTTTTCACGCGCACCAAGCATGGGGCCGAGAAGCTGATGAAGGGTCTGGTGGCCGACGGTGTCAACGCAGATTCTTTGCATGGGAACAAGAGCCAAGGACAACGGGATCGCGTGCTGCGTGCGTTTCGTTCTGGCGAGGTCACTGTCTTGGTTGCCACGGATGTTGCGGCGCGAGGCATCGACATTCCCGATGTGGCCTATGTGATCAACTTTGATCTGCCCGATACCCCACAGAACTACGTTCACCGTATCGGTCGGACGGCACGCGCGGGCCGCGAGGGCGAAGCGGTCACCTTATGCGCGCCGGAAGAAGTGCATCTGTTGCGTCAAATCCAAAGGCTTTTGACGCTTGAGATCCCCGTAGCCAGCGGTGCGGCGCCGACAAAGGGTGCAAAAGGCGAAGGCGCGCCGCATCCCAAACGACCGCAACGTAGATCGCGTAAGCCCAAGACCGGCGAAGCGCATCCCCCAAGGCGCGCAAAACGCCGTCGCCCTAAGGGGCAAAAAGCGGCCTGAGCCATTTGGTGTGTCGCGCACACTTGCCAATACCGATCCCGCAAATGCCCTTTCATGCGGCGGGATCGCCTTCCCTCAAGCAGGTCCATTTTCCCTATGATGCGGCTCAAACTCGGCTGCCGGCTCAGTTTTCAACTGCCCGCCGCGACCCCGATGATCCTATTGCTCAATGTGCATTATTCCCGGGCCAGCGACCTGGAGTCGCCGGACTTGATGACGACCGACCCGGGGGTTGCGATCGAAGCGTATCGCGATGGTTTTGGGAACTGGTGCAATCGGCTGGTGGCACCGCAGGGTCGATTGGTCGTGTCGACCAGCGGCGTCATACGCGACGCCGGTCGGCCCGACCCTGTGAACCTGACCGCAGCACAGCACCCGGTTGACCAGCTTCCCGCCGAAACGCTGCCCTTCCTTTTGCCCAGCCGGTTTTGCGAAAGCGATTTGGTGTCCGAGTTCGCTTGGTCACGCTTTGGCGGCGCGCAGACAGGGTGGGGTTTGGTGCAATCGATCTGCGACTTTGTCCATTCTCACGTGCAGTTTGGTTATGAACACTCGCGGCCAACGCGCACCGCAGTTGAGACGCTTAACGAAGGTCGGGGCGTTTGCCGAGACTACGCTCACCTCGCAATTGCGTTGTGTCGCAGCCTGAACATTCCCGTGCGTTACTGCACAGGATATGTGAGCGATGTGGGGCAAACGCCCCCTTTTCCACCTATGGATTTCGCCGCTTGGATAGAGGTTTATCTGGACGGGGCATGGTGGACATTCGATCCGCGCAACAACGACACCCGCTACGGCCGGGTACTGATAGCCCGCGGCCGTGATGCAGCCGATGTCCCGCTGACACACAGTTTCGGGCGCCATGATCTGGAAGGCTTCGAAGTCTGGATCGACGCTGCCTGAGAAGTGTTTTCATCTAGGTCAGATGTTTAAGCTTAAGGTCGGTGATTTATGTTTGCGTGCCATTGACATCGGTACACTGCCCGTGCCCTAGCGCCGTCCAGTCCTGCGGTCTCACCACACTAGGCCTGTGGTGCTCGTCTCGCCAAAAATTTAAATCCAAAGGTGACCGCAGGCCTTCGATTAATCGCTAAAACGAAGACAGTCATGCATGTGTCCTGTTTTTGAAGTGCCAAAGATTTTGAAAGTCTATTGACGTGCTATTGCAGCCCAAAATGGGAAGGAGAACAACGCGTTCATAGCTTCTCACGATTTTGTAACGTCTTTCTCTCAGTCGCCAATATTGTTGGCGCCCTTCCCACAGATTAGGCTCTTGGCACTGCCGCAGACACTTTTTCCAACGCGAAAGTAGGTTATCGTCATGTCGACCAAACCATTTCAATCACGATCCGAGCGCATCACCTCAACGGAGCTTGTCCGTCTCAAAGCGAGTGCTGCACCTCACAACACCGTCGCAAACACGACGCAAACTGAGGCGAATACCGACGAAGCAAATTTTGGCGCCGAAGGGTTCCCTGCAAGTTTCACGAAGGGACTGCGGCACAATGAAAACGGTGTTCTAATCTCCGGCTATCAGAGCTTCAAGAATGCGATCAATGCAGCGCCTGCGCAGGATTTTCAAAATCTGCCGCCTAATGGGCTGAGTTTTCAAACAAGGATCAAAAAAGATGAGAGTTATGAGGCCCCTGAATGGAGAGGTTGGGAAAGCCCACGCACGGGGCACTATCACGACCTCGAAGGACCCGATGCTGATGCCGTAGGGATGGCCGCCGCCCCCAGACTTGGTAGCACGGAGCTCTCACTCGAAATGGCCGAGGTTTACAGCATGGCGCTCCTGCGTGATGTCCCTTTCACCGAGTTTGAGCTTGGTACCGGACAAGACGAGGAGACTGCGATCACCACGCAAATGGTTGTTGAGACCCTGAATGACAGCGGTCTTTTCAGCTACCTTGATCCAGCTCTTCCCGACAACCTTCAGACCAATCGCCGGATTGCTGGGCGTATGCTGGATGCTGAGGCTTATGATATCGATAGCCCGACGGATCAGGCGTTGCCTGCGGTCACCGCTGATCTGCTTTTTCGCGGCTCTGGACCCGGAGCGAAACGCGGCCATTTCGTGTCGCAATTCATGTTGGTTGGCAACAGCACTGACGGCACGTCCACGCCAAAAGACCCTAAGGACGGGTTCATCCGCTACGGCAACCAATTGATCGATCAGCGCGGTCTGTCCTTCACCAAGGGGATCGACCATATGATCAACTGGCAGCATTGGCTGGATGTGCAGAACGGGGCCAATTTGGGCGGCACCAATCAACTGGTCAGTCAGAATTTCATTCGAACGCCACGTGACATCGCCACCTATGTGCGTTTCGACGCGTTGTATCAGGCCTATCTAAACGCCTGTCTTCTGCTTTTGAGCATTGGATATCCAAGCCAGGAAGGTTTCCCGGAACAAAACGACCGTGCACGCACCGGGTTTGCAAGTTTCGGTGGTCCGCACATCCTGTCATTGATGACGGAGGTGGCGACCCGGGCCCTAAAGGCCGCCCGTCGCCAGAAATTCAACTTCCACCGCCGCGCTCGTCCTGAACGCATTGCGGGACTTTTGACCCTGGCCGCTGGAAGACCTATGGCGCTCGGCAACCAAACCAAAGCGGCGCTCGATGCTATGCGCGTCCCCCTTGGTCGTTTGCTGCCGATGGTGGCGACGCACAATGAGGTTCGGTTGGCAAAGGACAATCCGCCGAACTTGAAGCTGGCCGATCAAGTGCCCTGGTTGGACAACGGGGGAAAGGACGACAACCATCTTTTGCCAATGGCCTTCGCCGAAGGCTCACCCATGCACCCAGCCTATGCCGCGGGCCACGCCACTGTGGCGGGCGCCTGCGTAACCATGTTGAAGGCGTTCTTCAAAACTTGGGACACTGCCACCGATGCCCCCGTACCGTGGACAGTGACAGAGCTCGGCGAATTCACCGCGCCAAGTAGCGGCGACGAGCTTACCCCCTATGGACCGACCACGGACCTGAGCGTGGAAGGCGAATTGAACAAGCTGGCCGCCAATATCTCTGTCGCACGGAACATGGCGGGCGTGCACTACTATAGCGACTACTACGACTCGCTTCGGATGGGCGAACGGATCTCTGTGGGGATCCTGATGGAGCAAATGGTGACCTATGAGGCGGGAGAAAATATCGAGATCGTGTTCCGCAGTTATGATGGCGATCTGATCAAAATGAACTCAACTGATCCTTTCAATCCGGAGATCACGCACAAAGGCCGTGTCGTGAGCTATATCGATTGGGTCACGCGGCATGTGAACACAGCCTAGGTCAAGCGGCCGCTGCTGCTGGGCGGCCAGATTTGACCACTCAAAGGCGCGCGCCCCTGAGCGCGCCTTTTCATTTTGCTCAGAAGAAAAAACGAGACCCAGTATAACCCGTTTTGTATCTAGTCTTGCGACGCAGTAGAGCTAGACAGTGGCAAACGCTGGATTAAGCGATCAGCTCGTTGCAAACTATCATGACGACCGATAGTGACGCCGGATGTCTCTTTCGGGATCCATCGTATGCGGTCGCCTCGCGCCAATGTAATCGCTGACCCACCCGACGGTCACAAATGGCGTTCAACAGCTCTCCTCCACCGCTTCCAACGGTTGCAAAGCGTCTTGCGCGGATCCTTAGCGGCGGGAGCGTAACGCCAGCGCACGCCATTGCGGTTGTTAAAGACAATACCGCTCAACACGCGTCTATGGCTTCTGCGAGGCTTTCCGCCAGAAATGGCTGGATCGATCACACGTGGTGCCTCCCAGACCTTGATCCTGCGGCCTCGCGCTATGGCGTTGCGAAGTGGGCACATTCCTGTAGCCTGGCTGGAACAGTTGCGCCAACTTGAGTTCAAAATGAGGAGAGTTTCGATGCGCCCGTTTAAGGCAAAGTTTGCAGCCGGCTTCGGCATTATCACCCTTCTGGCCTTCCCCGCGTTCGCCTACGAGAGCTGCGAGGAATTCACCGTCAGTTGGGCTGTGGATCTCGTCAACTCAATCGATCATTTGGAGGAAGGCCGCAGCATAGGTGACGCAATGGTTGTGAGCGGCACTATTTCTGACCTCAACGGGCAGGAAGCGGGTTCTATCTTCGTGAATTCAACTGTGATGCCCTATGACGAGAGCCTCGAGGACCACGAGGCGATCCCGTTCTTTGCCATTATGGAGTACAAGTTCCCAATGGGGCGCTTGACCACGGCTGGCATTTTTGAGCGCCTGGATACAGGTACGAACAAGGACCTTGCCCCGACGACCCACACGTATCCCGTGATCGGGGGCACCGGTATTTTTGGCCATGTTTCAGGCGAGATGACCGCAAGCATGGACCCAGACACCGGGAAGCGGCTGCTCAATTTCAAGATCAAGTGCAACCTATAAGCTACAGCGGGCGCCAGGTGCCATTGCCCATGTCACGCTCATGTCGCGACGCCGAACCCTGAGGCATGGGTTCCACTTCCAAGAACTGAACGCCGGCTGCCTTCACCGTTTCCAACGGTTTTACAGCGACTTATGCGGCGCGTAAGCTGCGGGCGCATCGCACCGGCGCACCCATTGAGATGGAAGAAGATGGTACCGCCTAAGGCGCTCCGATTATTGAAGTGTACCCTGCCGTAAGACTTGGGAATGACCCCCCATATGCGCGTCGCTCAACCTGAAAAGATCAGACATCTCACCGCTCGTGCTGCGAACGGTGAATCACGCCACCCATCGGATATCAATGGCGCCTGAGCCTCGGGAAAGATGGGCAGATAGCAGCCGCGGCAAAGCTCAAAGGCCTATCTCAAAACCTGCCGCCCTGCCACCAGATCGAACCGCTCAGCGAGAGCGCGTTCCAGTTGTACCGCGAATTTGGCCGCAGCGACGGGGAGGGTGCGGTCCTTAAGCTGACACAGATACAGCACGCCCTCTTGCAGGTCGCGGCGGTTCATGGGGCGGACGGTGAGCCCGTCCTGGCCCTCTAACGAGGGCAGACCGATCGGGATCTGGAAGCTTATCAGCCCCTCATGGGCGGGATAACGGCGGAGGAACTCGAAACTGTCGCTTTCGAGTGCCACCTGGATATCGACAGAGGAATGGACCAGCGCCAGATCGATCAAATGGCGTACGCCATAGGGGGCCAGTGGCAACCCTACGGGCCAATCGATGCAATCGCTCAAGCGCAGTTCTGATTTGGCAGCCAAAGGGTGGTCCGCGCCCATGACCGCGCAGATGGTTTGCCGGATCGAGGCGAGCACCTGGACCTCGCTCAGACGCACCGGTTCAAAGACCAGTGCGATATCGGCGGAGAAGTCTACGAGTGCCTGTTCCGCCGCAGCGCGGTCGCGCAGATGAACGCCGAAGGTCACGGCCGGGTGCTCCGCCCGGTACGCCGCGATCTGCTCGGGCAGGAAATAGGGCAACAGCGCTTGGCTGCAGGCGATCGAGACATGACCGCGGCGTTCTCCCATCAAATCGGCAATCTGGCTTTTGAGTTTGTCGAGATCCGATTTCTGCGACCTGATATGCTGTAAAAGCAACTCTCCGGCGATGGAGAGCCGCACGCCCCGGGGCAGGCGCTCAAAGATCGGAACGCCGAGTTCCTCTTCCAACGCCAGAAGCCTGCGGTTCAGCGCGGTTGAGGTGATCGCCAGCGAGGCCGCCGCTTTTCGGATCGAGCCCGCTTTGGCGATCGTATCGACGTAGTTGAGCGGTGTAAGATGTCGCATGGGGCCCTGCTGCAAAAATCGTATCGCTTTGCTGCAATCTTAGCAGACGACAGCAGCGCGACAATCCATCCATGCTGACAGGAACGTGCGATGAGCGGCTCGCCCGTCGCGCCTCATCCCGAGCTTCGCTTAGACGAAAGGCTGCTTCCATGCACTTCTCCCCGTTCTCTCGCCGTCGATTTCTGAAGGGCACTGCCGCAGCCACGGCCACCGCGGCGCTTGGCACACTGCCACACCGCGCAAATGCGGCGGGCGATCTGGTCGTAGGCTTCATCTATGTCGGTCCAAAGGACGACTTCGGATACAACCAGGCCCATGCCGAGGGCGCCGCAGCGGTTAAGGAAATGGCTGGCGTGACTGTGGTCGAAGAAGAAAACGTGGCCGAAACCACGGATGTCCAGAACTCCATGGAGTCGATGATCAATTTCGACGGTGCCACGCTCTTGTTCCCGACATCCTTTGGCTATTTCGACCCTCATATCTTAACGGTCGCTCCCAAATATCCCGATGTCCGTTTCGAACATGCCGCGGGGCTTTGGTCGGAGGAAAAGCACCCGATGAATGTGGGATCCTATTTCGGTTATATCGGCATGGGTCAATATCTCAGCGGCATTGTTGCGGGCCATATGAGCAAAACGAAAAAGCTCGGCTTCGTGGCGGCGAAGCCGATCCCGCAGGTGCTTTTGAACATCAACTCCTTCCTGTTGGGTGCGCGTCAAGTTGATCCGACGATAACACTTCAGGTCATCTTCACCGGGGAATGGTCGCTGGCCGTGAAAGAGGCCGAAGCGACCAATGCGCTGGCCGATGCGGGCGCGGATGTGATCACCTGCCATGTGGACGGCCCCAAGGTGGGGATGGAGACCGCGGCGGGCCGGGGCTGCTATATCTGCGGCTACCATGCCGATCAGTCGCCACTGGCGCCCGAACTCTATCTGACCGGTGCGGAGTGGAACTGGCCGGGCGTCTATACTGGGATGGTTCAGACCGTGCTTGATGGTGGCACGATCCCAAACTTTGTCCGCGGCGGACTGGCCGAGAACTTTATCAAGATGTCGCCACTGGGTCCGGCTGTGACCGAAGCTGCGGCCAACCAGTTCAATGCCACCAGGGACGAAATCATGCTGGGGGGCTACTCGGTGATCAAAGGCCCGCTGATGGACAATGCCGGCGGTGAGATCGTGGGCGCCGGGGCTGGTTATGTAGAGACCGACATCGAGCTTGAAAGCATGGATTATCTGGTTGAGGGCGTGATCGGGTCCACCTCCTAAACGGCTGGTTGGAGACGGCGATGAGCGACCAGGCAACGCAACCTGCCATGGTTCTTCCTGACCATGGCGGGGTCCTCGCACAACTCGCGCGGCGTGCCGAAGCGATCCTTCTTCCTCTTGGCGCTTTGTTGGTTGGTTTCGCCGTCTTCAGCCTATTTCTGCTGCTCCAGGGCAAGTCACCGGTCGAGTTCTTTGCCCTTGTCTATAAGGCCGGGTTCGGCACCGCCTTTTCCTGGAACAACACGCTCTCGCGCACTGCACCGCTTTTGTTTGCCGCGCTTTGCGTGGCGCTGCCGGCGCGGCTGGGTCTGGTGGTGATCGGCGGCGAAGGCGCGATTGTTTTGGGCGGCGTTGCGACGGGGGCGATGGGCGTGGCGCTCGCCGGTGCGCCCGCTGCGCTTGCTCTTCCTGTGATGCTGGTCGCAGCCGCTGTGACGGGTGCCGTTTGGATTGGCGCGGTGGGCGCATTGCGACACTACCGCGGCGTGAATGAAACCATCGCAAGCCTGCTGATGGCCTATATCGCGATCGCCTTGATGAACCATCTGGTCGAGGGCCCGCTCAGGGACCCCGCAAGCCTCAACAAGCCGTCTACTGCACCGCTGGTCGAAACCCTGCGGGTGGGCGATATCCCCGGATGGGACGTACATTGGGGTCTTGCCCTCGGGTTGGTCTGTTGTGTGCTTGCTGCGATCCTGATAGATCGCACAAGCTGGGGCTTTGCCGCGCGGATCGCTGGTGGCAATGTGCGGGCCGCACAGATCCAAGGTCTGCCGGTTGGCTGGCTGATCATTGGCTTCACAGCACTCGGCGGAGCTTTCGCGGGGTTCGCCGGGTTCTTTGAGGTCGCCGCGGTCCATGGCTCGGCCAATGCATCGCTTGCCACAGGCTACGGCTACACGGGCATCCTCATCGCCTTTTTGGCACGGCACAATCCGTTGGCGATCATCCCCGTCGCAATCCTGCTCGCGGGGTTTGAGGCGTCCTCGGGCCTGGTGCAACGCCGCATGGATCTGTCCGATGCAACCACCTTAGTGCTGCAGGGCTTCGTCTTTATCGCCATATTGATCAGCGATACGTTCTATGGACGATTTAAGGTCTTCGCCCCTGAAAAATGGAGCCGGACATGACCGATCTAGGGCTCTGGGCGATCCCGATTGCGGTGCTTGGCGGGGCGATCCGAGTATCCACTCCCTTCCTTTTCGTCTCGCTCGGTGAGGTGCTGACCGAACGCTCAGGCCGGATCAATCTGGGGCTTGAGGGCACGCTCGTTTTTGGGGCGATGTCAGGCTATGCGCTGGCCTATATCACCGGTTCGCCCTGGATCGGTGTCGTCGCAGCGGCGGTCGCAGGCGCGCTCTTTGGGTTGATCCATGGGCTGATTTGTTCCTTGCCGCGGGTCAACGACATTGCCATTGGGATCGCGATGATGATCCTTGGCATGGGGCTGGCGTTCTATTTTGGCAAAGCCTATGTCCAGCCCGTCGCCCCAGATCTGCCGTCGATCAATTTCGGCTGGTGGTCGGACGTCCCGCAGATCCAGGCCGCCCTTCGTGTAAATGTCCTCTTTCTCATTGGCGTGGTTTTGGCCTTCGTCATGTGGTGGATGTTCCGCGCGACCAAAATCGGGCTTACCTTACGCGTGGTGGGCGACAGCACCGATGCGGCACGCGCCATGGGGCTCAGACCCGCGGTTATCCGTACGCTCGCAACCACCGCAGGTGGCGCGTTCGCCGGGGTCGGCGGGGCCTATCTGTCGCTCTTCTACCCAGGAAGTTGGAACGAAGGCATTTCCTCGGGCCAAGGTCTGATGGCGGTCGCGTTGGTCATTTTCGCCCGTTGGAACCCAATCGCCTGTTTCGGCGCGGCGCTTCTTTTCGGGGGGGCCGGCGCGCTTGGACCAAGCCTGCAATCGGCAGGCATCTCAGAGGGCTATTACCTCTTTTACGCCGCACCCTATGTTCTCACCCTCGGCGTTTTGATCGCCACATCCTCGCCTCGCCAAGCCATGACCGGCGCCCCGGGCGAGCTGAGCATCACCAAATAGGAGCCTACACCATGAACGGACTTGGAGGTCTTAACAAATCCCCCGAAGGCGTGGTCATCGGATTGGTACAGCTTCAGCTTCCGGTGGTGACAACGCCCGAGGATCTTGCCGCCCAAACCTCTCGGATCGTCGAGATGGTGGGCAAGGCCCGTCGCAATTTGGGGACGATGGATTTGGTCGTTTTCCCGGAATATGCGCTCCACGGCCTGTCGATGGATATCAATCCGGCGATCATGTGTTCCGTGGACGGCCCCGAGGTTGCCGCGTTCAAACAGGCCTGTGTCGACAACGCGATCTGGGGCTGCTTTTCGATCATGGAGGCCAATCCCGGCGGCATGCCCTGGAACACGGGGCTTATCATTGATGACCAGGGCGAGGTGCAGCTTTACTATCGAAAGCTGCATCCTTGGGTGCCGGTCGAGCCGTGGGAGCCTGGCGATCTCGGCATCCCGGTGATCGATGGCCCCAAAGGCTGCAAACTGTCCCTGATCATTTGCCATGATGGGATGTTTCCCGAGATGGCCCGCGAGGCCGCCTATAAGGGCGCTGAGATCATGCTGCGGACCGCAGGCTACACCGCGCCGATCCGCGACAGCTGGCGCTTCACCAACCAGTCCAACGCGTTTTGCAACCTGATGGTGACGGCCAATGTCTGCATGTGCGGCAGCGATGGCAGTTTCGACAGCATGGGGGAGGGCATGATCTGCAATTTCGACGGCAGCATAATCGCCCATGGCACCTCGGGCCGGGTCGATGAGATTATCACGGCCGAGGTGCGTCCCGATCTGGTGCGCGAGGCGCGCGAAAACTGGGGGGTGGAGAATAACATCTACCAATTCGGGCATCGCGGCTATGTCGCCGTGAAGGGCGGCGCGGGCGACTGCCCCTACACCTACATGACCGATCTGGCTGCCGGGGAATATCGCTTGCCCTGGGAGGACGCCGTCAAAGTCACCGATGGTACGGATTTTGGATTTGAGGTGCCCACACGGCTTTATGGCGAAAGCTCCAAAGAGGCCGCAGAGTGATGAAAGACCAGGTGATGCAGACGATAGACGCCAATCCTTATCCTTGGCCCTATAACGGTGATCTGCGCCCGGAAAACACCGCGCTTGTTATCATCGATATGCAGATCGATTTCTGCGGTGAGGGCGGCTATGTCGACAAGATGGGTTACGATCTGTCGTTGACCCAAGCGCCGATCGAGCCGATCAAATCGGTCCTCGGCCTGATGCGGGAGAAGGGCTATCACATCCTTCACACGCGCGAAGGCCATCGCCCGGACCTTGCCGATCTGCCCGCCAACAAGCGTTGGCGATCGCGCCAGATCGGCGCAGGCATCGGCGATCCTGGGCCGTGCGGGAAAATCCTGGTGCGCGGCGAGCCCGGCTGGGACATCATCGAAGATCTCTACCCCGCCCCGGATGAACCCATCATCGACAAGCCCGGCAAGGGCGGTTTCTGCGCCACCGATCTGGAGCTGTTGCTCAGGACGCGTGGCATCGAAAATCTTATTCTGACAGGGATTACCACGGATGTATGTGTCTCGACCACCATGCGCGAGGCCAATGACCGGGGCTTTGAATGCCTGGTTCTGGCCGATTGCTGCGGGGCCACCGATATGGGCAACCATCAGGCCGCGCTGAAAATGGTCACCATGCAGGGTGGTGTTTTCGGCGCGGTTAGCGACAGCAGTGTCGTGCTTGCCCAACTGCCATGAGCGTTGCAGGTCACACCAAAGACGGCGCCATTGGGGTCGAAACGCTCCATATGACCATGCGCTTCGGCGCTTTCACCGCGCTGGAGGATTGTTCGATCCGGATCGAACCGGGCAGCTTTCATGCTCTTTTGGGCGAAAACGGCGCGGGAAAGTCCACTTTGGTGAAATGCATGATGGGGTTTTATCATGCGACATCGGGCGAGATGCTGGTCGATGGCCATGAGGCGCTGATCCCCGATCCCAAGGCCGCCCATGCCCTGGGGCTGGGCATGGTTTATCAACATTTCACCCTGGTGCCGTCGCTCACTGCTGCCGAAAATCTGGTGATCAGTCGAGAAGATGCGCCGGGTGTGATCGATTGGCGCCAAGAGCGTGCGCGGCTGGAAAACTTCATGGCGGGCATGCCATTTCAGGTGCCGCTCAACCAACCGGTCCGGGCGCTTGCTGCGGGTGAAAAGCAAAAGCTTGAAATCCTCAAACAGCTCTATCTGGGGCGGAAATTCCTGATCCTTGACGAACCCACATCCGTGCTCACGCCGGATGAGGCCGATGAGGTGCTGGGCCATGTCCGTCAGCTTTGCGAAGCGGGGCAGATCACCGTTCTAATGATCACCCATAAATTTCGCGAGGTGACTGCGTTTGCCGATGAGGTCTCGGTCCTCCGCCGTGGCAAGCTGGTGGGCAGTGGGAAGGTCGTCGATCTGACCCATAGCGATATGGCGGCTATGATGATGGGCGATGCGACCCTTGCCGAGCCCGCACCCCGAAGGGGCACGCCCGGCGACGTGATCCTGAAACTGGAAGGGGCACGAGCGCGCGACCGATCCGGCTTGAAGGACATCGTGATTGACAAGCTCAGCGTGCGCGCCGGCGAAATTGTCGGCGTCGCGGGGATCAGCGGCAATGGACAGATGGAATTGATGGAGATCCTCACCGGCCAGCGCGCGCTCGAAGCCGGTGAGATCAGCGTCCAAGACGCATCCTATCATGCAACGAGACGCGAGGCGCGGGACCACGCGGTGCGCTATCTGCCTGAAGAACCTCTGCAAAACGCTTGTGCGCCAAAGATGACGGTAACCGAAAACATCGGTTTTCGAAGTTTCGATCTGAAGGACGGGCAGCCGCGGTTCTGGCTCTCCCCCGCCGAGATGCGCCGCCGTGCCGCCGATCTGGTGGGCGACTTCAAAGTCAAGACCGCCTCGCTGGACAGCCCGATCCAATCGCTATCCGGCGGCAATGTACAGCGCGCAGTGCTGGCGCGGGAACTGACCGGCGAGGTGGATCTTCTGATCATCTCCAACCCATGTTTTGGCCTGGACTTCACCGCGGTCAGCGAAATCCGCGCGCGGATCATGGCGGCACGCAATCGGGGCGCGGGTGTGTTGCTGATGTCCGAAGACCTCGATGAAATTATGGAACTCGCCGACCGCATTTTGGTGATGTCAGAGGGGCGTATCGCCTTTGAGACCCTTGCCGCAGACGCAGATATCCCAACCATCGGGCGCTACATGGGGGGTCATGTCTGATGGCCCAGGTCGGTGCGGCATTGCCGTTTGCCTTTAACTTCGATCCCACGACCACGGCGGTCATCGTGATCGATATGCAGCGCGATTTCATCGAACCAGGCGGTTTTGGCGAGACGCTCGGTAATGACGTCTCTCTGTTGCAGGCGATTGTGCCCACCACCGCGGGTCTTTTGGAAACCGCCCGCGCCTCTGGTATGCCCGTTATCCATACCCGTGAATGCCACCGGCCCGACTTGTCGGATTTGCACGATGCCAAACGCGACCGCGGAGACCCAAGCCTGCGCATCGGTGAGCCGGGCCCAATGGGGCGGATCCTGATCTCGGGCGAGGAGGGTGCTGATATCGTGCCAGAGCTTGCCCCCAGCCCAGGCGAGCATGTCATCGACAAACCCGGGAAAGGCGCGTTCTACGCCACCGATCTGCCAGAGATCCTAGAGCGGCTCGGCACGCGATCCCTTATCTTCGCGGGTGTGACCACTGAGGTTTGCGTGCAGACCACCATGCGCGAGGCCAATGATCGCGGCTTTGACTGCCTGCTCATCGAAGACGCAACCGAAAGCTATTTCCCGGAATTCAAGGCAGCCACGCTGGAGATGATCCGCGCCCAGGGGGCGATTGTCGGTTGGACTGCGCGGCTAGAGGCTTTGAAGGCAGCCCTGAATGACTGACCCAATGCAGATCGACAACCTGCTGCAAAGCTGGCGGGAGCTGCCCTTTGAGCGCTTTCGAGATGGGGTCGAGATCCACCACCTCTGTAAGGGCGAACCGGCGCTGGCGATCTTGCGCTATGCGCCGGGGGCTTCTGTGCCGCGGCATCTGCATCAGGGTATGGAGACGATCCTGGTGCTTGATGGCGAACAATGTGACGAGCGCGGGGCCTATGGTGTGGGGGATCTGGTGGTCAATCCCGAAGGCACGATCCATTCGGTCTGGTCTGAGACCGGTTGCGCCGTGCTGATCCAGTGGACCCGTCCGGTGCGCATGCTCAATGAGGGCCCGGCGTGAGCCTAAGCTTCGACTTTGCCGCGCTCCATGCGGCTTATGCCGCGGGGCGCCGACCCGAAGAGACCGTGGCTGAGGTCTATGCCCGTATCAAAGCGGTCGGTGATCCGGGGATCTTCATTCATCTTCGCGATGAGGCCGAGGTCACCGCAGAGGCGAAAGCGCTCGGTGCGTTTGATCCCGAAAAACCTCTCTGGGGCCTTCCCTTCGCGATCAAGGACAATATCGATCTGGCAGGCGTGCCAACCACCGCGGCATGTCCGGCCTATGCCTATACGCCTGCGCGCGATGCAACCGTCGTGTCTGAGCTGCGCGCGGCAGGCGCATTGGCCATCGGGAAAACCAATCTCGATCAATTTGCCGCTGGGCTTGTGGGCGTGCGCTCGCCCTATCCAATCCCCAAAAATAGCCTTGACCCTGCGATTGTGCCGGGCGGGTCGAGCGCGGGGTCCGCCGTTGCGGTGGGCCATGGCATCGTAAGCTTCGCGCTTGGCACAGATACCGCGGGCTCAGGCCGGGTGCCAGCAGCGCTCAACAACATCGTCGGTTTGAAACCCACGCTGGGCGCGCTTTCTGCCACAGGCGTTGTGCCTGCCTGCCGAACGCTCGACACGATCTCGATCTTTGCGCTGACGGTTGCCGATGCCTATGCAGCGTTTCAAGTCGCGGCGCGTTATGATCAAACCGATGCCTTCGCGCGGGCCATCGCGGCATCGCCCTTGGTCGTGCCACCGCCACTGTCCATTGGGATCCCCAACGCGGATACAATTGCTTTCTTCGGCGACGCCGCGCAGGCCGGATCGTTCGATGCCGCGCTCGGGACATTGCGATCGATCGGGCATCAGATCATACCGCTCGATTTCACTCCATTTTTTGACGTAGCAGAGATGCTCTATGGAGGGGCCTGGGTGGCCGAGCGCATGACGGTGATCGAGGAGCTACTCCGTAAGGACCCCGAAGCGGTTCATCCGGTCACATGTGAAGTGGTCAGCGCCGCTGATGCGCTGTCCGCGGCAGATGCGTTTCGCGCGATCCACCGTTTGGCCGATCTAAAACGGGTGGCGGAGCCCTTTTTAAATGCGGTTGATCTGCTCGCCGTGCCCACGATCCCGACTTTTTACAGTGTGGCAGATCTGGAGGCTGACCCGATCACGCCAAACTCCAACCTCGGAACCTACACCAATTTCGTCAATCTGATGGACCTTTGCGGCATCGCAGTGCCCACAGGTATGCGCAGCGATGGCCGGCCCGGCAGTCTGACGCTCTTGGCGAAAGATGGGAGAGATGCGCTGTGTGCAAGTTTGGCTACCGAAATCCATAGCACGATGGCGCAAACCATGGGGGCGACCGGGTGTGCATTGCCCGAACGCCAAGTGTTGGAGCCAGGTCCTGTCCCTGGGGAGATCACGCTTGCCGTCGTCGGGGCCCATATGTCGGGATTGCCGCTGAACAAGGAACTTACCGAACGTGGTGCGCGCTATCTTGAAACCACGGAAACTGCCCCTGACTACCGGCTCTACGCGCTGGCAGGCGGCCCGCCTGCACGGCCGGGTCTGGTCCGGGTGGGTGAGGGCGGTAGGGCCATAGTGTTGGAACTATGGGCCATGCCCGAAACGGCTTTGGGCAGCTTCTTTGAGGGCATCCCGGCGCCTTTGGGCCTGGGCTCGATCGCTCTGTCAGACGGGCGCGTGGTGAAAGGGTTTCTCGCAGAGGCAGAGGGCGTCACCGATGCTGATGACATCAGTGCCTTCGGGGGCTGGCGCGCCTATCTTTCCAGTTTGTAGCCGCGGTGTTCAGGCTGGCACAGGGGCAGTGAGCCTCTCTGCGGTGAAGCGATCTGTAATCAGAATATCGATCACCTTTGTTTTGAGCGCGCTTCGGATGGCCTCGGTCTTGGCCTGACCTCCCGCCAGCGCGATGACCCGTTCGACTGCGCCAAGCTCATCCAGCGACATGCCGAGTACGCGGTCATCAAAAGGGGTTTTGACAAAGCCACCCTCGGCATTGAAGAACCGCAGGCTGATATCGCCCACGCCACCGGCTTGCGCGATCTCGGACAGCTCGCGTGATGAGAAAACGTTGCCCGACCGGGCCAGCATGTTGGAGGGCTGCATCGCCCCGATCCCCACAATCGCGAGCGTTACATTCTGAAACAGATCCAGGGTCTCGCGGACATACTGATCGCTTAGCAGCACGAGTTTCGCCTCGCGCGATTGCGCCACGCCCGGTGCACTGAGAAGGCGCGCTTCGGCCCCTGTCAGCTTGGCCATGCGCGTTGTCAGCTGTGTGGCGTGGATTTGCACGGTAGGATCGCCCATCCCGCCAAGGGTCTGCACCACATATTTCGCCCGCCCCGATGTCATTGGGTGAATATTGTCGACCATCTTGAGGATGGTTTCGGACCAGCTTGAAACCCCGATGATCTCGTCGGGTTGCAATGTAACTTCGATGAAATGTGCTGCAGCTTCGCCGATGCGGGCCATGATGGCACCATCATTGTCTTCAGCGCATTCCACGACAATCACCTCTGAAAGCGCAAACTGTTGTCGCAGCGATGCCTCTAAATCCGCGTAGATCCCGGTTGGCGTGGCGACTGTGATCCGCACAATCTCTTCGTCGAGGGCCCTTTTCAACATGCGAGAGACCGTCGCCTGGGACAGGTGAAGATGCCGGGCGATATCCGACTGCCGGCGGCCCTCCAAATGATACATCTGAGCGACACGCGCAATCAGGCGAAGTTCGTTCAAGCGCGGCACTTTTCCCCTTTCTTCTGAATAATTATTCAGCCCGACTAGGGTGCCCAAGCAGGGCCTGTCAAGCGAGACTCATGCAAGAATTGACCGTTGACAGAGCGAGCAAACCATCAGATGGTATATTTCGTCAACAGTGAATAGATATTCACAAGGGGAGTGTGAGTGTCGCAAAAACTCAAAAGTGACAGCGGGCCGGGCGGGGCGTCTTTCACCGCATCCACTGAAACCGGCACGCGGTTGAGCGATTTCTTTTCGCTCAGTGGTGCGACAGGTCCGCTGATCGGATTGCTGCTTCTTTGCCTGATCCTCTCCCTCGCCACAGACTCTTTTCTGTCGGTGCGAAATTTTCTCAATATTCTCGATCAGATCACGGTGCTTGGCATCATGGCCGTGGGTATGACATTTGTGATCTTAATCGCGGGCATCGATCTGTCGGTGGGGTCGGTCTTGGCGCTGTCGATGATGGTGCTGGGCTATCTCAATGTGGAAACCGGGCTTCCGATGAGTGTGGCGGTCGCCGGTGCTTTACTGGCGGCGGCTGCAACTGGCATGATCGCGGGGCTGATTATCACCGAATTCAAAGTGCCACCCTTCATCGCCACTCTTGCGATGATGTCGATCGCGCGTGGGCTGGCCAATATGATCACCAACGGCTCGCAGATCATCGGCTTCCCGCCCTGGTTCAATATGGCTGCGATCATCCGCCATGGTGGGTTTTTGACGATCACTGTCTCGGTCATGCTGGTGGTATTCGTGGTGGCTTTGCTTTTTCAGCAGTACCGTAAGGGCGGGCGTATTCTTTACGCCATAGGCGGCAATGCAGAAGTCGCCCGTCTGGCTGGGATCAACGTCAAACGCGCGACGGTCTTGGTCTACACTGCCTGTGCGGCACTATCGGGGCTGGCGGGCATTTTGCTGGCAGCACGGTTGGACGCGGTGCAACCCACCATCGGGATCTCTTACGAGCTCGACGCCATTGCCGCCGTGGTGATCGGTGGCACCAGCCTGTCCGGCGGAACCGGCGGGATCGGTGGCACCATCGTGGGCGTTCTGATCATCGGCGTCTTGCGCAACGGGCTGAACCTGTTGGCGGTCTCGCCGTTTTTGCAAGCAGTGATCATCGGCTTGGTCATCGTTTTGGCTGTCGCGGCCGAAACTTTCAAACACAGAGGCACATAAGTGACCCCTGACGCTCTTCACGCGATCGGCCCTTCACGGGCCGGTTCGCCCATCCGGTCCGCGTGTCGGATCACATCGGCCCAATTGGAGCGGGGCCATCCAACGAGGAGGAGAACTCAATGAAATCGGTGTTCAAAACACTTCTTGGAGCCACAGCCCTTTCGGCGCTCGCGGTCACCGCATCAGCAGAAGGTCTGGGGATCTCCAAAATCGGTCTCGCAGTGCCGAACCTGCAAGCTGACTTCTTCAATCAGATCAAGCTGGGTGTCGAAAACTACGGCAACAAGCTCGGCATTGAGGTCGTCACGGTGGATGCCAAGGGTGACACCGCAACGCAGGTCAGCCAGGTGCAGGATCTTCTGACCCAAGGCATCGATGCTTTCATCTACATTCCTGCAGGTGCTGCGGCAGCAGCGGTGCCAACCCGGCTTGCGCGTGCTGAAGGCATCCCTGTGATCAATGTGGACCGCGAACCAGAAGGCGAGCCAGGTGACACCGTGATCTACGGCGAAAACGTGATCTCGGCCTATGAGGTTTGCTCGCATATCATCGAGCTTGCTGGTGGAGATGGGAAGATGTTCATCATCCACGGCCAGAAGGGTACCACGCCTGAGGTGCAGCGCTTTGAAGGCTGCAAAATGGCCATCGATGAAAACCCCGGCGTCGAGCTCGTAGCGCAGCAATGGACCCAGATGTGGTCGCCCGATGAAGGCTTCTCCATCGCGCAAAACATGATCCAAGCGCATCCCGACGTGAAAATGATCTTTGGTCAGGCTGACGGGATCGCCATGGGCGCTGCAAAGGCCGTTGAGGTCGCCGGTCTGTCAGACCAGGTCACCGTCGGCGGGTATGATGGCGATGTGGCAGCCCTTGAGTCGCTCGCGGCCTGCGACACGCCCTTCGTGGTGACCGCGACGCAAAGCACCCAAGCTATGGGTGTGCTTGCGGTGAACTCGGCCATCGCGGTGGCGAACGGCGCCTCGGTGCCCGTACGCCAGATCCCGAATGCGGTGCTGACGACCTGCGATAACGCGCAGCAATTCGTCGAAAAACACCCATAAGGCGCTGAGAGAAGGTCCAGAGCGCCATGACCCAGCAAAGCCCCTCGTCGATCCTGAGCTTGCGGAATATTCGCAAGTCTTTTGGACCTACAGAGGTGCTGCATGGAATAGATTTTGACATCTATCCTGGGGAGGTCGTGGCGCTTTTGGGCGAAAACGGGGCGGGGAAATCGACCGCCTCCAACATCATCTCTGGGGCGATCCAACCGTCCTTTGGCGAGATGACTTGGCAGGGCGCGGCTTATGCGCCCGCCACTCCCAAAGAAGCGATGGATGCCGGGATCGGCATGATCCATCAGGAATTGATGCTGCTGCCGCATCTCTCGATTGCTGAGAATGTGTTTCTTGGGCGGTATCCGATGAAATTTGGCCGGGTTGATCGGCGCGAGATGGAGCGTCGGGCGTATCAGGGGCTTGAACGCCTTGGGCTCGATATTTCGCCCAAGCGCCTGGTGGCAGGGCTTTCTACAGCGAGCCAACAGCTGATCGAGATCGCCAAGGCGCTGACACTGAACGCGCAGATGCTGATCCTGGATGAACCCACCGCGGCGCTTGGCGGCGCGGAGACGCAACTTCTTTTCAACCAGATCGAACGACTAAGGGCCGAAGGCGTTGGGATCCTCTACATTTCCCACCGGTTGGAAGAGATGAAACAGATCGCCGACCGGATCATCGTTTTACGCGATGGTGAGAAAGTACGTGAGTTTGACAGCGCCGATGTGCCGGTACGCACTATCGTTGAGGCGATGGTGGGTCGGCGGATGGAGCAGATGTTTCCCCCAATGGCCACACCGCAAGACGAGATTGTGTTCGAGGTCGAGGGGCTGAGCGCGCCGTCTGGCAAGTTCAAAGATGTCAGTTTCAGCGTTCGGAAAGGCGAGATTTTTGGCATCGCCGGGCTTGTGGGCTCTGGCAGGACCGAACTGGTACGCGCCATCGCTGGCGCCGATCCCACGCAATCCGGGGTTGTCCGTTTGGACAGCGAAGAGCTGCGGCTGAAATCACCGCAGGATGGGATTGAAAAAGGCATCGTTCTGGTGCCCGAAGACCGCAAATTGCAGGGCGTGATCCTGCAACACTCGATCAGCGAAAACATCGCTTATTCCAATCTAGGCTCGGTCGGTCGCGCAGGATGGATCACCGGGCGCAGCATACGCCATTTCGGGGATCAGCAGATTGAGACCTTTGGTGTCAAAGGCACAGGCGCTCAGAAGGCAAGTGAGCTTTCGGGGGGCAATCAACAGAAGGTGGTGATTGCGAAATGGCTGGCGCGCAAGCCGCGGGTGGTGCTGTTGGATGAGCCCACACGCGGCATCGATGTCGGCGCGCGGTCGTCTATCTATGAGATCATCCATGGTCTGGCCCGGGAAGGCGTGGCCGTGATTGTCGTAAGCTCCGATCTTGAAGAAGTGCTGGGCGTCTCCAACCGCATCTTGGTCATGGCGGCGGGACGGCAGACAGGCATCCTGGATCGCACCGAGGCAAACGATGTCTCGGTGATGGAACTGGCGATGCAATAAATGGGGTGCGGGGAGACATCAGATGAACCGCTTTGAAGGACAGACGGTTGTGGTCACCGGTGGCAACAAAGGGATCGGCTTTGCCATAGCGGAACGGTTTGCATCCGAAGGGGCCAATCTGGTGATTGCCTCGGTAGAGCCTGAAGTCTTGGACGCAGCAAGGCGGTTGCCAGGCCCTGAGGCAATGGGTGTCATCTGCGATGTGACCAACAAAGACGCCGTTGTTGAGCTTTATCAGACCGCCGCCAATCGCTTTGGCGGGGTTGATGTCACCGTCCAAAACGCTGGGATCATCACCATCGCCAAAGTCGAAGACCTGACCCAAGACGAATGGGACGCGACGATGGACGTCAATACCAAAGGCGTGTTTCTGTGCTGTCAGCAGGCCATCGCCCATATGCGAGCCTCGGGCAAAGGCGGGCGGATCATCAATATCGCCTCAGGCCAAGCGCGCGATGGGTTCATCTACACGCCGCATTATGCAGCCTCCAAAATGGGGGTGGTGGGGATCACGCAAAGCCTAGCCAAAGAAGTGGCGCTTGAGGCGATCACCGTCAACGCGATCTGCCCAGGCATCATCAAGACCGATATGTGGGACTATAACGACCGGGTCTGGGGCCAAATGCTGGGCGATTACGGCCCCGGCGAATTGATGGAAGCCTGGGTCCAAAACATCCCAATGAAACGTGCTGGCGAAGGCCGTGATGTTGCAGGTTTGATTGCCTTTTTGGCGAGCGAAGACGCCAGCTACATCACCGGTCAAACCATCAATGTCGATGGCGGGCTGATCATGTCCTGAGCGGGCGTGAACGGGCAAGACGAAAGGGATAACGAATGGTCGAGACATCTCTCAAGGCACCGGCGCTTTTTGATCTGAGCGGACGGGTAGCGCTCGTCACCGGTGCTGGCAGTGGCATTGGCCAGCGGATCGCTTTGGGTCTGGCGCAATGCGGCGCCGATGTGGCGCTGTTGGATCGGCGCACTGATGACGGGCTCGCCGATACCGCTGAGCTGGTCGCAGGGACTGGCCGAAAGAGCCTTACACTGCAATCCGATGTCACCTCTGGAGTCGCGCTGGCTGAGGCTGTGGCCAAAACCGAGAGCGATCTTGGGCCACTGACGCTCGCACTCAACGCTGCGGGGATCGCCAATGCCAATCCCATCGAAGAGATGGAAGAAGAGCAATATCAGACCCTGATGGACATCAATATGAAGGGCGTCTGGTTGTCTTGCCAGGCAGAGGCCCGGGCGATGCTCGCCCATGGTCAGGGTGGGTCGATCGTCAATATCGCTTCGATGTCTGGCGTGATCGTCAATCGCGGCCTGATGCAGGTGCCTTACAACGCCTCTAAGGCCGGGGTCATCCACATGAGCAAATCCATGGCGATGGAATGGGTGGATCGCGGCATTCGGGTGAATTCCATCTCACCCGGCTACACGGCGACACCCATGAATTTGCGGCCCGAAATGGTCCATCAAACCAAAGAGTTCGAGAGCCAGACACCTATGCAGCGTATGGCGAGCCCCGATGAAATGGTGGGACCGGCGGTGTTTTTGCTGTCCGATGCCGCCTCTTTTTGCACCGGTGTCGATCTGCTGGTCGATGGTGGCTTTTGCTGTTGGTGAGTGGGGGAAAGCAGGAACGGAGGTTGGCATGACCCACACGCCACATCTGGTAACGCGGGACATCACGCTGGGCGTCGTCATCGGCAGCCGCGCATTTTTCAGCCCGGCGCCGTGCCAAGAGGCGCGCGATGAAGTTCTGACACAGATCGAACGCTTGGGACATCGCGCGGAAATCCTGCCCTTTGATGCGACCCCCAACGGCGCGGTCCAAAGCGTTGATGATGCCAAGCTCTATGCCGCGCATTTCCGCGCTCAGGCCGACGAACTTGATGGTCTGGTGATTTGCCTGCCCAATTTTGGCGATGAGATCGCTATTGCTGAATTGGTCAGCCGTGCCCGGTTAAACGTGCCGATCCTGCTTCAGGCCTCCAATGACGAGATTGACAAGGTCGATGTGAAGTCCCGCCGCGACGCGTTCTGCGGCAAGATCTCTGTGTCGAACAATTTCTGGCAATATGGCGTGCCTTTCACAGAGACGACCAGTCACACCGTCGATATTGCGTCAGACGAGTTTGCTGCGGATCTGGATCGGTTCGCGCGTGTGTGCCGCGCCGTGCGCGGACTGCGCGGGGCGCGTATCGGCGCCATCGGTGCGCGGACAGGCCCGTTTCACACGATGCGGTTTTCTGAAAAACAGCTTCAGGTTCATGGGATCACGGTGGTGACAGTGGATCTGTCCGAGATGATCCATAGTGCCAGTAAGATCACCGATGATGCACCGGAACTAACTGATATGCTGGCGCGGATCGCGGATTACGGCACGATCCCATCCCATATCCGCCCCGAGCAGATCCGCACGCAGGCCAAATGGACGCTCGCCGTCAATCGCTGGATCGAAGAGAATGAATGCGACGCTTCGGCCATCCAATGCTGGCGGTCGCTTCAGGACAATTTCGGCTGCGCCACTTGCCTGACCATGTCGATGATGGGCGAAGCGCTGATGCCCTCGGCCTGCGAGGTCGATGTGATGGGCGCACTGTCGATGTATGCGCTGACGCTCGCATCCGGCGCGCCCGCCGCGATCCTCGATTGGAACAACAACTATGGCGACGCGGTCGACAAATGCGTGTGCACCCATTGCGGCAACTATCCGAGAAGTTTTCTCGGCACCACGCCTGAGATCAGTGAGCTAGATGTTCTAGGCGAAGTGATCGGTCGCGAAAAGTGCTTTGGTGCGGTCAAGGGCAAGGTCGCCGCGGGCGACATGACTTATTTTCGACTGTCCTCAGATGACCGTTCCGGAACGCTCAAGGCCTATCTGGGCGAAGGCGCTTTCACCGACGACCCCTTTGGGATGGATGGGGGTATCGCCGTAACCCAGGTGTCCGATCTGCGCCGTTTGATGGGTTTCGTCTCCCGGCAGGGATTTGAACACCATGTCGCTATGGTGCGCGGTCACTATGCCGATGTGATCGATGAGGCACTGCGCAGCTATCTGCGTTGGCCGTTTTACTACCATGGCGCGCCGCCCGAGCCGCAATTTACCGCTCCGCAGCAATTTCGAGGTTTCCCATGACAGAACACATCGATGTTTCGGATCCGCGGCTGACAGAAATCATCATCAAATCTAAATGGATGCGGCGCCGCGCCATGCAAATGGTCCATTCCAAGAAGCTCGGTCATATTGGCGGCGACCTCTCTGCCACAGACATTGTCGCCACGCTGTTTTTTGGCGTGATGTCCTACAAGCCGTCCGATCCACTCTGGCCAGGACGCGACCGTTTTGTGATGTCCAAGGGCCACGCCACCGGCGTTCTTTACACCGCGCTGTGTTCCGCAGGTTTCTTCACAGAGGACTGGCTTGAGACCTATATGATGCCGGGCTCCAAGCTGAACGGTCATCCAAACCGAAACTATCTGCCGGGGGTTGAGGCCAATACCGGGCCCCTGGGCCATGGCTTTCCGATTGCCGTCGGTATGGCGGTCGCCAGTCAAATGTCCGGTTCACAGTATCGGACCTTCGTCCTGACCGGAGACGGTGAACAACAAGAAGGCTCTAATTGGGAGGCCGCCATGACCGCAGGCCATCGTGGATTGTCTTCTCTGACCCTGATCATCGACCGAAACAGGTTGCAGCAAGGCGCGCCGACCGAAGACACCGTTGGCCTTGATCCGCTTGATGACAAGTACCGCGCCTTTGGCTGGGAAGTCATTGAAGTTGATGGTCATAACCACGCTCAACTGCTCGAGGCGCTCGGGACCCCACATGGCAGCGGCAAGCCGCGTTGCGTGATCGCCAATACGGTCAAGGGCAGAGGCGTTTCCTTTATGGAGAACAAGGCGAAATGGCATCATGGCGTGCCCAATAACGAAGAATTTCACCGCGCAATGGAAGAGCTGGGTCAATGAACGCGATAGAGAAACAAGCCATCCGGTTTGACTGCCGCAAAGCTTGGGCCAAAACGCTGGAGGCGTTGGCTGCCGAAGATGAGCGCATCGTGGCTGTGGTGAACGACTCTGTGGGCTCGTCCAATCTGGGGGGCTTTCGTGACGCGTTTTCCGACCGGTTGATCAATGTCGGTATTGCCGAGCAGAACATGGTGGGGGTCGGGGCCGGATTGGCAAATGGCGGCAAGATCCCCTTTGTGTCTGCGGCGTCCTGTTTTCTCAGCGCACGGGCGCTGGAGCAGATCAAGGCCGATATCGCCTATTCGGAATATAACGTGAAGCTGGTTGGCCAATCCTCTGGCGTGGCATATGGCGAGCTTGGTGCGACCCATCATTCGATTGAGGATTTCGCCTGGCTCAGAGCGCTTGAGCCCCTGACAGTCATTGCGCCAGCCGATCCATGGGAGACCGAAATGGCGGTCCGGTGGGCCGCAGAGCATGACGGGCCGGTCTACTTGCGGCTTTCCCGGATGGGGGTCCCGGATCTTGGTGCGGACGCCAATGGCGAGTATCGTTTTGCTCCTGGGGAGGCCCGGCTGATGCGCAAGGGATCAGACGTCACGATCCTGGCCGCGGGCACGATGGTGCATTTGGCGCTTGAAGCGGCAGAGCTTCTTTCGGCGACAGCGATCTCGGCAAGGGTCTTCTCGGTCCACACACTCAATCCCTTGGACGAAAGCGCTGTGACCGCAGCGGCGACCGAGACGCAAGCGATTGTCACCTGCGAAGAAGCGCTGGTCCGCGGTGGTTTTGGCGGTGCGGTTGCGGAACTCACATCTGCCAATACTCCCGTGCCCGTAGAGCGTGTGGGATTTAAGGGCTTTCAGACCACTGGGCCGGTAGATTGGCTTTTTGCCGAGAACGCGATGACACCCACCGGAATTGCAGAGGCCGCCCATCGCGCCATCGCGCGCAAAGCCGCTTGAGCGATGTTTTTTCTTGCGCTCGACCAAGGCACCACCAACACCAAAGCCTTGGTGTTCGATCCGACCGGTCAGATCACCAACCGGGCCAGCGCGTCTTGCAAGACCAGGTACCCGCACCCGGGATGGGCCGAACAATCCGCCGCTGAAATTTGGGAAACCACCAAACAGGTGATCGCAAAGGCCTGCGCGGGTATCGAGGCCGAAATCACCGCCATTGGCATCTCCAATCAACGCGAAACCCTCGTTGTCTGGGATCGCGAAACCGGCGCACCCGTCGGCCCCGCCCCGATCTGGCAATGCCGCAGGACAACGGACACTTGTGCTGAACTGATTGCAGAAGGGCTCTCTGAAGAAGTCACTGCGCTGACCGGGCTTGGGATCAACCCGCTTTTCCCGGCCTCGAAATTGGCGTGGGTCCTAGAGAACCGGGAGGGAGCGCGAGATCTCCTCGCTGCGGGCCGGTTTGCTGCGGGCACGGTCGATGCCTGGCTTTTGTGGAACCTCACGGGCGGCGAGATCTTTGCGACAGACCACTCCAATGCCTCACGAACCTTGCTCTTCGATACTGGGCGTCTGGCGTGGAGCCCGCGTCTTGCGGAGATCTTCGATGTGCCGATGGAGTGTTTGCCTACGCCCCGTGCCTCGGATGCGCGGTTTGGAGAAACGGCCATCGGGGCGACCGCGCTGCCTCAAGGCGTGCCGATCCAGGCAATGATGGGCGACAGCCACGCTGCGCTTTTCGGGCATGGGGTCCGTGCGCCCGGCAAGGCCAAGGCGACCTACGGCACGGGCTCTTCCTTGATGGCGCTGACCGAGAGCCGAACAAGCTCTACCAACGGGCTTTCGGGAACCATCGCCTGGACCCAAAACGGCCAAACTGCCCATGCGCTTGAAGGCAACATCACCGTTTCTGCCCAAGCGGCCGCCTTTATGGCTGAGATCCTGGGTCTTGCGTCCGCCGCTGAGCTGTCTGACTTGGCACAGACCGTGCCCAATGCTGGTGGGGTCAGTTTCGTGCCAGCCTTGGCTGGTCTTGGCGCGCCTCACTGGAATGACACAGCGCGCGGGGCGGTCACTGGGCTGTCGCTTGGTACCAAGCGGGCAGAGATCGCTCACGCCACCTTCGATGCCATTGCCCATCAAATTGTCGATGTTGTGGAAGCTATGGAACGCGATCTCGGCCACCCGCTGGACGCGCTCAGCGCCGATGGTGGCGCCTCGGCAAATCCGTTCCTGATGCAATTGCAGGCCGACTACCTCGGCAAGCCCGTCGAACGCCAATCTGTGCAAGAGATCGGCGCCCTTGGCGTGGCGCAGATGTGCGCCGACGCGTTGGGCCAATCGCTGGGACCCGCATCCGGGGAACGGCAGCTTTTCTCACCGACACTGCCCGACGCAGAGCGGCTCGGTGCCCGCGCCCAATGGGCGGGCGCGATCACATCGGTCACCGCCTGAGCCATCAAGATCGCCTTACGCGGCTGTCCCTGCATAGGCGCCTCCATTGTGGCGGAGCCCTCTGCGGGACTGATGCGAGCGGATCACCTGCCAGAGCAGGGCCGCCGCCATGAGACTGCCAAGCGATGAGAACAAGATCATCGCGAAGGATCCCACCGAGAGCCCGTAGACCAACCACAAGGCATTGCCGAGGCATTGGCAGGCATTGCGCAACGGACTTTGTTTGCAGGCATCGCTGGGGTTTTTGAGATTTGCGATCAATTGCGGAAGGGAGCTGACCAGATTGGTCAGCCCCGCTGCAAGACCGATCGCTTCGATCGTGAGAGGACACATTGGATTTCTTTCAGGGATGGTCAGCCAGCACGGTTTAAACCGGCTGGCTGGGAGGGTTACTTGACGATTTCCACCTCCGCATAGGCGCTCGGTATAGAGACCGAGCCGTCCTCAGCGGCGTTGAACTCTGCGATAAGATCTTCGATGGCTTTGGCGAGGTCGCGCTGGCCATTCTCTGGCAAAGACAGGAACGCCTTATGGACTGGACCGTATAGTTCGCGGAAGATCTCCATGAAATGGGCAGGATCGCGGTAGCGGAAGGTGAAATGCTTCTGCTGGACCGAGATCCGGCGCGCGCCGATGAAGCTGGTGTTGAGCCAAGCTTCATCGCCCCATAGAGCGGGTGACTTTACGCCTGCTGGGGGTTTGACATGACCCCCAAGCGTGCGGAAGAGACGCCCAATAAACCCGTCCGGCGTCCAATTCGCCATGCCGATTTTGCCGCCTGGCTTGCAAACACGCTGGAGCTCTGCCGCGGCAGAGGCTTGGTCCGGCGCGAACATCACACCGAAGGTCGAGACCACCGCATCGAAGCTATCATCCGCAAAGGGCAGGTTTTCTGCATCGGCCATTTCAAACTGAACCGGAAGGGCCTCTGCCCGGGCACGTGCCGCGCCTTTGTCGAGCAGCGATTGAACATAATCGGTAGAGATCACCTGATGCCAACGACGGGCGAATGCCAGGGTGGCATTTCCGTTGCCAGCGGCGACATCGAGAACGCGCGCGCCGGGCACCAGATCGAGTGCCTCGGCCAGATCCTCGCCCACTTTCTGCAAGGTGGTGCCGACAACCGCATAATCGCCAGAGGCCCAAGCCGCGTTCTGTTTGGCTTTGATCGCGGTGTAATCGGGAGTGATTTCAGTTTGCGCATTCATGGGTCTATCCCTTCGATTCAGTCTGACAAAAGATCGGCGAGGTGCCGAATGAGACTGATGTGCCACCTCCGCGATCTGCGCGCTTGGTGGTTTCATGGGGAAGATTTGAAGAATATCTGGGGATTATCGACACGGCCATCAAAACTAGGAAAAATTATTCTGTGGCAGTGGTTTACTTGACCGCCCAATAAAGAACGTTTTGCTCTAAAACAGGGGTGCCGCAGGGATTTTGACGGTCCACATGGTCTCCGTCTGTGGGTCTAGGCGTCACTTTGACTGGTTCGAAGTCTCATAAGCGCGTCGGGCACCTTTCACGCTGTCCATATTGTCATTGGCCCAAAGCACCAGGGGTTTAAGCAAACCTACAAGGCTCTCCCCAAGGGGCGTCAGGGCGTAGGAAACCGCCACCGGCGGGCCGGGATCGACACTGCGCGTGATGTAGCCATCACGTTGTAGCCCACGCAAATTCTCGGTCAGCACCCCTTGTGTCACATCGCCGATGGTGCGTTTCAGCGCCGCGAAGCGCAGGGGGCCGTCTTCAAGCGCAAGGATCACGATGATCTGCCACTTGCCGGTCACTTTGGAAAGCACCGTACGAATAGGGCAGAGCAAAGCCTCGGCCTCTGAATGAACTCCGATCGGCAGCATCCTGAACATCCCGGTTGTTACTCTCGAATGGGCTCGCATACCCGACCCCGTCATCTGTAGTCCAATCAATTTCGAAGGCTGGGGCGCAACCCAGTCTGGTCAAACATACCAGGTCATATAAAAGTGCGTAATTGATACTAGGTACTAAAATCGTACTTAATGACTATGGAAAGAATCACACTGGTCCCAACACCCATAGGACACCTTATGACACCTCAGGAACTTGCCCTTTCGCTTCTGACCGCTGTCTTTGCCGACTACGATCAGGACACCGCGCGTCAGCTTTTGGCGCCAGACTATATCCAGCACAATCCAAACATCCCCACCGGAGCAGACGGCATTCTTGGTGCGATCCCCGTCGTGCAAGAGGTGGGGCTGACGGTCGAAACCCATCGCGTGATCAGCGAAGGCGATATTGTCGTCCTGCACAACACCTATAAGAATGCCGATATGTTTGGGGCGCCAACGCTTGTGGCGTTTGACGTGCTGCGTGCCAAAGACGGCGTCTTTGTAGAGCATTGGGACAATCTGCAGGCTCCGCCGGAAACCACAGCTTCAGGCCGGTCGATGGTCGATGGCCCGACCGAGATCACCGACCGCGACAAAACCGCGGAAAACAAAGCCGTTGTGGAAGGGTTTGTTCGGGACGTCTTCCTCGGCGGAGATCTGAGCAAGGCCGCGGATTATGTGATCGCAGCGCCCGGGGCCTATCATCAGCACAACCCGCTTGTGCCCGATGGGCTGGAATCGCTGGTGGGCGGTCTGACCGCACTCGCGGAAGCGGGCAAGGGCTACACCTTCTCAGAGCTTCATATGATCGTCGGCGAAGGCAACTTCGTCTTCACAATGACTGAAGGCGCCGCGGCAGGCGTGCCCACTGCGTTTTTCGATCTCTGGCGGGTCGAGGACGGCAAAATTGTGGAGCACTGGGACACGGTCGAAACGATCCCCGCAGAAATGGCCCATGACAACGGCAAATTCTGAGCCACGCTAGCCCGGTCGGCGCCGGTAGCATGCCGGACAACCGAGCCCCTCAAAATAAAGCGATCCCCCTGACCGTCAGGTTTGGCGATTAACGCAGGACCCCCAGATAACGCGTTGCGAAACCCGGCTTCGACGGTAGAGTTTCCCGAACTATGGAAGGGGGATCGCATGTCCTATAGCTTTGGCGAGTTTGAGCTCGATTTTGCCACGCGAGAGCTCCGCCGGGGACCGGATCCCGTTGCGATAGAGCCCAAGGTGTTCGATGTCCTGGGACTTCTCCTGGAAAACCGGGACCGCGTGGTGACCAAGGATGAATTGGTGGAAGCGGTATGGGATGGGCGCTTTATCTCTGACAGCGCTGTCTCGACCGCCATAAAAGCAGTGCGGCAGGCTGTTGGCGACGATGGACGGCGTCAAAGTATCATCCGCACAGTCCACGGGCGCGGGTTTCGCTTTGTTGCGGATGTTGATGCCGCCGTTGCCCAACCACGGCAGCAAGAGCTCAGCCCTGCCTCAGAGCCTCAAACCCCCAATAACCTGCGTCGCCGCCGCCAACCTTTGATTGGGCGGACGGACGAACTGTGCCAAATCGAAGACCTTCTTTCGCCTGGTCAGATTGTTTCCATCGTAGGCCCAGGCGGTGCTGGAAAATCTGTTTTGGCAACGGACATGGCAGCGCAATCGCTTGCGAAGTACCCCGGTGGGGTCTGGTTTTGTGAATTCGCGCCCATTCAAGAGGACCAAGTGGAGTCCGCCGTTCTTGGCGCGATGGACTCCAGTGCAGGTGCAGGTCCGGTGAATGTGGCTAAGATTGCGGATCGTTTTGAGGACGCGCCCGCGCTTCTCGTGTTGGACAATTGCGAGCACGTGATAGAGGCCGCTGCGCGGCTTGCCGAAGACCTCGTGGATATGGTGCCAAGTCTCGCGATCCTCACGACCAGCCGCGAAGCTTTGGAAGTCCCGATGGAGCGTGTTCTGCGCCTTGGTGGGCTGAACTATGCTGCGTCCGACAGTGTTGCAGTGGAGCTTTTTTACCATTGCGCCAAGCAGATTACCGATCTGCCGCAAACCACTGCTGTCTCTAACACCGTGCGTGAGATCACCGCGCGGCTAGAAGGGCTCCCACTTGCGATCGAGCTTGCGGCGCCGCGGCTGACCTCGAGCACACCGCAGGAATTGCTCGACGCGTTAGATGATCAGCTTTCTGTTTTGGCGGCGCGTCGGCGACGGGGTCATGCGCGGCACAATGCGATGGATGATGCCATTGCCTGGTCTTACGATCTGCTCGACGAGGAAGAAAAAATCGCACTCACCAATCTCAGCGTTTTTGCCGGGGCCTTTACCGCGCAGGCTGCCGAGGCAATCTGCGAAACGCCGCGCGCCCGCAATATCCTGCACAGCTTGGTCGGTCAGTCCATGGTGACGTTTCTACCCGGCGCGCCGACCTCTCGCTTTCGCCTGTTGGAGCCCATTCGCCAGTTTAGTCAGCGCCAGCTCGACCCCGACCGGCGCGATCAGCTTTTGGAACGTCACGCCAACTGGTTCGCGTCTCGGATAAGGGAATTGGCCATCCAAATGCGTGGCGTTGATGAGATTGAAGCCTGTGAAACGCTCACCGCGGAATGGGCGGACTTTGGGCGTGCGCTTGCTTGGGGGCGCCAGAATGCGCGGGCCGATATCGCTGTTGCGCCCCTTGTGGCGTTGCGAATGCATCTGCTTTGGCAGCTGCGTATTGAGGGGTTTGGATGGCTCGAAGCGGGCGTGGCAGCCTGCGAGCTTGATCCGCCTGCTCAGGCCGACGCCGATCTTGTGCGTTGCATCGGGGCCTGGAGCGCGGGCGATCTAGACCGATCGGAGGCGCTGATGGAGGCCAGCATCGCCACGGGCGGCGACCGGATCGAGACCGCCTTTTTCCAGTTCTACCAAGGCTTCGCGCGTGAGGATTTCGACAAAGTTTTCCGCTGTGGGTTCAAGGCTTGGGAGATGGCGAAAGAGAGCGAAGACACCGCCTGGCGCATTGCGACCACCGGGTTCCTTGCCTGTGGCTATGCCATGCACAAAGGCGATGCGCCGGAAATCCCGGGCCTTTTTGATGACATTGAGGACATGCTCAAAGGCTATGACTGGCCATCGGGGCATTGCTGCCACTTGATCGGTCGGACCGTGGCCGCCTTCGGGCGCGGTGATCCGCACGGGGTGGATCGCTACCGCGAAGCGCTCGGGATCGCCGCAGATAAGTGTTATGCACCTTGGTTTAAGGTCACGGCTGCCGGCATTGAGGCGAGCCAGACGCGGGTCGCGGACGAGGCCATGGCACAATTGGCCATGTACACAAAAAACCTCAAATCCGCTGTCACCACAGGCGATGTCATCCAACTGCCCACAATCTTGCGCGCCGTTGCCATTTGTTTGGTCGATGTGGAGAATTACGAACTTTGCGCCAAGCTGTCAGGCTTCGTTCCAAAGGTGCGTGGCTTGGGCGAAAAGGGATCGCTCGCGCCGGGCTATGAAGGCGCGGTTGATAAGGCCAAGGCCCAGATCGATGCAGAGACCTTTCGCCGTCTCGTCGCCGCCGGCGCAGCGTGGGAGCTTCCCAACGTGATCGACGAACTAGAGACTGTGACCGCCGATATCTGAACCGCTCCAGCGGTTGATACTGGCAGAGTTCTAGCTTTGCTTCTTGATCGCTTTGTGCAGATGCGATGTCCTCACCACAGCAGGTGTCGGAATACAAAGGCATAGTATGCCAAGGTTTTCCCGCTGCCGACACTGAATTGAAGCCCGCGGCGATGAACGGCGTGCCTTTGGCGCTTGCAAACTGGCAACTGAGCTATTCAATTTCCCCCTGCTGACGTATCCTCAACCCTAAAATAGAGGATGGTGTGATGGCGTATTTTGATCTTGGGACCTACAGCCGAAAGGTCACGACATCGTCGGACGAAGCGCAGCGTTGGTTCGATCGCGGTTTGGCCTGGACCTACGCATATAACCACGAAGAAGCGATTTTTTGCTTTCAGAATGCCCTCGCCGCCGATCCAGACTGTGCAATGGCGCACTGGGGCATCGCCTACTGCATTGGGCCAAATTACAATAAACCTTGGGAAACCTTCGAAGAGGACGAAAAGCCAGACTGTTTAGAGTTGGCAAACTCATCCATCGAAAGGGTAACCGCTCTGGTCGACCAACTGACCCCTGTGGAGCGCGCGCTTGTCGCGGCACTTCCCAAGCGCTACCCGGCATCTTCCGAAATTGGGGATTTCAGTCCATGGAACGATGCCTTCGCTGAGGAGATGCGGAAGGTTCATGCCGAGTTCGATCAGGACCTCGACGTCTGCGCCATTTTCGCCGAAGCAATCATGAACCGGACCCCTTGGCAACTTTGGGACCTGCAGACGGGACAACCCGCACAGGGGGCTGATACCCTCGAAGCAATCGCGGTGCTTGAGACTGCATTCGACACGCTTCCGGGCGCGTGGGAGCATGCGGGACTTCTTCATATGTACGTTCACCTCATGGAGATGTCTCCGCATCCCGAAAGGGCGCTGCGCCACGGCGATGCGTTGAGCACATTGGTGCCAGACGCTGGGCATCTTCTGCATATGCCAACCCATATCGATGTTTTATGCGGCGACTACATGAACGTCGTTTTGCGCAACCATGCGGCCGTCGTGGCGGACAGAAAGTTCCTTGAACGCCAGGGCCCGGACAATTTTTACACGCTCTACCGGTGCCATAATTATCACTTCAAGATCTACGGGGCGATGTTTCTGGGCCAGCCCACTGCCGCGCTGGAGGCTGCCGAAGAGTTGATGGCGACCCTGCCACCTGAGACCCTGCGCCCCATGGTCGATTGGCTTGAAGGGTTCTTTCCGATGAAACAGCACGTCCTGGTCCGGTTCGGACAGTGGCAGGACGTTCTCGATCAAGCGCTTCCGGCAGATGAAGAGCTATACAGCGTGACAACCGCCATGATGCGCTATGCGCGAACGGTCGCGCTCGCCAATCTTAACCGGATTGCAGACGCCAAAAGCGAAATGGCCGCATTCTACGAAGCCGTCGCACGCGTTCCGGACAGCCGAATGCTCTTCAACAACACCTGCCGCGATATCCTCACGGTTGCAGAGCAAATGATGCTGGGAGAGCTCGCCTACCATAGTGGCGAGTACGAAACGGCTTTCGACCATCTACGGAGAGCTGTCGAGATAGACGACAGCCTCCCCTACGACGAGCCGTGGGCGTGGATGCAACCCGTGCGCCACGCACTCGGGGCTCTTCTGCTGGAGCAGGGACAGATAGAAGAAGCCGAAGCCGTGTATCGCGCTGATCTTGGGATGGATGACAAGCTCAGCCGAGCGTGTCAGCATCCGGGGAACGTCTGGAGCCTACAGGGCCTGCACGAATGTCTTACGCGGCGCGGTGAAAGTGTCGAAGCAGCCCATATAAAATTGCAGTTGGACAAAGCGGCGGCGCGCGCAGACGTACCGATGAAGGCTTCCTGCTATTGTCGGAAGACGGCGGTGGCAGCGGAATAGGCCCCTGGCAGACGCTAAACGTGGTCCAAACGAATGACCTTTGGGCGTCATTTTCTAGCAGCCAGGGAACGCTTCGACCCGGAAAGCTCGACATACCGGGTTAAAGCGTTTCGCGTCCGGCGTCAGTCCGCCTCGACCATCTGGCGCTGGGTGCCCAGACCCTCGATGCCCAACTCCACCACATCTCCGGGCTTGAGATACCGTGGCGGCTTGAACCCAAGCCCGACACCCGGTGGGGTCCCGGTTGAGATCACATCTCCGGGGTAGAGCGTCATGAACTGGCTGACATAATGGACCAAAAACGGCACTTGATAGACCATGGTTTTGGTCGAGCCGTCTTGCATCTTTTCGCCATTCACCGTCAGCCACATCTTGAGGTTCTGTGGGTCTGGGATCTCGTCTTTCGTCACCAACCAGGGACCGATCTGTCCGAAATTGTCGCAAGACTTGCCTTTGGTCCATTGTCCAGAGCGTTCCATCTGATAGGCGCGTTCCGAGACATCATTGGTGACCGCGTAACCCGCGACATAATCCATCGCGTCTGCCTCTGAGACATATTTCGCCTGCTTTCCGATCACCACGGCAAGTTCGACTTCCCAGTCGATTTTCTCAGCGCCTCGTGGAATGAGGATCGGATCGTTAGGCCCGCAAATGGCTGAATTGGCCTTCATGAAGACCACGGGCTCGGGAGGGACATCCATCCCAGATTCTTCGGCATGGTCGGCATAATTGAGACCGATACAGATAAACTTGCCCGTGTCCGCCACCGGGGGACCTAAGCGGGGCTCTCCCTCGACCACGGGCAGCGCGTCCAGATCGGCAACCGCAAGACCCGAGAGCATTTGTGGATGGAGCGCCGCGCCCGATAGCTCAGCCACTAGGCTTGAGAGATCCCTTACTGTCCCATCGGTATGAAGCACCCCCGGTGTCTCAACACCCGCATCGCCATATCGCAGTAGTTTCATGCTCGCTCCCTCAAATGGTCCACCCGCCGTCGATGGCGAAGGCCTGCCCTGTCGTGTAGGTTGCACCCGCTATATAAACGGCGAGATCGGCGATCTCCTCGGCTTTACCGATGCGCCCCATGGGTTGTCTGGCAATGAACGCCTTCCGCGCTGCTTCATAATCGCCGGTCTCTGCTAGTCGACCCTCCAGGGATGGCGATTGCACTGTCCCCGGACAGATCGCATTGCAGCGAATGCCTTGTGAAACATATTCCGCAGCGATCGACATGGTCAGACCGAGCACGGCGGCTTTTGTGGTCCCATAGACGCAGCGGTTTGGGGCGCCAGTCATCGAAGACAGCACCGAGGACATGTTGATGATCGAGCCGTCTTTGCGTTCCAACATGCCTGGCAACACGGCACGGATCAGGCGCACCATAGCCTTCACATTCAGGTCGTAGGCGAAGTCAAACTCTTTATCGGTGGCCTGCAGAACAGATCCGCTATGCACAATGCCGGCACAGTTGAAGAGAACATCGACCGGGCCAACCGATCCCATCACCTCAGCCACTGCGCTATCGTCCAGAACATCCAGCTTGAGCGTTTTACAGCCTGAGAGGCTTTGAAGGCCTTCTTCGTTGACATCGGTGGCAATAACGTTTGCCCCGGCCTCGACAAAGGCGCGCGCGGAGGCATGTCCGATGCCCTGTCCGGCGGCGGTGATGAACACGGTTTTGTTGGTCAGATCGCTCATGGGACCGCGGCCTTCTTGCGTTAGGGAGACGTTTCCCCAGCCCTAGTCCTAAGCGCCATATGGGGGCAAGGTTTTATGGATGAATTTCTTGGCTCTCCCAGATTATCGCGAAAGAAAAAACGCGATACGCTGCCTCCGGCGTCAAGCCAGGGATCGGGCGGTTTTTCGAGTTTACTGCTTGAATGACTTTATAAGGCCGGCGGCTGAGGCTCCTTCGAGGCTCATGCCGTTTCCAAGCTCTGCGACGATCCGTTCTTTCAGCTGCTGGACAAAATGAGTGCGTGCGTTGCGGCGCGTAACCTCCGGCTCAGTCAGATAGAGGTCGGCGAGTTTACGCGCGCTCTAGACCGCCGTGCCATTGGGCACCACACCCCAGTCATACGCCGTCTGGGCCAAGATCGGCTAGGAGTTCAGCAATCAAGCCTCCGCTCGACCTTGCCTGGCGCGATAGGACCACCTCTCCCTGCCAGACATCGGGGTCGTCCACATTGCCGAAGCTGGAAAAATCGATCTGCGCCCCGTCGTCGTTGGCGCCGGTGGGGATCGCCGCTGTGTTCTCGCCCTCGCGGCCGGTGCGGTAGCAGGCTTCGACAAATCCAGTGATCTTGGGCGGTATAAGTGATAGCTCCGCCGTCGCCATCATGGAGGGTCACGGTCAGAACGCCTTGGTCGTTGCGATCCACACGCAGACCCCGAGCAGCGTCGGCATAGTCTGGTTGATCGGCAAATCTAAAGCTGGCCGTTAGCGCAGAAACTGGAGAGAGGGTAAGGTGTCTTACTCCTTTGATCCCATGTCAAGGACGAGAGATGACATGCCTGTTCCGCTGGGCGGCGCGCCTCGCGCGCCACCCGTTTGCGGATCAGACAGGTTTTGGTCGGTGGCCTTAAGCGGCCTCGGCTGCCAAAAACGGCGCTGTGGGTCGGCGCAAAGGGCGAGCCGCCGGTCGGCTGCGCTTGGCCTGCGCCGGTGTTTTTGGGCGTCTGCATGTGATCCCGCGTTTGTCGAGTTTCATGGCGCGACACCCCGGGATTGAGATCGATCTGGTGATGCAGGACAGTTTCGTCGATTTGGTTGAGGAAGGGATCGATTTGTCCCTACGGGTGGGCGAGGTCAGGGATCTCAGCTTGGTCGGCCGCAAGATTGGGCAGTCTCGGCGTTCCATCGTCGTCACGCCGGCCTATCTCGCCCTGCATGGCACGCCGACTAGCCCAGAGGACCTGCCCGAACACCGATGCCTGGTCTATGGCGGACACGCCGCCGGACAAAGCTGGTCTTTTCAGACCGAGAAGGGATTGATCAATGTGCCCATCACCGGACCGCTGCGCCTCAACAGTACCGAAGCGATCCGGGCTGCGGTTCTAGAAGGCATGGGCGTGGGCTATGTACCGATTTGGCATTTCGTGGAAAATGAAATTGATCGGGGGCTCTTGAGGTTTCTACTGCAGGAATTTGAGCCGCCGCCGCTTCCGATCACTGCTGTTTACACGACCCGTCGCCACTTGCCGCCAAAACACGTGCAGCAATCGATTTCTTCGCTGCTGAATTCGAGCGCGACCCCAAGCTAAGCGCAAAGCTCGCATAAGCGCAGCAGCGCTGGCTGGGGCCAGGTTCTGGAGGCGGGTTCAGACAAAGACCCCGACATTGTTGCGGATGATGATTTCCAGCGCAAAGATCGCCAAAAGCGCAACCAGTGGCGCGAGGTCGATGCCGCCGGTTTGCGGCAAGATACGGCGCAAGGGGTTGTAGATCGGTTCTAGAAGCCTGCTCAGCCCGTACCAGATCTGACCCACCAATTGCTGGCGCACATTGAGCACGTTGAAATTGATCAGCCAGCTCATGATGACATGGGCGAAAATCAGAAATTTAGCGACGCCGATGAGCAGAAGCAGAATTTCAAGGATCGATGCCATAGCCAGTGTTCCTTTGGTTTCGAATATGCGTCACCTAGGCCTCTGTTGCACGAAGAGCAAGAGTTCCGCATCGTAGTGATTGACGTTGGGCGATGCAGAGCAGACTCAAAGGCAAAGGAGTCGCCACAGATGTATCCCTTCATTCGTTTCGCCAAAGTTATTCTCTCGGCGCGCAATGCCCCGCTTGTGCCGCTTATGGAGACCTTTGTGTCCCAGATGATCGCCTGGCCCTGGGACATCGATCCTTGGAAAGACCTCAACAACGGTCGGACATTGACACTTTACGATCTCGGTCGGGTGGGATTGGGCCTTCGGTCGGGGCTGTTTAAGGTCCTCCGCGAAAAGAAATGGGGTTTGACCGTCGCTGGCGCCTCGATACGGTATCGCAAGCGGGTGCTCATGTTCCAGCGTTTTGAAATGCGCACCCGGATCGTTGGATGGGACAAGCGCTTCATTTATATGGAGCAATCCAATTGGCTTCGCGGCGAATGCAGCTCTCACATCTTGATACGGGCAGGCGTGGTCAGCAAGGATGGTCTCGTGCCACCTGAGAAGGTCGCCGATGCCATGGACATTGCGTCAGAGTCGCCCCCATTGCCCGAATGGGTGAGCGCCTGGATCGCGGCAGAGGCGACGCGCCCGTGGCCTCCGATGCAAGCTGACGAAGTGCCTGTGGGAAGCTAGGGGTGCCATGACGCTGCCCCAGACCCGATCGGCCCGCCGGCAAATCTTCGGATGGTGGTGTTTCGATATCGCCAGCCAGCCCCATTCCACGCTTGTGATCACGTTTATATTCGGGCCCTATTTCGCCACCGTGGTTGGCAATCCGGTGCAGGCGCAATCGCTTTGGGCCTTTGCGCTGACCGCTTCGGGGCTCTTTATCGCCTGCGCGGCGCCGGTTATGGGCGCGCTTGCAGATCGTTCTGGCAATCTCAGGGTCTGGGTTTGGGGGCTCTCTGTCCTGCTGATCCTTTCCATGGCGAGTTTGTGGTTCGCCGCTCCTGGCACCACGCATTACATCGCCATTCTGGCCGCTGTCGCGCTGAGTGTGATCGCGGTTGAGATGGCAACCATCGTCACAAATGCGATGCTCCCTGGTCTCGGCCCTCGCTCCGAGATTGGGCATCTGTCCGGCACGGGCTTTGCGCTAGGCTATGTCGGCGGGCTCATTTCGCTTCTCATCATGCTCTTTTTCTTTGCAGAAAACGCGCATGGCGTCACGCTGCTTGGTCAGCCCCCGGCCCTGGGACTCGATGCCGAAAGCCGTGAAGGGACACGGTTTGTCGGACCGTTTTCGGCGCTTTGGTACGCGGTCTTTATGATCCCGTTTTTCAATTGGGTTTGGCCAAAGCCACCGACCGACAGGCGCAAAAGCGTCAAAGTCGCGCTCGGCGATCTGGCACGTCTGCTGCGCCACCTGCCAAAGCGTCCCTCGCTTTTCGCCTATCTGGGGTCCTCGATGCTTTACCGCGATGCGCTCAATGGGCTGTACAGTTTCGGCGGGCTCTACGCGACGGGAGTTTTGGGCTGGTCGATCACACAATTGGGAATCTTTGGGATTGCAGGCGTTCTGGCGGCGGCCATCGCCTCTTGGATCGGCGGGCGGGCCGATTTTGCCTATGGCCCAAAGCCAGTGATCCGAGCCACGATCCTGATCCTGACCGGTGTGGCCATCACTGTGGTGGGCACCACGCGCGAAAGCGTCTTTGGGATCTCATTGCAAGCGGGGTCTGCGATCCCTGATATCATCATGTATATCTGCGGATCGTTGATCGGAGGCGCCGGCGGGGCGTTGCAATCGGCCTCTCGCACCATGATGGTTCGCCATGCCGCCCCTGGCCGCCCGACCGAGGCCTTTGGGCTCTATGCGCTCTCTGGCAAAGCCACCTCATTTCTCGCGCCGTTGCTCATTGGGACCGCCACCGCACTAAGTGGTGATCAGCGGATCGGGGTGTCACCTTTGATTGCGCTTTTCCTTGTCAGCCTGATCCTGCTAGTCTGGGTGCGGAAAGACGGAGACACCGAAGACGGAGCGTATGCTTGATGCTCATTCGTGGATTCCTCACGGCCTTACTCATTGGACTCATCGCTTGGCCTGGCGCAGCGCTGGCCCAGACCAAAGCCAACCGGTTGTTCGGCGCCAAAGCAGAGGCCTCCTCCCAGCGACCCGAAGCCATTGGGTCCTATGCCAAAGGCTGCGCTGCAGGATTGTTTCAGCTCAAGGAAACAGGTCCCACTTGGCAAGCGATGCGTCTGTCGCGCAACCGAAACTGGGGCCATCCAGAGGCACTGGCCTATATTTCGCGACTGTCACGTTTCGCCGCGACGCAGCCAGGTTGGGAGGGATTGTATATCGGCGATATCAGCCAACCTCGCGGTGGGCCGATGACGAGCGGCCACCAAAGCCACCAGATCGGCCTTGATATCGACATTTGGATGCTGCCGCCGAAACGGCTGAACCTCACTCGATCACAACGTGAAAACATCAGCTCGATCTCGGTTCGCTCTGCCGATCAGCGCAGCGTGAACCGGAACTGGACCGCGCAACATGGGGCCATTCTGAAAGAGGCGGCGAGCGACCCCAAAGTGGACCGGATCTTTGTCACCCCGCCGGTGAAACTCCATCTTTGCCAGGGCGCCACGCGCCGTGATCGGGATTGGCTGCAGAAAATTCGGCCCATCTATGGACATCACTATCATTTCCATGTGCGCTTAAAATGCCCCAGAGACTCGCGAAATTGTGTCACCCAGAGCCCGACGGTGGACGAATTGTCCAAAGGCGGCAATGGTTGTGACGAAACATTGATGTGGTGGGTGACGGATTATCTCAATCCGCCGAAGACCGCACCGAAACCCACCGAGCCTGCGCCGCCCAGGCGACGCAACTCGCGCGACTACACCATGGCCGATCTTCCGACCCAATGCCAATCCGTGCTCGCCTCAAACTAATCCCCGCCCTCGCGGCACTCACCTTTCTCACCGCGACGGATCTCGCCACCGCGCCGGATCCGGAAGCCACGTATCTCGGCAGCTATCGCTGGCCAAGCCGCGGTGACGCGCTTCATGGCGGTGTGTCAGGTCTGGTGGTATCGCCGGATGGGCAAAGCTTTGTCGTGGTTTCCGATCGGGCCGCCGTGGCGCGTGGCCGCTTCATACGCGACGACAGGGTGATCAGCGGGTTGCGTACAGAGAAATTCCTCCCGCTCAAAGATCCGGCCGGTCGAAATCTCGAAGAGATCAATGTCGATGCCGAAGGCCTCACCCAGCTGCCCGACGGCCAGTTGATCGTTTCCTTTGAAGGCCGCGGACGCGTCGGCGTGCTGGATCCCGAAACCGGCATCGTGACCGAACTGCCAATCCCGCGGCAGTTCCGTGATTTGCAACTGAACTCCGGACTGGAGGCGCTGGCAACCGATCCTCAAGGACGGCTTTTGGCGATCCCGGAACGATCCGGTGTGCTCACCCGACCGTTTCCGGTCTATCGGCGCGATGGCGGCACAAACTGGTCTGTGCCCTATGAGATAAGGCGGGATGGAGGACCTTTCCTGATCGTTGGAGCGGATGTGGGCCCTGACGGGCGGCTATATGTGCTCGAGCGGCAATATCTGGAGTGGCGTGGTTTCGCCTCTCGGGTGCGAAGTTTCGCGCTTGGGCCAAATGGTCTCTCCGATGAGACGCTGGTTTTAGAGACCAGGATCGGACGTCATGACAATCTAGAGGCGATTTCCGTCTGGCAGGATGAGACCGGTGCCATTCGTCTTACGATGGTCTCCGATGACAATTTCAATCCGTTTCAACGCACCGAATTTGTTGAGTACCGGGTGCTGCAAGGGGCCAAGCCAAGTCCAAGACCTCTTGATCCCGCTGGCGAAGGCGGTTAGAGGCGCAGCCTGCCGCATCGTGGCCAAGTCTCCGCGACCTTGTAAAAACGGAAAAAAGACAAGCTTATGACCCGACTTCTACCTGGCATCCTTGCCATGGCGACCATCGTCGTCACCTCGAATATCTTGGTACAGTACCTCTTTGGTAGCTGGCTAACCTGGGGTGCCTTCACCTATCCTTTTGCGTTTCTGGTCACCGATGTGATGAACCGGACCTATGGGGTGAAAGCTGCGCGGCGTGTCGTTGTCATCGGCTTCGTAATCGGTGTGATTTGCTCGCTAATCGGGTCGCAAATCCATGGCGAATACGGACCCATTGTGACCTTCCGGATCGCTTTGGGGTCCGGTCTGGCGTTTTTGTCAGCACAGCTTCTCGATGTGGCGATTTTCGACCGACTTCGCGACGGCAACTGGTGGCGGGCTCCCCTGGTCTCGACCTTTTTTGGCGCCACACTCGATACAATTGTCTTCTTTTCAATCGCGTTCAGCGCCGGGCTCAGTTGGATCGACCCAGCCAATGACGTGGCTTGGGCCAATGAGCTGGTGCCGATGCTTGGCGTTGGACCCGAAGTGATGCTTTGGGTGTCGTTGGCTGTTGCGGATTGGATGGTGAAAATGAGCCTTGCACTTATCGCACTGGCCCCTTTCCGAGCATTGACCTACCGGCTCTCCAACGCCTGATCGCTTTTGATGTTGACGTGGGCCTAAAATCTCGGGCGCCTAGGCTTACTCACCCGGCAAAACTCTTCACATATTGCTGATTTCAGCAGCAGACCAAGCGTTTGCGGCGCTTGCGCTAAGTTTTTGTTTTGACAAGTACGTCAAATGTGCCACCTTAAATACAGGTTTCAACAAGCGAAAGGAGGTGATCCAGTGTCGAGAGAAACATTGGAGAAAGGTGTCGGAACAGCTCCGGAGGCGCGCTTCTGAGGCAGCCCTCTTAAGTTCGGAGATCCGGACGGACGCATATGTCCTGACCGGCCCACCTCCAAGAATCTCGAAGGGTCGCCCAAGGGCGGCCCTTTTGGGTTTTGATCTGACCCGGTGACGCTTAAAGACGCGGGTAATTGGTGCAGGACAGTGGCGTTACGGACATCGCTCTTTAGGTCTCCAGCGCCACGATCTCGGTATAGGCATTCAGCATTGAGATTGCGGATTTCACCGTTTCAAAAGCGTCGTCTTTGATGATGTAGCCAGCAATTTTATGAGCATAGGCCGCTGCGATGTCCTTTGGCGCATCAGAGGTTGTCAGAACAAAGATGACTGAGTTCTGAAGTTCCCAATCCTTTCGTACTTGCTCCAAAAACTCAAAGCCGTCCATGCGCGGCATGTTCAGATCAAGCAGAATGATATAGGGTTTTACGATTTCGCCTTCGGTCTCACCGCGTAACCGATCCAGCGCTTCCTGCCCGTCTACCGCGACCTCCACAGGATTAAGCAATCGCAGCTTCTTCAGCGCGCGTTGGATGGACATCACTGCCACTTTGTCATCATCGACAATCAGAAACGTTACTTTGTTTGCGATGTTCATGCGACGTCCCTTTGGTACTTTTCCAGTGGCTCGGCCGCGCGCCCGAAGGGAATACGCAACGTAAACGTAGCGCCGCGCGTTGTGTCTGGCTCTGACAAGACCTCCACAGTACCGCCGAGTGAGGTTGCGAGCTTTTGCACCAGCGCTAGTCCGAGCCCGGTGCCTTCGACCACGTCGCGCGGCTGCAAGGTTTGGAAGAGCACAAAAACGCGCTCTTGGTATTGCCTGGGAATGCCGGGACCATCGTCTTGAACCCGGAATGCACAAGCATCTTCCTCTACCGACAAGGATAGCGTGATCCGACCTACCGAACGATCATGATGCTTTACCGCGTTGCTCACCAGATTGAGCAGGATTGTCTCAAGCGGCGCCACATAGGTTTTGACTGGCGGAGGCTCGCCCGCAAGCTCGATCTGAAACCCTGGACGGTCAACATAATGCGCTTGGAGTTTTTCGACGAAACTGTCGAGGTGAAAGACCTCTCGTTCCTCCTCGGTTTGACCGGCGCGGGCATAGTCCAAAAGTCCGTTCAGATGACCCGATAGCCTTTCGATACGACCGTCGATCAAATCAAGATTGTCGCGCAGACCTTTGTCCATTTTGTCTCCATAGTCTTCGCGGCTCCAGGCGACGAGATCGGCAACTGCACGTAGAGGTGATCTCAGATCATGCGCGGCGACATAGGCAAACCGCTCCAACTCTTCGTTTTTTTCGGCGAGGCGTTCAGACAGTAACCGAGAGGTTTCAACCGCCTGCTCAATCTCTCCGATCTCGTCTTTGCCGGTGACCCTTACCGGATCTGAGAAATCGCCCATCCCAAAGGCCCGCACATGCCAGGTCAGCCGGACCAGTCGGCTGAACAGGTTCTTTTCGACAATCCACCACAACAGAAAGAGACAAGCGGCCCAGAGCAGAAAGTTGGAGATAATGTTGAACCGGATCATCTTTGAGGTGAGCTGACTCGTCTCCACGCTGACCTGCTGAAACTCGGTGACGGCCTCCCGTTCGGCTTCATGCAACCAGTCGCTCAAGCTGTCGACGCGGGCGTGCGCGGCGATCAGGCTTTCGTCCCGCCGGTTTTCGCGTGTTTGAAGCTCTTGAAGGCCGTCGAAAATCCCAGCCTCTTCGAAAAGCGCTTCACGATAGGCTACGATTTCTGCGGCTATGGCTTGCCTGTTTGCGCTGGTCTGGAGGCGCGTCAGACCGGTCACGAACGCATCCAGCTCTCGGACCGCCAAGGGTTTTTGCGCTTGTGCCGTTTCGGGGGGCAAAAGCGCCAAGCTTCGTGTGAGTAAGTAAAGGGCGGTCAGATTGTTGCTTAAGCTAGACGACAAGGTGAGTTGTTGCGCTTGATGCGACAGCACATTCGTGGACAGGTTTTGCGCCGCATTGGAAAGCTCTAGCGAAAGCGCATCCTGCTTTTCCCGGAACTGACCCATGACACGCTCCAGCCGGTCGGCTTCATGGGTTGCCAGCGTGTCGACATTATGGCGCTGAACCAGCACCATGATTTGACGCGCTGCCAGATCATCAAGCATTGCGGTGTCATTCAGTAGCGGTAGATCAATTTGATCGATTTCTGAAAGAAGCGTTCTGCCCAGATGCACGAGTTCGCCTACGCGCCTTTCTAGACGCATAATCTCCTCTTGCGAGTTGCTCTGCGCGATCTGGGAGATCGCCGAATGAAGACCGACGCCGACCAGCGGTAACTCATTTATGATATCGGCAAGGGGGGCGGAGGTTTCTGCGATCTTTTCAATTCGTGTCCCGATCTGTGCCTCTCTTTTAGTATTCAGCAGCATCAAAAGCGCGGCCAGAACGAAGCAGAAAAGGCCAATGGCCCTGATGCGGACGACGAGAGAGAGGGGTGCCATAGTTTTGCTCGATCTGAGGCAATATGGGCAATTTGAGGGCGTAGGTCTTAAGACTGAATTAAATACCTCGGGTCATGCTGACGTTTCCGAAAGCTGAAGAGGGGGGACTTCATGCTGACACGTCGACAAATGCTTATCGGTGCGGCTGCTATGGCGACGCCTGCGGGCGCACAAACACCTAAGACACTCCAAAGAGGCTTTGAAAGACTCGGTCGCCCGTTGCGCATTCTGGTGCCAGAGGGAGCACAGGCGAACCTTCATCCCGTGATCCAGGCGTTTGAAGACTTCTGTGGCTGCAAAGCAGATCTCGTCGTGGTCGACCTGGATAATATCAACGCAACGCTGATGCTAGAGTCGATGGTGCCGACCCACGACATCGATATTGCCTTGCCCGCCACTTTTGGCATCCCCGACTTGGTCGAAGCCGAGGCGATTTTACCCTTGGACGCGTTCTCAACCGCGGAGGATCGACGTGCCAATGTCCCTGGGGGGCTTTATGCAGCAGGAGATGGGTTTGACGGACGACGCTGGGGCTATCAGACCGACGGGGATGTCTATCTGATGTTCTACAACCGGACCCTGCTGAAAGACCCCGAAGAGCAGGCACGCTACGCTGACACGACAGGCACAGCCTTGGATATCCCGTTGACTTGGGATCAGGTGGACCGGCAGATGGCGTTTTTCCACCGACCGAACGATGGTCTTTTCGGAGGCTGTCTGTTCCGCACCGCCACCTATGCGAATTGGGAATGGTGGGCACGGTTCCATGCCCGGGGCGGACTGCCATTTACCGAAGGGTTTCACCCCGCCATTGCAGGGGAGGCTGGGATCGGCGCCTTAGAAGCAATGATCGCCTCAGCAGGGTCGTTGACCGGCAGCGAACTCGGGCTCTTTGCCAATTGGGAACGCTATGGGCGTGGGGATATCTATGCCAATATCGGTTGGGGGGGGACCCAGAAGGCGCTCTACGCGCGCCATTCCCCCATGCGCGATCGCCTGGCCCATGGTCCCCTGCCGGGGGGTGTGGTGAACGGAGCGCCTCTGCCTATGGCATATTTTAACTGGGGGTGGAGCTATGTGGTCGCAACGCACTGCCCAGAACCGGAATTAGCGTATCGATTTTGCCAATTTGCGACGGATCCCGAAGGATCGGCCGAAGCTGTTGCCGCAGTGGATGGCTATTTCGACCCTTTCCGCTTAGAACACTACGAGGACCCTCGCATTGTGGCGGTCTATGGCGAATCCTTTCTAGAACAGCACCAGCGTGCGATGTCAGCACCCATTCCCGATCTTTATATCGCGCGACGTGGTAAGTATATGGAAGCGTTGAATTATTGGCTACTGCTTGCCCTAAAGCGCGTGGTCACTCCTGAAATCGCGCTAGAAAACGTATCGCAGGTTTGGGAACTCACCACAGAGCAGGTTGGGCGGAAAGCACAAGAAGATCGCTGGAAGGCGCTCTACGCGGCATATCCGGTGGAGTTGCAGCCTTTGTGGGCCCAATATCGCGACGGGTAGCTCATCTTAGGAACTCGGTTTGAATTAGTTTTTCGTCAGAGGCGTTGCGAAGTCCCCGGAGACCAGTAACACGTCATCGACCGCTTAGGCTCTGGACCCATTGATTTGGTTGCAGTCTTGGCACCGGGCTGATTCAAGCTCCTGAACTTCAGGAGGCGTGATGAGCAACTTGTTTTGGCTGACCGACGAGCAAATGGCGCGGTTAAGACCGTACTTTCCGAA
>JBCDGN010000013.1:0-54816 GCA_038751255.1 Pseudomonadota bacterium
CTACTTCGTGATCAAAGACCTTTTCGCGCTGGCCGTCGTGTTGCTGGTGTTCTTTGCAATTGTCGGCTTCATGCCGAACTATCTCGGCCACCCCGACAACTATATCGAAGCAAACCCACTCGTCACCCCATCGCATATTGTGCCAGAATGGTACTTCTTGCCGTTCTACGCGATCCTGCGTGCCTTCGACACGGAGGTTTGGCTGGTGCAACTCGTTTATTGGCTAAGCTTCGGGATCATCGACGCGAAGTTCTTCGGCGTGTTGGCGATGTTCGGCGCGATCGTTGTGATGGCCCTGGCACCTTGGCTTGATACATCTTCCGTGCGGTCTGGTCGCTACCGTCCGATGTTCAAGATCTGGTTCTGGCTCCTTTGCGTCGACTTCATGGTGCTGATGTGGGTGGGTGCAATGCCGGCGGAGGGCATCTATCCCTATATCGCCCTCGCTGCGTCGGCCTACTGGTTTGCGTATTTCCTTGTGGTGCTCCCGCTGCTCGGTGTGTTTGAAAAACCGCTGCCGCAGGTCGCAACAATCGAGGAAGACTTTATGAATCACTACGGCAAAGACAAATCTGCTTCTTCGGGAAGCAGCGTTGCCACCCCTGCCGAGTGAGGAAAGGACGCGTTATGATCAAAACGCTTAAATCTGCCACGGCAGCGCTTGTCTTGTCGGCAAGCGCGGCATTCGCGGCCGGCGGGGCGGGTCATGTCCATGATGTGGACTTCTCGTTCGAAGGGCCTTTCGGGTCCTTTGACCAAATGCAGCTTCAGCGCGGACTTCAGGTGTATACAGAGGTCTGTTCTGGCTGCCATGGTCTGAAATTCCTTCCGTTCCGTGCGCTTGGCTATGCTGGCGGACCGGAGTTCCCCGATGACCAAGTGCGCGCCTACGCGGCACAATTCGAGGTGTTCGATCCAGAGTTGGATGATTGGCGTCCAGCCACACCGACGGACTACTTCCCAGAAAGCGCCATTGAAAACGCGCCAGACTTGACGCTGATGGCCAAAGCGCGTGCGGGCTTCCATGGCCCTTACGGCACCGGCCTGAGCCAACTGTTCAATGGCATTGGTGGCCCGGAATACATGGTCTCGGTTCTGACGGGTTACACCGGTGAGGACAAAGAGGAAGCCGGTGCGTTTCTTTACGAGAACACCGCTTTCCCCGGCGGTTGGATCGCGATGGGCCAGCCTCTCTGGGGCGATGATGTGGAATATGCCGACGGTCACTCCACAGACATCCATCATCTTGCAGAAGACGTGACCGCATTCCTGATGTGGGCGGCAGAGCCGAACATGATGGCGCGGAAGCAAGCAGGCTTTACGGCTGTGATTTTCCTGACGGTCCTGTCGGTGCTGCTTTACCTCACCAACAAGCGTATCTGGGCGCCGGTTAAGCGTGCCGCCAAAGAACAAGGCGTTGCGGGCCCCGCTGAGTAAGCGAAAAGCGCACTGTCTAAATCCTTAAAGCGCGTCCCTTGCGGGACGCGTTTTCTTTTCCCACCCGCAGCCGTGGATCAGGGCTTTCACCTTTCCGATTTTCAGGAGAAATAGGGCGCGTCGGCAAGACGCGCGGCGCAAGAAGATTTTGGTGAGGACCCTAAGATGAGCCACGATTTCGCGATCTATCCAAGCCTGAAGGACAAAACCGTGCTGGTGACCGGTGGTGCGTCGGGCATCGGCGCAGAAATGATAACCGCTTTTGCTGCACAAGGCGCCCGCGTCGGGTTCTTGGACTATAGCAAGGACCAAGCAGAGGCTCTGGTGTCATCCACCGAAGGCGATGTCACTTTCGGCTATTGTGATCTACGAGACATCGATGCGCTGCGCGAGGGCGTGGCAGCGCTCAGCGCAGAAATCGGCGCGCCCACTATCTTGGTCAACAACGCCGCACGGGACGACCGGCATGACTGGCAGGATGTGACGCCCGAGTTCTGGGATGAGCGTATGCACAACAACCTGCGCCACATGTTCTTCGCGATCCAAGCGGTCGCGCCGGGCATGATTGAGGCCGGCGGCGGGTCGATCATCAATATTGGCTCAAATTCTTGGTGGGAGGCCGGTGGCGGCTTTCCTGCCTACACCACGGCCAAAGCCGCGGTTCATGGGCTCACCCGTACGATGGCCCGTGATCTCGGACCGCACCGTATCAGGGTAAATACCGTGGTCCCAGGATGGATCATGACGGACCGGCAAAAAGATCTTTGGGTCACGGAAGACGCTATTGAAGCTCACCGAAAACGCCAGTGTTTGCCCGATCTCATCGAGCCGGTCTATGTGGCACGGATGGTTCTGTTCCTCGCCTCAGATGACGCCGCTATGTGCTCTGCCAATAACTATATGGTCGAGGCCGGATCGATTTGAGAGGTTGAGCCTCTCCGCGACCCTCCAGTAAAGAGACGCGACCCAAAGGAACCTCTGCATGTCGTTCAATAGCTTCGGCCATCTTTTCCGCGTCACCACATGGGGTGAAAGCCACGGACCCGCGCTTGGTGCAACGGTGGACGGCTGCCCGCCTGGTGTTGCAGTGAGTACGGAGGCCTTGCAGCAGTGGCTCGACAAACGAAAACCTGGGCAGAGTAAATTCACCACCCAGCGGCGCGAGGCCGACGCGGTACAGATCCTGTCAGGTGTGTTTGAAGGTGTCAGTACCGGCACGCCGATCCAATTGATGATCGAAAACACCGATCAGCGCAGCAAAGACTACGGCGACATCGCAGAGAAGTTCCGTCCAGGTCATGCCGATATCACCTATTGGCAGAAATACGGCATTCGGGACTATCGCGGCGGTGGCCGGTCTTCGGCACGAGAAACCGCAGCGCGCGTCGCCGCGGGGGGGGTTGCCCGAGCGGCCTTGAACGCGCTGGTTCCTGGCCTGAGTATCACGGGATACATGGTGCAGATGGGCCCGCACACGATCGACCGGGATCGGTTTGATCTGGCACAGATTCCGCAAAACCCGTTTTGGACACCAGATCCTCAAGCCGCCGAGGACTGGGCAGTGTATCTCGATACATTGCGTAGATCCGGCGACAGCGTCGGTGCGGTGATCGAAGTCAGCGCGCAGTGCGTGCCTGCCGGGTTGGGCGCACCGGTCTATGGCAAACTCGACACCGAGTTGGCCGCCGCGATGATGAGCATCAACGCCGTCAAAGGTGTTGAGATCGGGGACGGCATGGCCTCTGCCGCGCTGACTGGCAGCGCTAATGCAGATGAGATCTCTATGGGCCCTGAGGGACCCACCTACTCATCAAATCATGCAGGCGGGATATTGGGCGGCATATCGACGGGCCAAGAGATCATCGTCCGCTTCGCGGTTAAGCCAACCTCCTCGATCCTCACGCCGCGCAAAACCATCACCAAGTCAGGCGACAGCAGCGAGATTGTCACCAAGGGCCGCCACGACCCATGCGTTGGGATCCGCGCAGTCCCGGTAGGCGAAGCCATGATGGCCTGCGTGATGCTGGATCACCTGTTGCTCGACCGTGCTCAAACCGGCGGAAAGCGTGGCAAGATCGGCTAGGTTTTTCTGGGCTGCCGCGAAAGCTGCACCATTAAAATTCCTGCAGTAACGATGGCGACACCGGCGAGGTCTTGTAAGGTGACCACCTCGCCCAACAGAGCCGCCGCAATCAAGAGCCCGAAAACCGGATTGAGAAAGTGAAAGGTCGCGGCGCGAACCGCGCCGATCCGATTGACCAATGTGAACCACACCACTGTCGCAATGAGCCCTGGGAAAAACAGTGTGTAGCTGAAGGCCCAAAAGAGCGGCCAGGAGAATCGAATTTCTGGCACCTCTAGAAGCATCGCAACGGGCAAAAGCGCCGCCGCACCCACAAACATCTGCAGCCCCACAATCATCAACACCTGACCGTCAGAACTTGTTTGGCGCACCGCGAGCGTGGCGATCGCAAGTGCGAAGACCCCCACGATGCAGAGGAAAACACCAAATGGATCAGCCCCGCCAGTTAGCCGTGCGCCAAGGATCACCAAAACGCCTGCCAAACCTGTGGCAAGACCGGCGATCCCCAAAGCGTTGACACGATCCGCATAGATCCCCCAGCCGATGGCCGCTGCGATTAGAGGCATTGTCGATGCAATGATCGCTGCAAGCGAGGCCTCAACGCTGCGCATCGCCGCAAAAAAGAGCCCTAGATAAATCGCGTTCTGACAAAGCCCAAACACCGCCACTGCCCACCATTGTCGCCCTGTCAGATGCCAGGACTGGCCCAGGAGCCGCGCCCAGGTAATTGCGATCGCGCCTGAAAGAGCAAAGCGGACCGCAAGCGCATAGAAGGGCGGCGCATCGGTCACGATGATCCGAGCAGAGGTAAAGGCCGAAGACCAGATCAGAGCAAAGGTGACCCCCAGCCCTATCGCGCGCCAATCCATGGAAAAACCCTCTCACGGTCTGGCAGCGCCGAGACCACATCTAACCACCGGCGACACAGGTATCGTGATGGCCGACTTCGCATTCTCACTGAAAGCCGAAGCGGTCAATGCGGATGCAGTTGCCGCGAGGCACAAAAAAGGGCCGCCTCATGCGACCCTTCCAATCAGTCTTGCGCAGGTGTGATCTGCGATTAGACGTTCACGCTCTCTTTCAGAGGCTTCGCGATTGTGACCTTGACCACTTTGTCGGCATCTTTTTTGATCTGCTCGCCGGTCTGCGGGTTGCGCACCATCCGCTCGGGGCGTTCACGGCAGTAAAACTTGCCGATACCGGGGATCGTGACGGCGCCGCCAGCGCTCACTTCTTTGCTGATCACGCCTGCAATGGCATCCAGTGCTGCTCCGGCAGTTTTCTTATCCGCACCCATTTCATCCGCTAGCGCTGCTACCAGTTGGGTTTTTGTCAATGGTTTAGTCACGTGTCGCCTCCGCTATTGCCCGTGCTTCTTCGTTCGTCCGGACACTTAACGGCAAGTGATTCCAGCGCACAACGGGTTAGGCCTTATTTTTAAGGCAAAATCGGCATTTTAGCGCCGAATTGTGTGCTTAAAGAAACGCTGTTTCCTCAAAACTGCGCAATTTCCGGCTGTGAATGCGTTCCAGCGGCGTCTCGCGCAAGAGCTCAATCGCACGGATTCCAATCATAAGATGCCGCGAAACCTGGGTTTGATAGAACTCTGAGGCCATGCCCGGAAGCTTCAATTCGCCATGGAGCGGCTTGTCCGAGACGCAAAGCAGGGTCCCATATGGCACGCGGAAGCGAAACCCGTTGGCCGCGATTGTCGCGCTTTCCATATCCAGCGCCACGGCCCGGGATTGACTGAGCCGTTGGACCGGCCCGGTCATGTCACGCAGCTCCCAATTGCGGTTATCGACCGTCGCAACGGTGCCAGTTCTCATGATGCCCTTCAGTTCATAGCCTTCCGCCTGTTCGCTCACATCGGCAACCGCCTGTTCCAAGGCGATCTGGATTTCCGCCAAAGCCGGGATCGGCACCCAGACCGGCAGATCGTCATCGAGCACGTGATCTTCACGCAGATAGCCATGGGCCAGCACATAGTCGCCCAGACGCTGGGTGTTTCGCAGACCGGCGCAGTGGCCCACCATCAACCAGGCATGCGGTCGCAACACGGCGATATGATCGGTGGCCGTTTTTGCATTGGACGGGCCGATGCCGATATTGACCAAAGTGATCCCTGAACCGCCCTCGCGCTTCAAATGATAGGTCGGCATCTGTGGCAGTTTGGAAGGGTGCAGCAGTTCCTCATCTTCGCCGGTGATCGTGGCATTGCCCGGACCGACCAGGGCCGTATAGCCGCTGTCGGCATCCGCGAGCATGCGGCGGCTGTAGCTTTCAAACTCTTCCACGTAAAATTGGTAGTTGGTGAAAAGAACATGGTTCTGGAAATGCGCAGGATCCGTGGCGGTGTAATGTGTCAGCCGCGCGAGCGAGTAATCGATCCGTTGCGCGGTGAAGGGGGCCAGCGGATAGACCCCGTTTTCGCCGCTCATAAATAGCCCGTTGGCGATATCGTCATTGGTCACGCTCAAGTCAGGGACGTCGAAGTAATCTCTGAGCGGAAAGGAAAGAGCGCCTTCTTGCGGTACGGGCTGACCCGCAACCGCAAAATGGACCGGCATTGGCACTTCAGACCACCCCACGCTGACCGCGATGTCATGGTTCTTGATCACAAGACCGATTTGCTCGCGCAGATAGTGCTCAAAGAGATCCGGGCGGGTGATAGTCGCCGCATAGTCACCTGGACGCCCGACATGGCCAAAGCTTAGGCGGCTGTCGATGGTGACGTGACTGCTCACAGATAGACGGATCTGGGGATAAAATGCCCGATAGCGCGCCGCGCCATCCGGCGCAGCGAGCACGGTTTTGAAAGCCTCCTGAAGGAACGTCGTTGCCGTGGAGTAGCGGGTCTGCAGCTCTGCGACGGCCTCATCGGCGTTGACAAAGCTCCGTGCAGGAACAGGCGGCGGGGTTAGAATGCGATCGGAATCCATTGCAATATCCATTTGGGCCATCCTGTCTAAGAGATGCCGGAATTGACACCCAAGTTCCCGCCGCCGCAAGTGTTATTCTAGAAGCGCACCGCGCGTGCAGGCCTGTTGGATCAGCGTTCGGTAAGCTTGATCTCAATGCGTCGGTTGCGGGCCCGCGCCTCATCGCTATCGGCAGGATCGACCGGTTGGTACTCCCCAAACCCCGTGGCCGCCAGCCGGTTGGCAGGGAAGCCATACGCATCGGTCAGAAACCGCACAACCGAAAGAGCGCGCGCTTGGCTCAACTCCCAATTGTCGCGGTAGAACCCGCCACCGGACAATGGCACATTGTCGGTATGCCCATCGACCCGGATCACCCAATTGAGCTCATTGGGAATTTCTTGCGACACCTCTTTGAGAACCGCAGCGAGCTTGGCGATCTCAGATGCGCCTTGAAATGACAAATCCGCAGATCCGCTGTCGAATAAGACCTCAGAAGAAAACGCAAATCGGTCCCCGACAACTTCGACGCCGTCGAGACCACCCAGCGCTTCACGCATCCGGCCAAAGAAGTCCGACCGGTAGTTTTCCAAGCTCTTGGCCTCTTCCGCCAAGCGGCGCGCCTCTTCCTCCAGACGTTTGGCTTCTTCTTCCAGACGGATCCGCTCGGCTTCTTCTAAATCGGCACGTCGCCGCTGTTCTGACGCTGCCTGAGCAAGTGCTGCGTTCAGTCGGGCGCCTAGGGCCTCGATCTGAATCTGAGAATCGGCGTCTTTGGCCTCTGAGGCATCCAAAAGCGCTTGCAGATCCCCAAGCTGAGCTCTGAGATCGGCCACCTGTTGGTTCAGTAGCGCCATATCCCGCGCTGTATCGGCCTGTGTTTCTCCTGCGCGCGCGATGGTTTCGTTGGCCAGGACCAACAAGGCGCGCTGCCGTTCGGCCTCTGTTAGGGCGTCAGCCGCATCTGCCGCGGCTTCCGCCGCGCGGGCATCGGCCTCGGCCTTCCGGGCTTCCGCCTCGGCAAGCGCGGCTTCTGCTGCCGCGCGTGCGGCCACTGCCGTGGCTGCGTCGTTTCCGCTTGCAAGTTGCGCCGCTTCGGCTTCGGTGAGCGCGTTGAGCGCGGCCTCTCGCGCGACTTCTGCCTCTGCTTGCGCTTCCAGAGCCGCATCGCGGGCCAATTCTGCCGCGGCCAAAAGGGTCAGCGTGTCTTCTGCCTCTTTGCGTTCCGCCTCGAGCGACAGCGACAAGCTGGTCAATTCAGCGTCCGCATTCGAAAGCCGCTCGCGCAGGGCTTCTGCCGCAGCGGCTTCGGCCAGACGTGCGGCCTCGGTTTCGCTCAGCGCTTCGGCTTGCTCGGCGGACTGTTGATTGAGCGTTTCGGTCTCCGCTGTCAGGGCGGCTTCGCGCGCCTCAAGATCGGCAACCATCGCCTCCAGCGCTTCCCGGCGTGCCGCTGCGAGCCGCGCCGCTTCTGCCTCTGCATCAATCTCATCGCGTGCCTGTGCCAAGGCAATGTCGAGCGCCGTCACACGGTCTTGCGCCGCGACGCGGTCGGCTTCAGAGGCTTGTAGATCGCCTTCAAGCGCTGTGACGATCTCCAGTGCGGCATCGCGATCGGCCACCAGCGAGGCCACTTGGGTTTCAAGATCAAGAAGCGTGTCGGATTGCTCCGCCGCGCGCGCTGCGAACGAACTAATCAGCGCGTCTTGCAGCGCGGCTTCGGATTGCGCTTGGGTGATGTCATCGTTCAACCCGGCGATTTCATCTTCGAGGCCGGCGTTGCGTTGCTGTGCCAACCCAAGTGCTTGCCCAAGCTCGCTGACACGGGCGGTAAGGCGGTCAAGCTCGGTTTCTTGGCCGAGAATTTCCTCAGACTGGATGGATTGCACCACCATAAAGATCGTCAAAACGAAGATCAGAACCAGCAAAAGAGCGGTCATCGCATCGACGAAGCCGGGCCAGATCGAGCCCTGAAACCGCTGACCGCTGCGACGGGAAAGGGCCATCTGTTAGCTCCCGCCCTCGCCGGTGGCGCGCTCGATCACCTCGGTCAATCGCTTAATATCGTGACGCAGTTCAGACAGCACCTCTTGTCGGCCTGCGCTGATCTCTTCCAAGATTCGCAGCATTTGAACATCGATGCTGCGCAGACGCATGCGCGCCTCCGCATCGTCATTGTCAAGCTCTTCCCGCGCCGCCATTGCGGCAGTCAAATTCTCTTGCGACTCTGCGATCCGGCTGAGTGCAGCGGCAGTGGCGTCGCCTTCTGCCACCCGCGCCGCAAGAGCAGACACAGACTCCGTGAGTTCACCCATCCGATTGTCGAACTTACCACGGCTTTCCTCTGCCTCGTCGAGCATGGTTTGCATGGTGGCCACTTGCGCATCCATCGAGGCAACTTGACCATCCATCGCTTCGAGAAGCGCGCCGACCATGGCCTGTTCTGTCGTGCTTTCGCCTTCGCCCTCGGCCCCGGCAAAGCCGAGGCGCGTGAAGGTCGACAGCCATTCTTCCAACTCGCGGTAAAACCGGTTTTGACCGTGGCTTGCAAAAAGCTCTAGCAGGCCCACAACAAGTGATCCGGCCAGCCCCAAGAGCGATGATGCAAAGGCCGTGCCCATGCCGCCCAATTGCCGCTCTAGTCCACCGATCAGCCGCCCGAAGACCTCTGTGCTGTCTTCCCCAGTCTGGGGTGCCAAGGATCGGATCGTGTCCACAACTGCAGGCACGGTTGTGGCCAGACCGTAAAACGTCCCCAGTAGGCCTAGAAAAATCAACAAGTTGACGATGTAGCGCGTGATGTCGCGGGCTTCATCGATCCGGGTCGCCACCGAGTCCAAGATCGATCGCGCCGAGGACGCACCGATCTGCATCCGCGACCCGCGCGCACCCAGCAGCGCAGCGAGCGGCGCAAGAAGTCGCGGGGCTTCCGCAATATCGGACAATTGCCGGTGCCGAGTATAGCTTTCGATCCAGCGCACTGACGAAAAAAGCTGCGAGACTTGCCAAAAACAGGCGAAAATCCCAACCACGAAGACTATGGCGATCACGCCGTTGAGCCAGGGGTTCGCCAGAAAGACCGGCGCCACCCGTGGATAGGCGATATAGGCGCCGGCACCAAAGGCCACCACCACCAGCAGCATGGTCAAAAATTGCCGGACCGGACGACTGAATTGAGGCGAATTGGTGCGCTCTGGTGCTTTCATGCCGGGGCTCCCGCGCTTGATTTCATCTCCCGCACCCGTGCCGCGAGCCAATCCAAATCGGGATCGGGCAGTTCAAGCTCATGCAAGTGATCAACCGTATTGTAAAGATAGACGTCATTGGGTCCACGACCGCCGGTGGCACCTGCGATCACTTCTGCCTGACGTTCCAAGGTGAGCCCGCCACAATATTGGCTATGGGTCGGGTCGACAACATAGGTGATCGCCTGCACTGCGCGCCCATCGGCCAAAGTGATCGGAAGGTTGCACTCAAGATAGGCTGAAGACACCAATTCTCGTTCGCGGAGCACAGCAAGGATATCATCGGTGCGATCACGCCCAATCCCAAACGCCACGCCCGCACAAGATGTGTTTGGCTTTTGATCAAGCGCGAGAACCAGACCTGGATTGTCGGTGGTGCCTCGGTGATGGATCGACCACATACAGAAAGAGCGCTGCCAGCCCGAAAGCGTTGCCAGTTGACGGTCGACAGGTTCGAACCCCGGATTCCACAACAGTGATCCGTAACCGAAAACCCAATATGCCACTTCCAGCTTCTGCGCGCTCATCGTCACCGACTGGTCCTTTGATACGAGGACTTGTAAACACCAGCGGGGTGACATCCGAAAGGCCCGCTCATGCGAATCCTGCTCTCTGTGATTCTCTTGCTAGCATTCGGCTGGTCAACCTACTGGTACGTTGGCAGCAGCCGGGTCGAAGCAGAAATGACCCGATGGCTTGAATTGCGGGCAGAAGAAGGTTGGGTAGCGGAATACGCGTCGCTGGAAACATCTGGTTTTCCAAATCGTTTTGACACCACACTCACCGATCTGACTTTGGCAGATCCGCAAACCGGGCTGGCTTGGTCGGTGCCCATTTTCCAAATTCTCGCTTTAAGTTACAGACCGCATCACGTGATTGCCGTTTGGCCAGAAACGCAGATCGTGTCCTCTCCCAACCAAAACATTGATGTTGTCGCTGAGAAGTTTCTGGGCTCTGTCAAGTTTTTTCCCGGGATCTCACTGGCCTTGAATGAGAGCACTATTGAGCTGTCAGAACTAGCACTTGCCTCTTCAGCAGGATGGACCGGTCAGCTGGAGTCGGGCCAAGTGTCCTTCCGCGCGACACCTGCAGCGCAAAACAGCTACGATGTTTATTTCGGGGCGCGCAACATGACGCTTCCGGAAAGGATCCGGGCCATGGCCTCTGAGACCGATCTGGTGAGTGATCGGGCCGAGACTCTTGTATTGCGCGCAACGCTCCGCTTTACGGCACCTTGGGACCGATATGCGATTGAGGTGGCACGCCCGCAGATCACCGCCATCGACCTCGAATTGGCGCAAGGCACTTGGGGCAAGCTCGATCTCCAAGCGACAGGCAGCCTAAACGTCGATGAGGCGGGCATCCCAACTGGCGAAATCAGTGTGCGGGCCACCAATTGGCGCGAAATCCTTGGCCTTGGTCGCAACGCCGGGATTGTGACCCCTCAGCTTGCCCCATTGATCGAAAGTGGTCTTTCGATGGTTGCGCGGTTATCTGGCAACCCCAACACCATCGATGCGCCCTTGGTATTCGCCGATGGGAAGATGTTGCTGGGCGGGCTGATCAATCTCGGGCCTGCGCCGCAAGTGATCTTGCGATGAGCCCTGGGGCACTGAGCGCTTGACACCCCCTTCCGCCCAAGGCATAGGCGCGTTTTCATTGGTGTTGGCGGCCCCCGCAAGGGGATGCCTGTCGGCCAAACCGGAAACCCGGCGCGGCAAAGGACAACGCCCTTCATAGCTGCCAACCCCGTCTGGGCGCGGCCGCATTTAAAACTGAAGGAGACCAGCACGTGACCAAACGCACGGCTGCCAAATACAAAATCGACCGCCGGATGGGCGAAAACATCTGGGGACGTCCGAAATCACCTGTTAATAGGCGCGAGTACGGGCCCGGGCAACATGGTCAGCGTCGCAAAGGCAAGATGTCGGATTTTGGCCTCCAACTCCGCGCCAAGCAGAAGCTTAAAGGTTATTACGGCGATCTGACCGAGAAACAGTTCCGCCGGATCTATGCGGAGGCCGAACGGGTGCGCGGCGACACAGGTGAAAACCTCATCGGATTGCTCGAACGCCGCCTGGACGCTGTGATCTACCGGGCAAAATTCGTGCCAACCGTTTTTGCCGCCCGCCAATTCGTCAATCACGGCCATGTCAAGGTGAACGGTCAGCGGGTCAATATCCCGTCCTACCGCGTCAAAGAAGGCGATGTGATCGAGATCCGTGACAAGTCCAAGCAGCTCGCCATTGTGCTCGAAGCCGCATCGCTCGCCGAGCGTGATGTGCCGGACTATATCGAGGTCGACCACTCGAAGATGACAGCCACCTTCGTTCGGACCCCAGGCTTGGGCGATGTGCCCTATCCGGTCATGATGGAGCCGAACCTCGTGATCGAATACTACGCTCAGAACTAACGCGTACTGGGTATCGTTCACCCTTTGAGGCCGCGGTGGTTTCACCGCGGTTTTTCTTTGCCGCTGTCGGCTACAGCACGGAATGAACTTTGCAAAAGCGGGCCAAGCTTATGCGATCCGTGCCACATATCCCCGGCTGGTCCGTGACGGGGGCCCGGCTGGAAAGGCATATTCGGATTCGAGCTCTAACCCCGCTTGTCCGAGCAACTCCCTGAAATCACTCGGCGGGTAGCTGTGGTGTCTCCATTTCAGCCAAATAATCGCGTTGCACCAATGAGGCTTTGAGACCACCAACCGAAGCCGACCGCCGGGGCGGACCAAATCTCTGAGCTGTCCCAAAAGCGTGAGAGGCGCGTCGCTATGTTCTATCACATGGGCGGCCAAGACCTCGTCCGCCCCGCTCAGTGCGTTGGCATCTTCGATCCGGGAGGCGACCGTTCGGGGTGTCACGCCATAGCGCGCAAGGGCCGCTTGGCCGCGCGCGAGCATCTGCTCGGAAGGATCAAGCAAGACCAACTCAGAGGGCGTTCCATTGACCGCCACCCAAGCCTCCGCAAATGCCCCGCTGCCAGAGCCTGCATCGATCACCCGCGCTGGCTCAGCGACCTTCGGCCCTGGTTCCGACAGAAACCCCAAGTAGGCATCGTAATAGCCGAGCGCGCGCATCTTATCCCGCCAACGCCCAGAGGCCTGGTCATACTGCGCAACACGCGAGAGTTCTTCGACCATGGCAAAAGCTCCGTTATGCGCGGTTGGGGTCCAGAGTACACAACCTCTTCTATATTCTCGCAGGTGCGCCAAAAGGTGCAAGCGTTGGCTCGGTCTCCTATCTGTGATTGAAGAGAGGCCCGCTTAACTTCCTGTCAGGCTTTGTTCCGTGCCGGCACAAAGGTGGCGCGTTAGGAATTTTTAAGACGCCCCTAGTCTTGCCCTGCCCCGGGCGCTAAAGGGGCAGTCGCAGGAGGCACGCCATGTCTATCACACCACAACCCGGCATACTGGACATCGAAGTCTATTCGCCAGGAAAAGGCCATGCTCATGGCGTGAGCAATGTGGTGAAGCTCTCATCAAACGAGAATCCCCATGGGCCGTCGCCAGCTGCAATTGAAGCCGTGAAGAACTCCGCCACAGGCCTCCACGTTTACCCCTCGTCGGATCACGGTGCTTTGCGCGAGGCCATCGCTGAGGTCCACGGGCTGGACAGCGAACGCATCATCTGTGGCGTTGGATCGGACGAGATTATCAGCCTTCTCTGCCACGCCTATGCCGGTCACGGGGATGAGGTGCTCTACACCGAGCATGGGTTTTCAATGTATGGCATATCGGCCCGGGCCGCCGGGGCAACCCCTGTTCAAGCGCGAGAAATCGAACGTGTCACCGATGTTGAAGCGCTCTTGGAGGCGTGTACTGATCGTACGCGATTGGTCTTCCTGGCCAACCCAAACAATCCAACAGGCACGATGATCGGCGGCAATGACCTCGCGCGGCTGGCTGATGGCATTCCCGAACATGCGCTTTTGGTCATTGATGGGGCCTACGCGGAATTTGTCCCCGGCTATGATGGCGGCGCCTCACTCGCCGCGGAAAGACCGAATGTGGTGATGACACGTACTTTCTCAAAGCTCTATGGGCTGGGGGGACTGCGCATTGGCTGGGGATTTGGCCCAAGAGACATCATCGATGTACTAAATCGCGTGCGCGGGCCGTTCAATGTCTCTGCCACTGCACTTGCTGCAGCAGAGGCATCGATCCGCGATCGCGCCTATGTTGAGAAATGCCTCGCTGAAAACGCACGCCTTAGAACTTGGTTGGCTGAGGCCTTGTCTGCGCTTGGTATTCCATCCGATGTCAGCCACACCAACTTCATCCTTGCGCGGTTCCGCGACCCAGAAGAGGCCCAAGCCTGCGACGCGCACCTGAAACGCGACGGGCTAATCGTGCGCGAGGTTGCGAGCTACGGACTGCCGCACGCGTTACGGATCACCATCGGGAATGAAGATGCTTGCCGCCGCGTTGCTATGTCCGTCGCGGCCTTTAAGGGCGTCACCGAATGAGCCAAATCTACCAGCGGGTTGCGCTTATCGGGCTGGGTCTGATCGCGGGGTCCATGGCCCATGCGATGCGCCGCGGCGACCTGGCGGGCGAAATCGTCGGTACAGCACGTTCGGCGAACACCCGAAGAATCGCGACAGAGATTGGCCTGTGCGACCGTATCGTTGAGACATCCGCAGAAGCCGTGGAAGGCGCCGATCTTGTGGTCCTTTGTGTGCCCGTGGGCGCGATGGAGGCCGTGGCGAAAGAAATTAGCCCATATTTGGACCCTGGGGCGACGATCACCGATGTCGGCTCTGTCAAAGCGGCGGTGATCGAGGCTGTCGGACCCCATCTGCCCGAAGGGGTTCATTTCATCCCTGGCCATCCGCTAGCGGGAACTGAGCATTCTGGACCACGCTCAGGCTTTGCCGAACTTTTTGACAACCGGTTTACCCTGCTCGTCCCGATGGCGGGTGCCGATCCAACGGCCGTCGCGAAGCTGCGCGCACTCTGGGAAGGCATGGGTGCTAATGTCGAAGAGATGGAAGCAGAGCACCACGATCTGGTGGTTGCCGTCACATCGCACGCACCGCATTTGATCGCGTATACGATGGTTGGTGTCGCTGATGATCTGCGCCGGGTGACCGATAGCGAAGTGATCAAGTACTCCGCCGGTGGGTTTCGAGATTTCACACGGATCGCCGCCTCTGACCCAACTATGTGGCGCGACGTGTTTTTGAACAATAAACAAGCAACCTTGGAAATTTTGGGACGTTTCACCGAAGAGCTTTTCGCGCTGCAGCGGGCGATACGCAAGGGCGATGGCGATGAGTTGTTTGACTATTTCACCCGCACACGCGCGATCCGGCGCGGGATCATCGAAGCTGGTCAGGACACCGCGGCCCCAGATTTCGGTCGAGGGACGGCAAAGCCATGATCCGTGGGGCGATGCTTCTAGCAATTGGAGTGATCGCCGCTGCCGCTCTGGGCCAACGAGCCCCCGCTTCTTCTTTGGCAGATACCCAAACCACCGCTCCACATGAGCGACTGATCGAGATCGCGCGCAACGATGAGGCCTCACGCCTTTTCAGGGCAAAGAAGCACCGCAAGCTTTGCCGGAACCGGCGCATCCGTGGCGAACGCGCCGAAACAATCCCCGGCAGGATGCCAGGATGTGGGCTTGAAAATGGCGTGCGGGTCTACACGGTGAATGGTGTCAGCCTTTCGAGGCCCGCGACCATGGATTGCAATACAGCCAAAGCCTTGGAGCTTTGGGTGCGGCGGGGCCTAAAGCCCGCGGTTGGGAGGACTGGAGGCGGCGTGGCAGAGCTAGAGGTGGCCGCCCACTATGTCTGCCGGACGCGGAACCACAAACGCGGTGCCCCGATATCTGAGCATGGCAAAGGCAAAGCCATTGATATCTCTGCGATCAAACTGAAGAATGGGGCAGAATTGGATGTTTTGACGGGCTGGAACCATCGAACCCAAGGACCGATCTTAAGGCAAGCGCATAAAGCCGCCTGTGGGCCGTTTGGCACGGTTTTGGGTCCACGAGCGGACCGACATCATCGCGATCATTTCCATTTTGACACTGCGCGCCACCGCAACGGTCCCTATTGCCGCTAAAGTGCTGAGCATTTTTGCACATATGTGTCTTCTATATCGCTTATTTATACATTAAGCGCACAATACTATCCTTTTCTTCATCGAAACGCTCGCCCCTGAGGGGCCCCGATGGAGATAACCATGACCCGCATTCTGAAAATCGACACATCTGCCCGCAAAGCCGGTTCAATCACGCGTGAGCTGAACGACAAAATCGTAGCGCGTCTGGCCGCAAACGGCCCAGTTGAAACCGTTGCCCGCGATCTATCCGATGGGATTTCATTGATCGACGAGGCCTGGGTCAGCGCGAATTTTACCCCGCAGGAAGACCGCGATCCGGCGCAACATGAAGTCTTGGCGCTGTCGAACACATTGATTGAAGAAATCCAAGCCGCCGATGTTCTGGTGATCGGCGTACCGATCTATAACTTCGGCGTGCCCGCCGCACTGAAAGCCTGGATTGACCAGGTCGCGCGGGCTGGCGTCACCTTTCGTTACACACCCGATGGACCTGTCGGCCTGCTGGAGGACAAGCGCGCGATCCTGACCATTGCCTCTGGCGGCGTCCCCGTTGGCTCACCCGCAGATCACGCGACGGACTACATGCGCCATGTTCTGGGTTTTATCGGCATCACCGAGGTCGAAATCGTTCGGGCCGAACGGCAGAGCGTTGATCCCGCCGCTGCTCAAGCCGCTGCAGAGGCCGATATCGCTGCACTTGCGGCCTGACCAGAGCTGCGCGGCGGCACTACCGGCCTGCCCGCGCAGCCTACTCTGACCAGTTGAGGAAAAGACCGACATCGCCCGGAATGCCTCCGGGATAATCGACGATCATTGCGCGAAGCTTAAAGCCTTGACCCTTTGCGCGCTCGAGCCAAAGCTTGTATAGCTCCCGCGCCTTTCCCGGCAGGGTCTCGGGCCAGTCTTCGAGCGCATTGTTGATCGCGCGGCCCTTGTCACTGCAAAGTCGCGATGGAAAGCGCATCACCATCACTTCCATCAATCCGTTTTCTACAGCATGTTTGATCTTGCCACGAAGTTCCGCGATCTCATCTGGTGACAGGCTTTTATGCACAAAATCCTCGGCCACTTTTTTCATGGCGTCATCGGCTTTTTTGCGCTTTTCTGCGAGCAATCGCGCCTTTTCTGCCTCCAAATCGGCGATATGTTGGCGCAATTCTGCTGCACTGACCATCGATGCAGGTGTGTCTGCCATCGCATCCTCCAAAAGGTGGGTTGACCGCCCCAGACCTAGCCGTGTTTTCCGATGGACGAAAGACCGTCGAAACTTGTTAGGTCTCGGACGCCTCGGGAACAAAGCGGTATCCGCGGCCCCAGATGGTTTCGATCCGCGGCCCCGATGAGGTGTCGACCGAAAACCCGAGCTTTTGCCTCAAACGACAGATAATCACATCGAGGATTTTTTGAGAAGTCTCCTGACCATCTGGATAGAGCGCGTCAAAAAACTCCGTTCGACTGATCACCGTGTTCGGATGCGTCGCAAGAACCCGAAAGACCGTTTGCTCTTGATGGGTAAGAAGCGGGTTGTTTTTCGGCGCTGGAGCCTTCCCACCCCGAGATGCGATGGGATAAGTCTCTTTGAACTGTCGTAGAAAGCGGTCTTGGCGCCAAAGAGTGAGTTCTGCTTTACTTATCCCATAGCGATCTTCGGCATCGCGATCCGTCAGCAAACCGAGTTCGATTGCGTCGACCAACATCGCCTTGCGGCGTTGGACCCAGCGGACCGTGTCGGACTTTGGAAGATCCGCCAAAGACAATATTGATCCATCTGGACGCCGAACCACACGCGGCGCCGTCACTTTCCGAATATGCATCACCTGTTCCTCACGCAAAGTACTGAAGGTGCCACGCGGGTTGGGGGTCCCGCGTGGCGTCGGCGACGGAACTCTTTGAACTCGGTAACCTTTCAAAGAAACCCTAAGACCCGTGCCTCGATGCTTAAATGTCTGAAACCTTATGCTTAATCATGGTAACTTGCGGTTATCTCGGCATTCCTTTGTCCATTGCTGAGATCCAAAGCAGTGCCACCCACGCGCCTTTTGGATAGTCCTTGTGCCCCTTCGTGGGGCCAGTTGTTGACATTCCACCAAAAAATTATTACGCGCCCCAAATCCCGGAAGAGCCCTGCCCTTCCGGTCCTGGCATAGGATCGCCCTCCACCAGCGCGTTGCGCCCGTGGGGGTACCTGTCGTTTTGCAATCGTCATCAAGGCGGTTGTGCCCGTCACCGTCCTTCGCCACATGAAGGGCAGAACCGAAGCTGGTCGAAAGGAGCCCATGCTCATGTTCGAAAACCTCTCAGAACGCCTTGGTGGCGTCTTCGACCGGCTCACAAAGGCGGGTGCGCTCAGCGAAGACGATGTCAAAACAGCTTTGCGCGAAGTGCGCGTTGCGCTGTTAGAGGCTGATGTTTCGCTGCCGGTGGCGCGAAACTTCATCAAAGCAGTCCAAAAGAAGGCCACCGGAGCAGCAGTCACAAAATCGGTCACGCCGGGCCAACAGGTGGTTAAAATCGTCCATGATGAGCTGGTGCATGTGCTGGCGGGCGACAATACGGATCCCGGCGAGCTGAAAATCGACAGCCCACCAGCACCGATCCTGATGGTCGGACTGCAGGGCTCGGGGAAAACCACGACGACCGCCAAGCTGGCCAAACGCCTGACCGAGAAGAACGGCAAACGGGTGTTGATGGCCTCATTGGACACCAATCGTCCCGCCGCGATGGAGCAATTGGCGATCCTGGGCACGCAAATTGGTGTGGACACGCTGCCGATTGTGGCGGGCGAAACTCCGGTTCAGATTTCCAAACGCGCCAAACAGCAGGCAACTTTGGGCGGCTACGATGTATTTATGCTCGACACCGCTGGACGTCTGTCGATCGACGAAGAACTCATGACCCAGGTCGAAGAGGTCCGCGATATCGCAAGCCCGCGCGAAACCTTGCTGGTGGTCGATGGACTTACCGGTCAGGACGCGGTCAACACCGCCGAGAACTTCGACACCCGGATCGGCATCTCTGGCGTGGTTCTGACCCGGATGGATGGCGATGGACGCGGCGGGGCAGCGCTGTCGATGCGTGCAGTCACCGGTCAGCCGATCAAATTCGTCGGTCTCGGCGAAAAGATGGACGCGCTGGAAGAGTTTCACCCCAGCCGGGTCGCTGGCCGCATCCTCGGCATGGGCGATATCGTCAGTCTCGTCGAGAAGGCCCAAGAAACGCTGGAGGCTGAACAAGCCGAGCGCATGATGAAGCGCTTACAGAAGGGTCAGTTTAATATGAACGACCTCAAAGGCCAGCTTGAGCAGATGCTCAAGATGGGCGGCATGGATGGCATCATGGGCATGCTGCCGGGCATGGGCAAAATGCAAAAGCAAGTGGCTGATGCGGGTTTCGACGACAAGGTGCTGAAGCGACAAATCGCGCTGATCCAATCGATGACCAAAAGGGAGCGCGCGAACCCACAGCTTCTGCAAGCCAGTCGGAAGAAACGCATCGCGGCCGGGGCCGGTATGGAAGTCAGCGATCTCAACAAGCTGCTAAAGATGCATCGGCAGATGTCGGATGCCATGAAAAAGCTCGGCAAAATGGGCAAGAAGGGCATGATGCGCCAGTTGGGCGGCCTGTTCGGCATGAAGGGCGCTGGCATGCCGTCACAGGCTGAGATCGCGGCCGCACAATCGCAAATGGGGTCTCTGCCAGGGGCGGCACCTGGGGGGATGCCTGGCGGGCTTCCTGGTCTTGGGGGCGGCCCGGCCTTACCACCAGGTCTCGGCGGTTTGGGGAAAAAGAAGTGATCACGTCCCTCGACATCCCACCTATTGCAACCAAGCGGCTTATGCTCCGCGGTTTTGTGACGACCGACTATCCTGCGTACTGCGCCTATTACAGAAGCGACCGCACCATCGGAGTTGGCGGTCCGCGGCCTGAGCATGAGATTTTCGAGCGCTTTTGTTCCATGATCGGCCATTGGCACATGCGCGGGTTCGGACGCTATGCCATCGCCCCAAAAACGGGTGGTCGGGCCTTTGGCCATGTGGGCCCGCTGAAGCTCACCGATGCTCCGATTGAGATGACTTGGACGCTTTGGGATCCGGCCCGCCTGGGCCAGGGCTATGCGATTGAAGCGACCCGGGCTGTTCTGGAAGACTGCTTTGCAAAGGGCTGGGACACTCTGCTTGCCGTGATCGATCGTGACAACACCGCATCTCTGAGGCTTGCCGAAAAGCTGGGCGCTGAACCTCTGCCCGGGGACACGCCCAACCCCGCGGATCCCAAATTGCGCCGCTTCGTTCTGCGGAAGGCCGCCGCCGCATGACCCGACCACGCTGCGCTCTTCCACCGACTGGCAAAGCCGCGGAGGCGGCCGCGCGTAGCACCACCGCGGTGCCACGCTTGGTGACCGACCGTTTGGTGCTGCGTGCGCCCGATCTCACCGATCTGCCGCTTTGGACTACGATTTGCACTGGGCCCGAGGGGGCCATGGTTGGGGGGCCAATGACGGAGCAAGAAGCCTGGGAAAGTTTCTGTGTTTATACCGCAGGCTGGCTGCTGCATGGCCATGGGCTTTGGGCGTTGGACAGACGCGAAGATGCAGAACTCTTGGGCTTTGTCATGCTCGGTCTGGAATGGGACGACCAAGAACCCGAATTGGGCTGGATGCTCGCACCCGGAGCGCGCGGTCAAGGCTATGCTTCGGAGGCCGCGAAAGCCGCGCGTGACCATGGTCTGAAGCTTTTGGGCCCAGGCGCCTGTGTCAGCTACGTCGATCCCCTAAACACAGCCTCCTCCCGGCTCGCGAAACGGATCGGCGGTGCACGCGATGCCGCTGCAGAAGCCGCATTCTTTGGCTCGGTAGAGATCTGGCGCCACGGAGAGCGCGTATGAGCGGCACAATTTTGACCACGGAACGCCTGCGTCTGCGTCGCCCTGAAGTACGCGATGCCGATGGTGCGATTGCTTTCTTCCGATCGCAGCGAGCGCGCTACGCGGGCGGGACCAAAGACGCTGCTGGCGCCTGGCGCAGCTTTGCGCTCGAACTCGGACATTGGGAGCTTCGCGGATATGGCATGTTCGCCCTCACCACCCATGATGATGACACCTGCCTTGGTCTTGTCGGCCCTTGGTATCCCGAAGGATGGCCCGAAACGGAAATCGGTTGGATCGTTTGGCCCACCACCGAAGGCAAAGGCTATGGCTACGAGGCAGCACTTGCCGCGCGTGGCTATGCCTACCAAGTCCTCGGCTGGGACACTGTCGTCAGCTACATAGATGAAAATAACTCCCGTTCGATTGCCCTGGCCGAACGTCTTGGCGCGACATGGGATCACGCAGCCATCACACCCAGCGCAGACTGCCGCGTCTATCGCCATCCCGCCCCTGCGGAGGTGCCATCCCTATGACCAGATCGTTGACCTTGCCCGTCTGTAATCTCGCCAAAATCCGCGCGGCCGTTTTGCTTTCGCCTCCGAAAGCAAAACTCCAAAACTGCCGCGCCGTACCGGCGCGACCGCTTGATTGCCGCAACGCAATGGCCGCGGTGCAGCGCCACAAATCCCACGCGCGTTCAAGGACCTCGTCATGACCAACGCCACCACGCGCGCCGCAAACCTCTTGAAAGAGCACCGCGAAAGCATCGACCGTCTCGATGCGATTTTGGTCTATACGCTTGCCGAACGCTTCAAGCATACCGAGGCCGTTGGCCAGTTGAAAGCGCAGCATGACCTGCCGCCCGCCGATCCAGAGCGGGAAGCATCACAAATCAAGCGACTTGAGGATCTCGCAAGTCGCGCCGACCTCGATCCCGAATTCGCCAAGAAGTTCCTGGCCTTCATCATCGAAGAAGTCATTCGCCACCACCGGCAATATCAAACCTGACCGCATCGCCGGTCAGAGCCGCCATTTCGCAAGGAGACAAAAAATGGCTATGAAACTGCGCCTCGCACGAGGCGGATCAAAAAAACGACCCTTCTACCGCATTGTCGCCGCCGACAGCCGGATGCCTCGCGATGGGCGCTACGTGGAAAGGCTCGGCACATACAATCCGCTGCTGCCGAAAGACAGCGAAGAGCGCGTCAAAATGGACATGGAGCGGGTGCAGTACTGGCTGGGCAAAGGGGCGACCCCCACCGACCGGGTGAGCCGCATGTTGGAAGCCGCAGGCGTCTTGGACAAAAAAGAGCGCAATAACCCTAAAAAAGCGGAACCCGGCGCGAAAGCCAAAGAGCGCGCGGAAGAGAAAGCCAGCAAAGAAGTCGAAGCTGCTGAGGCTGCAAAAGAAGCCGCTTCTGAACCCGCCGAGGAACCGGCTGCAGAAGAACCCGCCGCAGAAGAAGCTGAAAAAGAGACCGCGGCGGAGTAATCCGTCGGCTTTGCCTGCCAGTGACATAGAGCCATGGTTCGATTGCTTCTCTGGGGTGTGATTTTCGTCTGCGGCCTTTGGGCCGGGGCGGAATATGAACGTCAAGCCCAGGTGTTGCGCTGCCATGAGGCGGGCGGAGCCATTGATGGGCGCGGACTTTGCCTTGGAGTGATCACCAGTGGTTGAGCTTGTGTGCGTCGGCGCGCTTTTGGGTGCTTTCGGTGTCCGGGGCGAGGTACGCCTAAAAAGCTTTTGTGCCCCGCCAGAGGCCATTGCCGACTACGCGCCGCTCTGTACAGAGGACAAGTCTCGTGATTTTTCGGTGCTTCTCACCGGTCAGACAAAGGGCGCTCTCACTGCGCGCCTGGGCGGCATCGCCAACAAAGAGGCCGCAGACGCGCTGAAAGGCACCCGGCTTTATGCGCCCCGCGACAGGCTTCCAGACCTCCCAGAAAACGAGTTCTATCACACCGATCTGATCGGCCTGGCTGTGCTCGACACAGGCGGGCAGCCCTTGGGCAAGATCCGCGCCGTCCATGACCATGGCGCGGGCGATCTGCTAGAGGTGCACGGACCGGGTCTCAAGCACGGTGTGCTTTTGCCCTTCACAAAAGAAGCGGTCCCAACCGTCGACATTACGGCGGGACAAGTGATTGCCGATCCGCCCGATGGGCTCTTTCCCGATGAGTAGCGCGCCCCAAAGATCGCACGGTCGCAAACGCGTGCAAGTGACGGGGCACCCGCAAGAGTTGATGACCGATCGACCGGCACTCGCCAAAACCTGGACGGCGAAAGTCATCACGCTTTTCCCGGAAGCCTTTCCAGGTGTTCTCGGCGCTTCGCTGACGGGCAAAGCCCTAGGCGAAGGTCTTTGGGCCTTGGAGCCCATCGATCTCCGCCGCTTCGGAGAAGGAAAACATCGCAACGTCGATGACACGCCTTTTGGTGGGGGTGCGGGGATGGTGCTGCGCCCCGATGTCATGGCCCGGGCGATTGACACAGCGCACAGGGCGGCACCCGACCAAACGCCGTTGATTTATCTGTCACCGCGCGGGGCGCCCTTTACCCAGGACCGGGCCCAGCGGCTCGCTCAAGGTCCAGGACTTACGCTGATCTGCGGGCGGTTCGAAGGTCTCGACCAGCGCGTAATCGATGCCTATGGCGTGGAAGAACTCTCGCTCGGCGATTTTGTCATAACCGGGGGTGAAATCGCTGCGCAGGCGGTGATCGATGCCACGGTCCGGCTGTTGCCCAATGTGATTGGCAATGCCGACAGCTTAACCGAGGAATCATTCGCGACAGGTCTTTTGGAGCATCCCCACTACACCAAACCCGCAGAATGGGAGGGCCGCGCCGTCCCCGAGGTGTTGCTGTCTGGCCATCACGGCAACATTGCCGACTGGCGAAGAACACAAGCCGAAAAGGCAACGCAAGCGCGGCGCCCCGATCTTTGGAAACGTTTTTCAGAGACCAAGTCTCACCGAAAGCCACCGGACTAGATCCCACTGCCAGAGACGAGGACACTAAGAGACCCGTGACCGGATTGCCTTCAACGCAAGCAGAGCCCTTGAGTTTGGAGTAGGCAGTTGGGTTGTTGCCCCGGCACAAATGCTATGCATGCGGCCTATGCAAAGCTCACACTGCGCTTTGTTAGCAACGGCGTCCTACGGCGGCTTACCCGTCATTGTGACACGCAGACCGGTTTCTCTTCAGCCTATCTAACCAAATCCCATCGCCTTATGGCGACTTCGGACGGACACCCCAATCGCAACCGATTTAGAACACTGCTCTGCGGTCGAGGCACTACTTGGATTGGCAGCGCTTCTGGATATCCTTGACTGACGTTTCGGTAGCATCTCGCGGCGCTTGATCTTTTGGCAATTCGCTGCCATATCGCGCGCAGTTCCGTCTCGAGCATTTCCGAACAGATTCGTCTTCTTCTGACGCAGCGCGGATCGTCTCACAGCGGAGGTGAAAAAAGACAAAACCGATCATCTATCTCCGGCGGGCGCTAAGGCGGACCCGATAGAAGACCAGGAGCTCTAGGCGACGCCATCACCGCGGACCAACCGCGCACCATTCAGGAGTGGATCAGATGGATCTGATCGCAGAACTAGAGGCCGAGCAAATCGCCTCGCTCGGGAAGGATATCCCCGATTTCAAAGCCGGCGACACCGTGCGTGTCGGCTACAAAGTGACCGAAGGCACACGCACACGGGTTCAGAACTACGAAGGCGTGTGCATCGCCCGCAAAAATGGCGAAGGCATCGCTGGGTCCTTCACCGTCCGAAAAATCAGCTTCGGCGAAGGCGTGGAACGTGTGTTCCCGCTCTATTCGACCAATATCGACAGCATCACCGTCGTGCGCCGTGGCCGCGTGCGCCGTGCCAAGCTTTATTACCTTCGTGACCGCCGCGGAAAATCTGCCCGCATCGCCGAAGACGCACATTACAAGCCCAAGGCTGCAAAAGCCGGCGCTGAGGCTTGAGGAGACACGAGATGAAAAAAGACATCCATCCCGATTACCATTTCATCGATGTCAAAATGACCGATGGCAGCATTGTCAAAATGCGGTCCACTTATGGCAGCGAAGGCGATCAACTGTCGCTTGATATCGATCCATCTGCGCACCCAGCTTGGACCGGCGGCAACGCCAAATTGTTGGATACCGGTGGGCGCGTGTCGAAATTCAAGAAGAAATACGAAGGTCTTGGTTTCTAGAGAAACCCTCAGATCCCGAAGTGAAACGCCGTCCTCGTAGGGCGGCGTTTTGGTTTGAACCAAGCGAGGGTTTGCAGACTAGAGCGCGCCCGCTTCTTCTAGGATGGCCACTGCCTCGTCGGCGCTTTCGACAAAGGTGAAAAGCTCAAGATCATGATCCGCGATGGTGCCGGATGCTGCAAGCGCATCCCAATTGATGATCTCACGCCAGAACTTTTCGCCAAAAAGTAGGATCGGCACTGGTTCCATGCGCTTGGTCTGTATCAGTGTCAGCGCTTCAAAAAGCTCATCCAGCGTTCCAAACCCACCTGGAAACACGGTGATTGCGCGGGCACGCATCAAAAAATGCATCTTGCGCACCGCGAAATAGTGGAAGTTGAAAGACAGCTCCGGTGTCACGAAGAGGTTCGGAGCTTGCTCATGCGGTAGGACGATGCCGAGCCCGATGGACACGCCGCCCGCCTCCGCCGCGCCGAGATTGCCTGCCTCCATCACGCCTGGACCGCCACCGGTGACGATCACACATTCGCGGTTTCCTCCTGCCACACTCTGGGCGGTGACGATCTGCGCAAACCGTCGGGCCTCGTCATAGAAGGGCGAAAGCTCTGCCAATTCAGGCGTCCGCGCCTCGCCACGTCGATCGGGTGCGGGGATGCGTGCACCGCCAAACATCACGATCGTTGAGACAATCCCCCGTTCGTCGAGCGTCATCTGCGCTTTCAGTAGCTCTAATTGCAGCCGCACCGGGCGCAAGGCGATGTCCGTGAGAAAGTCGGGATCGTCGAAGGCCAGACGATAGGTGGGTGAGCGGGTCTGCGGCGTGTCCGGAATGTGCTCTGTACGCGCGACATCGTCTTTGGCAGCGGGCAATGGCCGGGCTTGTTGATCTTTCATCTCATGCCTTTCGGCTCAAAGTACGGTCACGCCTTGCGGCCAAGAGCCACCCATACCCCGGTCACGGTTCCTGAGCCACCCCCTTCACAGAAGCGGACCAGGTCATTCACGCACCCCTCTAGTCTCGTTCAACTGCTCAGGGTGCCGGGAAATAAACTGGCCCATCATGGAGACACTGCAAGGATCATGCAGGATTGCCGGATCGATCCCCTACCTTTCTGCAACTCTTTTTTGCCGCCAAAGGTTTCCATTTTCCCAATGATGATCAAAGGAATGCGAAACTGCAGGATTGCCACGGTGCGCATCCAGCAGGGTGGCAAGGTCACGGCCAGGGTACAGCAGTGGAAATCTCCCGATGCGTGGCATCGGATAGACTGGGCATTTCACTGGCAACGACAAAGTCTTCACCCGGCACTGGCTTTCAGGACCCGGCCCGCGACAGCATCCAGCTTTGCCATCAGTGAGGGGTCGCGCGTGTCAGGCGCAGTGAGCAAGGCAAACTCCAGCGCACGGTCACAGCCATGGGGGCAAGGTTCCCGCTCTGGCCCCAAGCGCGCAGGCACCCCCGCTACCAAGGCGCGCGCTTTGTCTGCATTGCCTTTCAGGGTCTCAATAATGAAGGTGATATCGACCTCACCATGTTGAGGGTGCCAACTGTCGTAGTCGGTGACCATGGCGACCGAAACGTAGCAAATCTCAGCCTCACGGGCGAGTTTGGCCTCGGGCATATTGGTCATGCCGATCACATCGCAGCCCCAGACCTCGCGATAGAGCTTGCTTTCCGCCACAGTACTGAATTGCGGGCCCTCCATAGCCAGATAGGTGCCACCTTCATGAACAGTGACACCAACCGCCCGCGCGGCATCGGCACAAAGCGCTCCAAGCCTTGGGCAGGTGGGATGCGCGACCGAGACATGCGCCACGCATCCCTCGCCGAAGAAGCTCTTATCTCGTGCAAACGTGCGGTCGATGAACTGATCGACAATCACGAAATCACCCGGCGCCATTTCCTCACGAAACGAGCCGCAGGCCGAAATACTGATCATGTCGGTGACACCAAGCCGCTTCATCGCATCGATATTTGCGCGATAAGGCACAGCCGTTGGGCCATGGATATGGCCTCTTCCGTGGCGCGGCAAGAACGCCATAGGCACGCCGTCTAAGTGTCCGGTGAGGATCTGATCCGAGGGCGCACCCCAAGGGCTTTCGACCGATTTCCAAACCGCGCCTTCAAGACCGCTCATCTCGTAGACCCCGGATCCTCCGATCACGCCGATCATCGTTTCGCCCATCGTCTTCTCCTCGCAATCGCTGTCGCGCTGACGCTAGGTGGAAGGCAGCAGAGGCGCAATGCGAGAAACCACAGCGCGCAAGGTCATCAACGCGTCCAGTATGGAGAAGATGAAGCTTTGGAAGTCTCGCCAGGCCGGCATCGCCGGAGTCGGTTCAGAATTCCGGTTTTGCGGGCTTGAACGGCGGGCGACGGCGCTGTGGGATGTATTGAACCACCAAAGGGATCGGCAGTCGACTGAGCCATTGCAAGCGGCGGCTGTGCAAGAACGCAAGCCCTGCCAGGAGCGCGAAAAGACTGATGGACCATATATAGACAAGCAATTGCACCTCAGACCATTTGGTGGCGAGGGTCCGTGATTGCGCTGCAACCTGTTCTAGCCCGACAAAGGCCGCTGCGGCTGAAAGCGCTAGGACCCCAACAGTGACACGGCTCAACGCAGCAGAGAGACGTAGATGACAGCCGGTTTTCGCCTCGAAGAGTTCATTGCGAAGACGTTGAAAGGCAAAGGCGATGGGAAATGACGCCAGGGACCCTATGACGAAAGACGCCAAAGCCCAGATTGGCACCCCGAACTCTGTCGAAAATATTGCCGATGTGCCGGTGCTCCAGACTGCGTTCGATGCCAGCCAGAGCACCAATAAGACCGCCAAGAGCAACAGCGAGCCCACCAACGTCATCACTGGTTTCTTTAGCGTGCTCAGCGCGGCGCCCAGCAACGTCCCGAAGGCCATCGCCAGCATTGCCACGGCCAAGTTCACGAAAATCGCACTGCAAACGACAGAAAATAAGCTCATCGGTCCCGTCAGGTTTCGTGTCAAAGACATTGGCCGCGCCGGGGGGCTGTACATTCTGCACGGTGCCACCTTGGCGACCGTGCGGCTCTTTTAGCACGTCAGCCTTTGAGCATTGGCAGGAAATCGGTGAACTTGGTTACAACCCAGGTAAGGCGGTCTGTCGCAACCCAAAGCGAGGGTGCGCAGAGTGGTAGCATCAGATTGCAAATGTCTAAAAGATTGCCGTGGCGGAATCTTTGGCTCAGCCGTGGATCGCGGACAGGTCGCTTTCGATCCGTGACATCAGCTCATGTGCGCCGTTTGCGGCCGCAATTGATTTTGCCGCGGAAAGGGAGCTCAGGGCTGCAGCGCGATCGGTCTCCACGGTAATCTCTGCCACGAGACGGTGCAGTTCGGGAAGAAACCAGGTTTCATTGCTGCGTTCTGCGCGTTCAATTGCACTTTGATAGAGCGACATGGCTTGGTCGGTCGCCCCTGAACGGGCATAGGCAAGGCCAAGAGCGCCCTCCCAGAAAGGCAAAATCACGCCACCGCCACCAGCGCGCCAAGCGTTGATCCCGGGCTCCATCGCAGCGATTGCGCCATCCCAATCCTCATCCAAAATGAGGAGAAGCCCGGTCCAAACCGGTCCGGTGATGAAAGTCACGAAGTCTATATTCTGGCTAAGGCCGAGGTTTTTCGCCTCTTCAAGGTTGCGAGCAAGGCCATCACGGTCGCCACTGAAATAGTAAGGCAAACTTCCAACAAGCAATTGCCAACACCGGTCGAACGGATGAGCAACTTGACGAGAGGCTTCTTCGCAATCGGCAACATCCGCCAAAGCGGCCTGCGTATCACCTGCTAACCAATGGGACCAAGACCGAAACCCGTAGGCCATGACCTTGGGGTCGTTTCCGAACATATGGACCAGATGCCCATGCAATTCCGGGTCATAGTGATCAAGCACAGCTTGGGCTTCTTCGCGGACCCGCTGATCGCTGCCAAACCAACGCTCTTGAACCAGCTTCATTGTGTGAATGATAAGCACCCAGCCGGCATTGTCTCCTTTGCGCAATCGCGCTTCGGCCTGCTCGATCCAAGCGGCAGAACGCTCAGGCTCTGAACGGTTCAACCAATGAATCCAAAGCCCATAAATCACAAAAAGAAGATCGATGGATTCGTCGAACTGCTGACCGATTTCAAAAGCTTGCCGGAGATGGGCCTCAACCTCTGGCGCGTGCCAGCCCTTTAAAGAGATATGGGCAAGGCCCAGCGCGCTGTGCAAACCGAAGCCCAAATGCGCCTGATCAGCTTCGATATCGCTGTCTTGCAATAAGCTTAACCCATGCTCAAGGCTGATGAGCGCTTCTGTCATGGCACTCGCTGCCATGCCTTTGCGGCCCGACTTCAACCAGTATGATGCCGCTTGAGTTTTCTGCCCGGCACGCTGGTAATGCCGAGCGATCGTTTCCGGCTGCGCCTCAACTTGTTCTGGAACCTTCTTGAGCATCGCCTCCGCGGCGCGCAAATGCAGTCCCGGCCTGTCGCGCAACAAAATCGTGTCGTAAGCCGCGTCTCGGATCAAAGCGTGTTTGAAAGTATAAGTCGGGTCGGCCTCATCGCCGCCGACAAAAAGAAGCTCTGCCCGCACCAACTCATCGAGTGCACGATCCAATTCTTTGGTCGAGTTCTCTGCTACTTCTTCCAGCAATGACCGAGTGAACCGGCGCCCCATGACCGAGCTGACTTGCGGGATGTTCCCCACTGTGGCCAGTTGATCGAGCCGCGCCATCAGCGAGTCGCTCAACGAAGACGGCACACCGGAAGGTTCCGATGCACCCGCGTGTATTGCATCTTTTTTGTCAGATCGAGCGACCGAAGTAAGGTAGGATTTGGTCATCTCTTCCAGATAAAGCGGTACACCATCGCTGCGATCAATGATCTGTTCAATCACAGATGCAGAGACCCCGTCCCCATCTGCAACGCGGGAAATGAGCTGTGCGCATTCCGGTCCTGGCAGCCGCAACACCTCAATCTCGGTCTTCGCGATCGGAGCGTTTTGGTCCATGCCGTGGTAATTCGGGCGATAGGTGACCAAAATGAGCACCGACTGCCCGACCGCGCGTTCAAAAAGATGATGCAAAAGATCAGTGGTGGTTTGGTCGATCCAGTGGGCATCTTCCAACAGGATCACATGCGGCGTGCTCTGCCAGCGTTTGAGCAAGAGATCGGCAAGACAATCGAACGTGCGACCGGCCAAAGCTGTGGGGGCCAGACCAGGTGTGGGGTAACGTTCACCGGGATCCAGGCCCAACAGCGGCGAAATAAAGGGGCCCGCTTCTTTGGGGTCGAGCCCCGCCTCCGCGAGATGAAGATCAAGCTTGTCCAGTCGTGTAGCGGGACCGTCTTCGGGCTGTATCCGTGCTGCGCGCTCAATGCCGGTCGCGATCGGATGATAAGGCGATCCAGAATGAAAGCTTGAGCCGAAAAACTGATCCACATGGATGCCGTCGGCCTCTAACTCATTTACAAAAACGGCCGAAAGCCGGGACTTCCCGATCCCCGCCTGGCCTTTCAATAAAACCACTTGTGCCTGCCCGTCCTTAGCAGAGGTCCAAGCGGATCTGAGACGCGCCAATTCAGGGTCTCGGCCCACCACCGGTTTGTCCCAGTCTTTTTCGAAGGCAACGCGATCCTTTGGAACAATTTCAGTCACCCGGGACGGGATGATTGGATCGTTTAACCCCTTCAGCGTCATCGGGCTAAGAGCGGAGGTGCGCACCCATCCGGGTAACAGCGCACGCGTCTCAGCACTCACAACGACCTCGCCCGGCGCGGCAACGGCTTGAAGACGGGCCGCCAGATTAGGGGTCTCACCCGCAACGCTCCACCGGTCTTCGCCGGTGCCGGAAACGTCCCCCGTCACCACAAGTCCTGTGGCAATCCCAACCCGGCAGGCCAGGGCATTTCCCTGCGGATCGCTCAAAGCGGCGACGACTTCAGCGATTTCAAGTCCCGCACGAACTGCGCGTTCGGGATCATTCTCATGCGCATTTGGAAGACCGAAATAAGCAACAATCCCATCTCCGAGATAATTCGCAACAAAGCCATCGTAACGCTCCACCGCTGCAGCGACCGATTGCTTGTATAGCCCAATGAGTTGTCCCATCTCTTCTGGGTCGAACCGCGTGGCAAGCGCCGTGGACCCCACCAAATCGCAAAGTAGGACTGTGAGTTGTCGCCGCTCCGGCGTCTTCTCCAGACCCTGCGACGCGCCAACAGAGGCGTCACTCATGACAGGTTCGGGCAAGTTCTGCGCGGCCAAGAGCAGTTTCTTGCGGTGACCGAGAGACGTGATCCCCATCTCAACGAGATCGGCATCTCTGAGGGCAACCAACACTTCCGCGTCGATGTCATGCTTGTCAAACACCGCATGGTACTGCTCGAGGCCGATATCCGTCAGCCAGTCACTTACTTTCATTCGCGCTTCCCTCGTCCGCGTTTTTTATGGGTCCTTTGGACCCGAGTTCTTCTTCAAGAAAAGACGCTAGGGTATTTTTCGTGTTAAGCGGTATTTGAAATAAGTGTTAAGCGAGATTTGATCTCATTACTCGCCTAAGTGATAGGGAAAAATGTTATGGACGACAATATTGACCAAGGGGCGCTTTGGGGCGCAGAGGCGCAAGACTGGGCCAAATATCAAGAACCGACCAGTATTCCGCTCTGGGATGCCATGATGGACGCCACAAACGCCTCTAAAGGAACAGAAATTTTGGATGCGGGATGCGCCGCCGGCGGAGCCTCTCTCCGAGCGCTCGCGCGTGGTGCAAAAGTCACCGCTGTGGACATCGCTGAAAATTCAATCGAAATCGCTAAAAATCGCTTGCCAGGCGCGCGCGTGGAGCTTGCCTCAATCGGTGACCTGCCCTTCGCCGACAACGCATTCGACGCGGTCATTTGCGTCAATGTTATCCAGTTCATTCCCGATGTCGCTGCCGCGATGGCCGATCTGGTTCGGGTCACCAAACCAGGAGGGAAGGTTTCCGTAGCGATCTTTGGATCACCTGCAGAGGTTGAAGAAACCACCGTGTTTAAGGCCATCGTCGAGGCGATGGGCACGCCCGATACCGAGTTTCCAGAGTACCGGTTCTCGAACCCTGGGGTGCTGGAGCAATTGCTTCGGGATGCAGACCTGAAGGACATTCAGTTTGCCAAGATCAACACACCCTTCATCTATGCGAACGACGACATCGCGTGGCGCGCCCAGAGGTCCGCAGGATCCATCCAAGATGCGATGAACCAAGTTGGTGCGGAAAAGATCGAAGCGGCAGCGAAGGGGGCATTTGCAAAATACCAAAAGCCCGACGGCAGCATCCATCTGGACAATATGATGTGGTACGCCACTGGCACCAAATGAACCCTTAGAACTTCCGATGTGCCTCCCGCGGAGCCTCAAAGTGATCACCGAGCAATCTGCAGGAGGCGACGAAATCAGTTGATCGCTCTATCAGATCGCTCAGTACGAATGTATCAGCCCGCAGGAACTGAACTTTTTTACGGTACTCTGCATGCAAGTTGCGGGTGTCAGGGGACAGTGCCAAATCGGGGTTGTCCTCCAACCTTAGGTCCAGCGCCTGGGCACTGAGCATCAACTCACACCCAAGCAACATGGTGAGGTTGCGGCACATGCGCCGCAACCTCCGCGCCACACGCGGTGCATTCGTCGCCATGTCTTCAAAGCCCAAAGCAATCGTTTCGAAATCGAGCGATACGGGATTGGCCAATTCGCGGTTTTCCGACGCAATGGCAGAGATCGGCTTGTGCAACGCCCCAAATCCATGAATGCCCTTCGGCCCGGTAAGAAAGCGGCTCAGGCCAGACATATCCGGGTCGGTCAACGCAATGGTGCGTTTTAGGATACCTTCCGAGACATGCGCCAAAGCAATCGCGACGGTCTGCAGGGCGATGGTCTGCGGCAAAGAGGAAAAGCTTGCCGATGGAACTACGGCGCCAGTCAGACCCTCACGATCAACGACTTGGATACCGGCAAGCGCGGTTGTCTGTGCACTGACCTCTCCCAAGGAGACGACGGGGTTATCATCGGCACCGTTGATTTGTATCTCCAAGAGATTGTGAAGCTCGTTGAGAGCCCTGTCGAAGGCACCGATCTGATAGATTGCAGTGCGGTAGCTGAGCGGATCTTGCAAGGCGCGCGCCGCGCAAGGGGCAAAAAGATAGCTGCCGGTCAGCATGCCCCGCAGCACTTGCGCCATGTTGTGAACAAACGGAAAAGGGCGCATATCAGAGGGCTCTTCCATAAGGGGGGCCACATTTCCGTTAAATGCCTCCAGGCTCAGAGCAAAAATTGGCACGCACATGTCACGGATTTGGGTCAGTTCCTCAAGTGCGTGGATCGCCAATGCGGCAGAATAGGCATTGGAATTGAATATCGCGAGCGCATCTTTCGCAACAAAGCGAATGGGCTTGAGACCCGCGTTCTTCAATGCCAAGTCGCCAGGTATGATGTCCTCGCCCGCATGGGCATACCAATGCCCGGCCATCACCAAACCCATATGTGATAGAAGCGAGATATCGGCGGCCCCGACAGACCCACGATGGGGGATCACGGGCATAACATCTCTGGCAAGCATATTGGCAATCCCCTGCGCAGTGGCCAGCGACATGCCAGAGCCACCGCTGAGCACCGTGTTTAACCGCACAATCATGGCCGTGCGCACGATCTCTGACGCGGCAGGCGTTCCGACGCCGGCACCATGAGTGTGAAGCAAAGCTTGATTGAACGCCTCCGACTGCGCGTTAGCCGCTTTGGTCAGCTTACCAAAGACATCAAATAGATCTTCGGCCTGAAGGGCCGCTTGATCACGGTTCGCACCAACACCGGTGGTCAGACCGTATATTTTCTGACCTTGGGCCGCCGCTGCAAGCAACACACGATGCGCCATTTCCACCCGCTGCCATTGTGCCGGATCAATCAAAGGTGTCACCGGTCCAACAGAGGCACGCGCAAGATCCCTTGGAGAGAGGCGTTTTCCTCCAAGTGGCAGGGTTTGGGGTCTTTCATCCTGAGTTTGAACGAACGGATCTTCCCGAGAGGAAACAATCGCAATGTTTTCGGATATGCGCTTCAAATCTGTAGCTTTCTTTGCATTGGTCGAAAAATAATCAACACCCTTAGCCTCGATACGTGCTGCGAGCAATTCTTGGAAATGACTTTACAACAGCCGGAGAATTTGTGGACACTTCCCGCGCAACCGGTGCTTTTCATTCTCCTTAGAATTTACCAGGAAGCCTATTCATGACGCTCAATCTTTCGATGACCAATCTTGACCACGGCGATCCAAATCTGAAAGACCTCTTCGCCAGCCTGCAAGGCAATATACTGAAAAGCCACGGTCGCGATCACTCACGTCATGTGTTTTTGCGGTTTACCGGCGATCCGGCTTTGTGCCGCGCGTGGGTGGCAGCATTTGCTGAACGGGTCACCTCGTTCTCCGAGCAATATCGCCAAACTCGACATTTTTTTTCCACCGGGGAACGCAGCCTATTCACCGCTTTCATGCTGAGTGCGGAAGGCTACACTACACTTGGGGTGAAAACGGAAGACCAACCCAATGATCCAGCCTTTCAAGCTGGGATGAAAGGGGTCGATGTTGATTTTGACACGCGTCCAAGAGGAGATCATCTGCGCAGGCCCAACCCGCTGAACGATGATCCCAAATCTTGGGAAGAAGGCTTTCGCGGTCGGATCGATGCGCTGATCATCTTTGCGTTCGGACGCAAAGCCCATACCGACGGCGCTGCGGAGCGATTGGCAACCGAGATCGATGCGCTTGAACAGGACATCGCAGGTTTGGCCGAGATTGTTCATATCGAAAAAGGTCATGTCATGCGCAACGACCTTGGCCAGGCGATTGAGCATTTCGGCAATCCCGACGGCGTTAGCAATCCAGGCTTTATGCGACCGGAGCTTGACCGTGCGCGCAGGCTCCAAGGCGGGTTTTTGACCTATGACAGCTCCGCGCCGCTTAGCTTGGTTCTGTTGCGCGATCCTGGTGGCAGCGACGACACAGATTACGGCAGCTATTTCGTCTATCGCAAATTACAGCAGAACATCGCGGGCTATCGCAGAAAGTGCCGTGAACTGGCGGATTTAATGCAAAGCGCCGCTGAGAAGCTGCGGGAAGCGTGTGGCGAAATTGAACTCGACCCACCCGCTTTTGACGATGACTACGTTAACGCGCTTTGTGTGGGTCGGTTCCGCGATGGCACGCCGATCAGTGAATACGCCGGACCTGGCACAACCAATCTGCCAAACGGATTTAATTTCGACCATGATATCCGCGGTTTGCGCTGCCCCTATCAGGCGCATATCCGCAAAGCGAACCCCCGCAAAGACACTCATCGAGAGTTTGGCGCGCCTCTGAATGTTGAGCATTCCCGCCGCATCGTGCGCCGTGGCATCTCGTACGGATCAGAAGATCTTAACCCCACCCAAGACTGGACCGATGCGGGTCTTTTGTTTCTTTCCTGTCAGCGCAGCATCGAGTACCAGTTCGTCTTCATGCAACATGCTTGGTGTAACAATCAGGTCTTCATCGAAGACGCGACCGGGCTCGACCCGATTTGTGGTGTGGCCAACATTGGGGAAGAACCGAAGGCCCAGCGTTGGCCTTTGCGGTGGGGGATTCCCCTCGGGAGCCAGGCGGGTGGCTATCAGGGCGGCGTTCCGGACTATGTCGACTACGAGTTCGGTGATGTGGTGCGCATGCGCGGCGGCGAATATTTTTATGCCCCCAGCCTAAACAGCTTGCGACGATTGTCCGCCTGATGCCCATGGACGGACAGGACCCACGCGATCCCGCCTCGATTGTGGCATTGATGCGGTCCAACCAAAGCTTCAAACCGCTCCCTGATGCCGCGCTTCTGCACCTGGCGATGAATTGCACGATTAATCAGGGCACCGATGGACAACGGCTCTTCACCGAAGGAGAAGACGGCGATTTCGCTTATCTCGTCATCGCGGGAGAGGTCTCTGTGCACGTCATCTCAGCCGAACACGACACCACCATTGCCACTGTTGGCCCCGGCGGATTGGTTGGCGAAATCGCGGCCTTCGCCAATGTGCCGCGCACCGCAAGTGTCACGGCAAAAGGCGATACGTCGCTTTTGAAAATCGATCAGGCCAATATCCGCGACGTGCTCAAACAAAGCCCCGATGCCGCAATGGGGATCATCGCCGATCTGGGACGACGCTTGGCATCTAATAACGAAACGATGGCGATGCTGACGCAGGCCGCCAAATCGTTGGCTGAGGGCGATTACCGTCCGATGCAGCTAGGCCGATTGCAAAACGCCGCGCGCCGGTTCAGGCATTTCGCAGAAGTCTTCGACGGTTTGGCACAAGAGATCACCGAAAAACGCCTCCGCACCGAAGAAATGCGCACTGCCGCAGAAATCCAAAACTCTTTTCTGCCGAACCCGATCACCGATGGGTTGTTCCGTGATCGATTCGACGTGGCAGCGATCATGCAGGCCGCCAAACAAGTCGGCGGGGATTACTACGACTATTTCATGATCGACAGCGAAACCATCGGATTCGCTGTGGGCGATGTCTCGGGCAAGGGCGTGCCCGCCGCAATGTTCATGTCGGTCACCCGCACCATGCTGAAAGCACTTGCCCGGGAAGGCGGCGACGCAGGCGATGTGGTGACCCGGGTCAACAATCTGCTGGCTGAAGACAATGACGAAGGCACGTTCGTCACGCTCGTTTTCGCACGGCTCAACTTGGACACCGGTGAGCTCGATTTTGCTGTGGCTGGGCACGAAGAGCTCTTCTTCATCGACAAAGATGGTGGCTTGTCGAAATGGGATGCGCTCGGTCCGGCCATGGGCTTGTTTGAAGGCCCCGAGTTCGAGACCCATCGCACCGAGATCACGCCCGGGACAAGCATTGTGATGGTGACCGATGGCGTAACCGAGGCATTTAACGCTTCCCGAGAGCTTTATGGCAGCAAGCGGCTGAAAGCTTTGATCGATCATCTCAAAAATGAAACGGCGCAAGCGATCGTCGATGGCATCTACGCAGATGTGCTCGACTACGCAGACGGTCATCCGCAATCTGACGATATCACCTGTCTGGCACTGCGCTATTTGCCCTAAGCGCCGGCAAAAACTTGACACTACGCCGGGCTTCACGTCCTGTCGGTTTAACCTTTGGCAATAACGTTGAGACAAATGCGCATAGTTTGGCTCCTCCCTCTACTGATGTTGGCCTGCACAAGCACAAGGCTGCCCGTGACCGATGGCCGGATCACCAGTCAAGAAGCGTTCGATACCACGGTGGTCGGCAATCTTTTCACAACTCAAGATCTCAGTGTCGCTTTCCAGCGCAATGGGACCTTCAGCGGGCAAGAGAATGGCACTGACTTTTCAGGCTCTTGGGTGTTTCAAGACGCGGAGCTTTGCGTCACCCGAACCCGACCACAGCCACGCCCGACCGATTGTCAAATATGGACCGTCCTTGGCAACGCTTTCACCGTCAGCCGCAACAATGGCGCCGGTCCAAACACGACATATGTCTACAGATACCCTTTGCCGCCCTCCTATCAACAACGGGGCGGACCTCAATAAAATTCGATCAAAATACCCACCGGCGCGTTAAGCGGCTCGCAAGGCGTTTGGCCTAGTGTCGCTCGCGCCGGGAGTCCGGCGGGTACCGAGTAACGGCGATAAACGCCGGTTGTGATGGGGTCTGTCTTTGGGCAGGCCCCATTTCGCTGGTGCTTCTCTGCCCTGGTGGTTCTGCTCCGACCGTAGGCCGCGCGAGCAGCAGGCCGATGGAAAAGCTCTATTTTCACTCTTCCACCATCAATGAAGGCAAATCGAGTGCCCTGCTGCAAGCCGATTACAACTTCCGTCACCGCGCGATGGCGACGGGTGGCTCGGCTGGCGGACGGTCCCCCCTACTTGTGTTATCCGAGACCAAGGGCTGTTTTGCCGGAAAGCCAGGTCTGGCAGCTGGCCCGAGTGGTCGATGATCTTGGTGTCCCGGTGATGTGTTACGGGTTGCGCGTCGATTTCCGCGGTAGGCCTTTCCCTGCCTCCATAGCTTTATGGGCGCTTGCTGATGAAATGCGTGAGGTCCGCACAATCTGTGATTGCGGCGAGAAAACTACCATGGTGGTGCGTGGTTACGCGTATATCCTTACGCCTCACCATGGCGCTTAAATCCAAATCTGCGGCGACGACGCATGTAACCGCTGTGTCGCCGCGATAGGCGCGAAAAGATGGGCGATCACGGATGGCCTAGGCTGGTTTCAGACCAGGTTTGGGGGCGTCTTGCCCGCAAAAAAAGCCTCAAGATTATCGACCGCCATATGGCCCATGTTTTCGCGCACCTCCAGTGTTGCAGTGCCGAGATGCGGCAGCAGCACCACGTTTTCCATAGCCATCAAAGCATCCGGAACAACAGGTTCGTGCTCGTAGACATCAAGTCCCGCTCCGGCAAGTTGACCTGTCTCCAGCGCGGTGACCATTGCCGGCTCGTCAATGACATCCCCACGGGATATGTTCACCAAAAACCCTTGGCGGTTAAAGGCCTCAAAGACAGACGCGTCGATAAGATGCCGGGTCGCTGCACCACCTGGCACCGCGATGACCGTAATGTCAGCCTGAGCCACCACATCCTGCGGTGACGGGAGTTGTATCGACGGCACGCCGGGCTCTGCGACTTGCGAGCGGTTGCAGAACACTACCTCCATGCCAAAGCCAAAATGGGCCCGTTTGGCGATGGCTTTTCCAATCCGACCCAGACCGATGACACCAAGCGTTTTGCCCGTGACATGGGTGCCCAGCATTTGAACCGGGTGCCAACCTTCCCAAGCGCTCCGGCGGACCAGACGTTCGCCTTCTCCAGCGCGGCGGGCGGTCATCAAAATCAACATCATGGCGATATCTGCGGTGGCATCGGTGACGGCACCCGGCGTGTTGCTGACGGCGATTCCCGCGGACCGCGCGGCCTCCACGTCAATGTGATTGTAGCCGACACCGAAATTGGCCAAGAGCTTCGCCTTTGGGGCCGCCACCTTGGCGAATATCTCTGCGCTGTAATTGTCCCTTAGCGTCGGAAGGACCGCGTCAAACTCGGTCAATGAGCGGATCATTTCAGCCTCGGTGAGCGGCGCAGTGCTCGGTCGCAGCTCCGCATCAAATAGCGATTTGATCCGCGCCATCACCGCTTCCGGCAGTGGTCGCGAGACATAGACAGTTGCAGCCATTAGAACATCCTTCCCCCAAGCGGCACTTCGGCATCGGGCGTCAACAAGACGACCTCTCCGTCAGCGTCTGGGACGCCGAGTACCAAAATCTCTGAGCGCACGGGCCCAATTTGACGTGGTGGAAAATTGACCACCGCGAGAACCTGTCGGCCCACCAAGCCCTCTGGCGTATAGTGCTTAGTGAGTTGCGCGGAACTTTTGAGAACCCCGAGACTGGGCCCGAAATCCACCCAAAGCTTGATCGCCGGTTTGCGAGCTTCGGGAAAGGGCTCGGCCTTCTCCACCCGTCCGACGCGGATATCAATTTTCTGGAAAGTGCCGTAGTCGGTCGGCTCGGTTATATCGGTCATTTGCCCAGTTCTCGAGACCGATGCGCCGCTGCCGCGACGGTCTGACGAACCAAAGGCATCAGCCCAGTTTCGCGATCCATTAAAACCTTTAATCCCGCCTCGGTCGTGCCCGCAGGGCTTGTCACATTGATGCGCAGCTGTTCAGGCGTGTCATCAGCCTGTCGCGCCAACGCCCCAGCTCCCTCAACGGTCGCCTTGGCCAGAGACATCGAAAGCTCTGGTGGTAACCCCTCCGCCTCGCCTGCCGCAGCTAAGCTTTCGATCAAATGGAAAACATAGGCCGGACCAGAGCCGGAAAGCGCGGTCACCGCATCCATCTGGCTCTCGTCCTCTAGGCGCACGGTTTCTCCCACAGAGGAGAGCAACGCCTCGGCAAGCGCAAGATGATCGCGCCTCGCCACGCCGTTGCCCACAAGCGCCGTAATCCCTTGTCCGATCGAGGCAGGTGTGTTGGGCATCGCGCGAATGATCGGTGTTCCCGATCCCAAATGTTCGGCGAAGCGGGCAAGACCCGTGCCTGCAGCGATTGATAAAAATAGCGTCTTGCCGCCGCCAAATCGGGTGACTTGAGGAACGGCCGCATCAACCATCTGAGGTTTTACGGCAATCAGGACCACCGCAGGGGCCTGTTGCGGCACCTCATTGAGTCGAAGCTCTTGAAGCTCATTCAACCAAGCTGCAGGGTGGGGATCGATCACTGTGATGGCCGCTGGATCGAGCCCATTGTCGATCCAGCCCTGGAGAAGCGCGCTGCCCATTTTGCCACAGCCCAGCAGCAACATGCCTTGCCGGTTTAGGTCTTCCAACATCCGCAGCGCTCCCCCGTTCAGGGGAAGACCCTAGGCCCGACCGTAGGCCTCCGCAATGGCCACTTGCATGGCGTTGTCCACGGGCTCCTCGCCCCAAGTGACCAATTGGAAAGCCGGGTAGAAACGCTCTGTTGCGGCCACAGCATTTGAAATCAGGGACGTGATCTGGTCGGTCGTTGCCATTTGACCGCCTGCCAAGACCAGCCCGTATTTGTAGACCATCAACTTCGGCTCTTCCCAATAGGAAAACGCGCCTGCCCAGCACATGTCATTGGCGGCGTTCAGTGCCTCCATAAGCTCTGCGCGTCTTGTCTCCGGCGGTTCCATCTCAAAGGTGACAATCATCCGAAGCATCTCGTCATGGCCGCTCCAAGCCAAAGTGATGGAATAGGTTTTCCACTGCCCCTCGACTACCATTGCGATTTGATCGTCGCCTACGCGATCAAATTCCCATTCGTGGTGCTCTGCGAGCGATTCCACGATGTCGATGGGATGAAGGTCTTCGCCTTCCAGCGTATGTTCAGAAAGTGACATGCCCGGCCTCACTGATTGATGCCCATGATTAACGATTCGTTAACAAGGACTTGGTGCCTGCTCAACAAGCGGCAGGTTGTCCCTGCTCGCTTACTAGATATGGTGGTCGACCCACTCGGTTCTGTAAAGTGAAATATCCTTAACAAACCGGAATTGCCGTGCCGAAACCTGGGAAATTGGGACAAGACGGCAGGTTTCCCAGGCATTGAAATCGTGCAGGAGGCGGAAGCTATCTCTTTACGTTCTTAGGAAAATCCCCTGCGCTCTGACAGTTACGCCGCGCTGTCCAGGCCCCGGCCCTTCAGCAACGCCTCAACCCCGGGCATTCTGCCGCGGAAATCAATATAGGCCGCTTCCGCGTCGCGTGTGCCGCCAATGGACAATATTTCAGCCTCAAGACGCTTTGCGGTCTCTGGATCGAAGGAATCTCCCGCCTCGATGAAAGCATCAAACGCATCGGCATCCATCACTTCGGACCACATATAGCTGTAGTAGCCGCTGGAATAGCCGTCCCCTGCAAAGACATGCGCGAAATGTGGAGTGGCATGGCGCATGCCAATGGCCTCTGGCATCCCGATCTCGGTGAGGATTTCAGCTTGGCGCGCCATACTGTCTTCTGGTGCCGCAGCACTATGAAAGTCCAGATCAACCAAGGCGGAGGCCACATATTCCACTGTGGCGAAACCTTGATCGTAATTTTGTGCTGCCAGTAGGCGCTCGAGCATCTCTTGCGGCATCGGTGCGCCGGTTTCAGCATGGATGGCGAACTGGGCCAAGACAGTAGGATCTTCCAGCCAGTGTTCATAAAGCTGACTCGGCAATTCTACGAAGTCCCGCGCCACCGACGTGCCCGAGAGGCTTTCATAGGTCACATCGGACAAGATCTGATGCAGCGCATGGCCAAACTCGTGGAAAAGCGTTTTGGTGTCGTCGAAGGACAAAAGCGCCGGTTGCCCCGCAGATGGTTTGGCAAAATTGCAGACATTCACAACCAAAGGCCGGATCTCGCCTGCCAGCTTTTGCTGGCTGCGCATGGCCGAGCACCAGGCACCAGAGCGTTTTGAGCCGCGGGCGAAGTAGTCCCCGATGAAAAGCGCCATGTGCTGGCCATTTCGCGTGACCTCCCATGTGCGAATGTCTGGATGATAAAGCGGCAAGCGCACTTCGCGAAACTCCAGACCGAAAAGCTTGTTGGCGCAGGCAAATGCTGCTTCGATCATTTTCTCGAGCTGGAAATAGGGTTTCAGCGCGGCCTCATCGAGGTCGTGTTCCTCTTTGCGACGCGTCTCAGCGTAGTAGCGCCAGTCCCAGGCTTTGAGATCGTCGTTGATCCCGTCAGCACGGAGCATTTCGGTCAGCTTTTCGGCATCGGCCTCTGCGCTTTTTCGCGCGGGCGCCCAAACGGCCATCAAAAGATCACGCACCGCTTGAGGGGTTTTGGCCATTTCGGTTTCAAGCTTATAGGCAGCGAAATTCTCATAGCCCAAAAGCCGGGCACGCTCTTCGCGGAGCGCGAGAATCTCCACTGTGATCGCCCGATTGTCGGTCTCGCCACCATTGGCCCCTCGCGCTGTCCAGGCCTCATACGCTTTCTTGCGGAGCGCACGATCGGGGCAAAATTGCAGAAAGGGCACGATGAGCGACCGAGAAAGGGTGAGCACATGTCCCTCCATCCCTCGCTCTTCCGCCGCGGCGCGGGCCGCATCTATTACGAAACCCGGCAGCCCGTCCAATTCGGACCCCTCCAACGCCATGAACCAGTCGCGCTCGTCGGCCAGTAGGTTTTGCGTAAATTGGGTCCCCAGCACCGCCAAACGTTCTTTGACCGCTTTCAATCGCTCGCGGTCCTCTCCAGTCAGCTTCGCACCCGCGCGCAGAAATCCGCGCCGCATGATGTAGAGCAGACGGTCTTGCTCTGGAGTTAGGCTGAGGCTCTCGCGTCGCTGCCAAAGGCTTTCGATCCGCTCAAAAAGTGAGGCATTCATGAAAAGCTCAGAGGAATACGCCGCAAGCTTCGGCGAAAACACTCGCATCAAGCGCTCACGTTCTGGGTTGCTGTCCGCTCCTGCAACCGAATAAAAAACCGACAGCACCCGGTCGAGCCCTTCGCCCGCCCGCTCTAAAGCGTCCATCGTATTGGCGAAAGTTGGTGCCGCCTCCTGGTCGCCGATAGCAGCAGTCTCCACCCGCGCAGCGTCGAGCGCAGTCTCGAACGCGGGTTCGAAATCGCTGTCCTGGATCACCTCAAACGGCGGAAGCTTGAACTCCGTGGTCCAGGGCGAGAGTAGCGGATTGGTCATGACGGCAGCTCCAATTCGTAGTCAGAACATCCTAAGGAGCTGCGCGCCGGGCCGCCAGGGCTACTGAACGGTAATCGTGATCACATCTGACGTGATTGGTGGATCATGGGGCACGTGAGCCCAATCGCCCAAAACCAATTGCAGAGTATGTTCGCCCGGAGAAAGGTCCAGCATCACTTGCGTCTGTCCGCCGCCAAAGTGGCGATGATTGTCATCGCTTGGGATTCCAGCTGTAAGCTCTTCCGCACCGCTCTCGCCTTCACCGAGGGGAGGGCGATCCACAAAAAGATGGTGATGCCCGGTGTTGTCAAACTCAACACCCGCGGGTGCCACGCCCATTCCAGAAAGACCGAACTGAACCGTCACAGGGTTGGACACGGTTGCGCCGTTCTGCGGGCTGATGAAATACACCTCTGCGCCTTCGGGTGCAGGTGTCAGTTGGTCTTCGGCATAGGCCGGAAATGCAACGCTTGCAGCAAGGGCCAGGCTGGCAGCTAGTCGGATCATATGGTTTTCTCCCTGAGTTTTGATTGTATGCCACACATAGCACAAAGAGCTTTGTGTCCAGACGCCGCTCACGAGGGTTTGCGACGCATGTAATTTTCGAGCCGCCGCAACATGACCGATAAGGTCACCGTCATCACCAAATAGAGGAAAGCCACCACATTATAGGTCTCAAAGTAGCGGAAGTTGCCCGCCGCAGTAACTTTGCCCAGTTGGGTGATATCGAGAACCCCAAGGACAGACACCAGGGAGCTGTCCTTGACCAATGCCACAAAGTCATTGCCCAGGGGCGGTAGGATCGTGCGGATCGCCTGTGGAAGGACGATAAAGCGAAACCGTTGAAATGGTTTCAGACCCAACGCCTTGGACGCCTCGATGTGACCGTGATCGACAGACTGTAGCCCCGCACGGAAAACCTCTGCGATAAAGGCGGAATAGCCAAGTGTGAGCGCGAGGATCGCGCGCCACAGCAATGGGAAATCCCGGGTGCGTATGGGATCAAAGCCAAAGGGCCCTGTGATCCAATTCCACGCAGCCACGAGCGCCGGGGCAAAAACGAAAGCCACGTAAAGCAACAGCACCAAAATCGGCACACCGCGCAGGATCTCAACGATGAAACGAGCCGAATGGCGAAGCCATGGGTTTGTTGACAACAGCGCAAGCGCAAAGCCAAGTCCCAACACGCAAGCGCTGCTGAAGGACACCAGCGTGACGAAAATTGTAATCCAAAGCCCGCGGCTGAGCGTCTTCAGAATCTCTGTGTAGAGCTCATCGGACAGAATGCGCCAAAGAAAGAAGCCGCCAAGGAGCACAATGGCCAAAAGCCACCAAGGAAATCCTTCCTTCTCTTGTCTCGCTGGTCTCAACCGGGTTTAGCCGCCCAGCTTGGTGTCAAGAAACCACTTCTTATTGAGCGCATCGATGGTGCCATCGGCCTTCATCGCGGCAATGGCGGCATTGAAAGGCGCCACCAGCTCAGAACCTTTTGGGAAGATGAACCCAAAATCCTCGGTGCCAAGCGGGCTACCCACAATTTTCAGTGCACCATCGGAGGCGGTCACATAGCCCTCTCCCGCCGTCCCATCGGTCAACACCAAGTCAACATCGCCAGTGCGCAGGGCTTGGACCCCAGCGCCAAAGGTCTCAAAAAGGGCGACGCGCGGGTTGGCTTCATCCCCGTCCAGCAGATCGTAGACGGCCACGTAGAAAGGTGTGGTGCCAGGTTGTGCCGCGACCAATAGATCAGGATCGGCAGCAAACCCGCTTGCATTATCGAACCGCGCCTCGTCGCCCCGGACCAGCATCACCATCTCGGAGCGCATATAGGCATCTGAAAAGTCGACCTTCTCCGCTCGATCTTCTCGGATCGTGATGCCGGTCATGCCCAGATCGTACTGCCCTTCCGAAACAGCCGCGATCATCGCGTCCCAACTGATGTTCTGGTAGTCAATCACTAAGTTCAGCCTCTCAGCAATGTCGGCCATCGCGTCATATTCCCAGCCAACAGCCTCGCCGCTTCCAGGGTCGATATACTGCAAAGGTGGGTAGGCGTTTTCGGTGACAACGACAATCTCGCGTCCCCCAAGATCAGGAAGGTCTTGGGCCCAAGCGGTGGGGAGGCTGAGGATCAGCCCAGCGGCCAATGCGAAGATACGAAACATGACAGATTCCCTGTTAATCTTTTCAAAACCTAGGCCGTCTGAGTGCACATCGGAATATAAAATCTCATTTGCCGCGAAACGCGACCCGACCCTTGCGCCCTTACGCGCGCTTAATAGGCTTCGTACTTACACGCATCGCCATTTCTCGGCGGATCCCAGCATCCTCTCAGTCGCTTACGGCCAGGGTTAGAAGCCCGCCTCTTCGCGTCTTACGATATCGAGCCTGCCCAACCCAATAGCGGACCGGTGCGATCGGGCTCGAAACCCCATTGTGGGCAGCGTTTTCCATGCCAGTTTAAGAGATCTTCATGATCCCAGGACGAAGCTCGATAGCCGTCATCGTCGTTAATCCTTCTGTCTAGTGACTCTATTGATGCACTGCACGGGTTTGCAGCAAGGGCGATACTGGAGTCGGCGCGTGCTGCGGCGCAAGAGCTTGATCGCACCCACGACGCCGTGAGCAAACAGTTGCAAACGCTGGGTGTGGAGCTTTTCAATCGGCCAGGTAGCGGTCTGCGGTCGACGGCCCTAGGCTTGGCACTGTCGGTCGAGGTCGGGGAAGCGCTCAGCATCCTGGCTGAGGTGACCGAGCAAACGCGCCATAATCCCGGGCGGCCGATTCTGTCCTTGGGCATATCGGCGACGTTCGCTTTCTGTCCGCGATATCGGCCACGTGTCTTACTAAGCCAGCGCGCGGCTCTTACTAAGCCAGCGCGCGGCAAGGTGAGATCATCGACGCAGTCACTAGGCTTGTTTTTGGCCCTACGCGCGGTACGGAATGCAGATCTAGCGGTAGGGTCGTAAAAGGCCCGTTGAGACTCTTCCTTTTTCAGCAGTCTTGATCAAACGGTTTATGAAGTCACCTGATGTGCGGATAACAATTTTAGTGCACAATATTTCTGCGCATGAGCACCAAGCCACTCAGGCCGGTTATCAAGAACACAACGGTCGCGGGAAGCGGAATCGGAGCTACCAGCTCCCAAGTCGCAAAAGTGACAAAGGTCGTGGATTCACCAGCATCTTTGGTGAAAAATCTTCCATCGAACGACTCGACCGGACCTTGCGGAAGCACATTTGCCCCAAAGCCGGTAATTCCAGCGGGCTGAAACCCATTCGGTGTGGCGATTGAGCATCCGAAAATTCCACTCGACTCACAGCCCATGAAATCGGTCGGTGTGTTCCGAAAAGACGAGGTGTCGATGGCGTTCGCGAGCGCCATCGCGGCCTTCTGCGAAGGATCGCCCGCCGCAAATGGAAAGTTAGAGACACTGTCACATGGTGGGAAGAGGTCCTGACATGTCCCCGCGATGAAAGAGACATTGTAGATTTTGCCACCAACGACCAACCCTTCAACACCGCCGCTTCCAACCGTTGCCGCTTGCGTCGGGCTAAACAACGCCATGCAGCTCGAAACCAGTGCAAAAAACAGGTTCATTCTTAACATCAATCCACCTTTCCCGCGTGATAGCGGTGTTATCATATAAACGTCGATTGGCTCCAGGATGACCAAGGCAGCCGGTTGTCAAGCGGACACCCCAAGGGGTTCAGAATTCTCGAGCCAAATTTAAGTTTAAGTGACAGTTTTCGAACAGCTGCACCGGCCGATGTGCTAACATGCTGGATATAAACAGTGAGCCCCTCACTCCATTTGTGCAACATGTTTCACGGCTCTTGCGTACGTTGTGTTTTCAGAGCCGCCCCTGGCGCGTCATCGGGTGCTGATATGTGTCCGGCCTTTGGTGCGGCTTTTAACATGCCGCAGGCCCTTATGGCGTTCCAAAGTCGGGTCCAGATCAAAGCCGCATGCTCGATGGCAATTCGCTGCACACTGGTTCTTCCAACCCCGTCTCAAGACCGTTGCGCCAAAAGTCTCTTCGGCCTCTTACGCTCCGACGTCCTCTCCACAACTGCTCTGCTTTCACACAATCAAGGATAGGTTCTGGGCTTTTCTAACACCTCGCAGCCTGCGCAAACCGACAACGATCGCTTTTGTGGAATCCCTGCGCGAGGAGGCGCGAGGTCAACCGAGCCACTACTCTGCGGCTTGTTCGCTTAGTCGGTCGCCGCAGATAGGGCAGTCAGGACGGCGGGCGATCTTCACTTTCCGCGTTTCGCCATAAAGACCGTCATAGATCAATAAAGTGCCTGCTAGGTTTTCCCCCGCACCGGTAAGATGCTTGACAGCTTCTAATGCCATGATTGAGCCAATGACCCCCGGCAGCGGCCCGATCACACCAGCCTCGGCGCAAGAAGGAGCGAGGCCCGGCGCGGGTGCTTCTGGAAAAACACATTGGTAACACGGTGTGCCTCGGGCGGGATCGAAGAGACTGATCTGGCCTTCCCATTGCGTGATCGCGCCCGAAATGAGTGGCACGCCCTGGGCGACGCACGCACGATTCACCATATAGCGCGTGTCGAAATTGTCAGACCCATCCAACACCAAGTCATAGTCCGCGATCAGGTCCTCGGCGATGTCCTCGGTGAGGCGCCGGTTATAGGGACGCAATTGAATGAACGGGTTCAGAGCTTTCATTGCCTGTTCCGCCGAGAACACTTTTGGCATCCCGATACTGCGGTCGGAATGGATCACCTGACGCTGCAAATTGGTGTTTTCGACAGTGTCGTCGTCGATCACCCCAATGGTCCCGACACCCGCGGCAGCAAGATATTGCAGCACAGGCGCGCCGAGCCCTCCGGCCCCAATCACCAAGACCTGAGCGGATTTCAGCCGTTTTTGCCCGGCGCCACCGATCTCGCGTAGAACAATATGACGGGCATAGCGTTCAAGTTCCGCCCCGGTGAAAGGGCCATCCACGCTTGGCAGCGGATCGCCGGATTTGGTGTTCTCTGGCCGCACGCGTTTGCGGATTTGGCGCAGCACCAAGGTGTAGCCATAGATCAGCGCGCCAATCACACCGATGGCAACCCAATTGCCAGCCGATCCCCCCAGCACTTCCCGCAATGGTGTGTCGGCGGGCAAAACGACCAAGGCCGCCAGTACTCCCACATAAAGCAAACCGATGCTGATCCAACGCGCTTGATGAGGCGTTTTGGTCACCCATCCGAGCACCCAAAGTCCCACTGCGAACACTAGGAAAAAAATCATCAGGCAACCCCGGTTGAGCCAAAACCACCGGTGCCGCGCGTGGTGTTGTCGAGCCCCTCGGACAGCGCAAAGTCTGCCTGCACGACGGGTGCGACGATCATCTGCGCGATCCGGTCTCCATGAGAAATGTCTATGATCTTCTCGCCCGAATTTAGCACGATGACTCCCAAGGGTCCGCGGTAGTCGCTATCGATGGTTCCCGGAGTGTTGGGGATCGTTAGACCCTGTTTGAGGGCAAGACCCGAACGCGGCCTGATCTGTACTTCGAACCCTTGAGGGATCGCCAGCCGCAAACCTGTTGGCACCAAAGCGCGCCCCATCGGTGGGAGTTTAAGACCCAGTTCTCGGTCGGATGCGGCAAAATTTGCTCTGAGGTCTGCACCCGCGGCCCCATCGGTCTCGTAGCGTGGCAGAGGGAGCGTCCGGTCGGCCTCTTCCGTCCACGCAATTTCGATCAGTGGCCGGAGGGTCACTCGAGCACCTCTGCGATACGTTGGGCGAGCCGTTCGGCAACGGCCTCTTTGCCCATGCGCGGCCAGGGCTCTGCCCCTTCCGAAGTGATCAGTGTGACCGCGTTTTCGTTTCCGCCCATAATGCCCGTTTCGGGCGAGACATCATTTGCCAAGATCCAATCGCACCCCTTTCGCGCCCGTTTGGCTGTGGCGTTCGCGATCACATCGTCCGTCTCGGCAGCAAATCCGACCACCAATCCCGGACGTCCCATATTGCGCTGAGAAATTGTCGCAAGGATATCGGGGTTCTCAGTCAATTCCAGCGCTGGCGGGCCGGCGCCAGGGCTTTTTTTAACCTTAGAGCTGCTTTCGTGGGCAACCCGCCAATCGGCCACCGCAGCAGCAAAAATAGCCGCCTCTGCTGGTAGGCTTGCCTCGACCGCGGCGAGCATCTGATGTGCGGTCTCTACCCGAATGACATCCACGCCTTGCGGCGGTGCTGCGCTCGCCGGACCGGTGACAAAGCTGACCCGTGCCCCCAGCTGCGCCAAAGCACCGCCAATCGCACTCCCCTGCACACCGGAAGATCTGTTTGCAATGTAGCGTACCGGATCGATTGGCTCATGGGTTGGTCCAGAGGTCACCAGCACATGTCGACCTGACAAAGGCCCTTTGCCAAAGGCTGCTCTAGTGGCTTCCAGGATCGCAGCGGGCTCCGCCATCCGTCCAAACCCGAACTCACCGCAGGCCATGTCGCCCTCATCAGGACCCACGGTCAGAATGCCATCGGTTTTCAGCGTTGCGAGGTTGCGCTGTGTCGCGGGATGGTCCCACATCCGCACATTCATCGCGGGTGCGATCAAAACGCGCTTATCCGTCGCCATCAGCAGTGTAGCGGCAAGATCATTGGCCAGGCCCGCTGCCATTTTGCCCATCAGATCAGCCGTCGTCGGCGCGACCACGACCAAATCGGCAGCACGTGAAAGCTCTATATGACCCATCTCAGCTTCATCGGTCAGATCGAAAAGATCGCGATAAACCTTGTTTCCCGCAAGCGCCGAGACCGACAGCGGCGTGACAAATTCTTCCGCCGCGCGGGTCAGGACCGGAACGACGCTCGCCCCAGCCTTTTGATAAAGCCGAATGAGCTCCAAAGACTTGTAGGCCGCAATCCCGCCGCCGATCACCAGAAGTATTCGCTTGCCTGCCAGCATCGCGTGCCTCCTTCTGAGATAGCCTTAGGAGCGTGGATCGGAGAACTCAACCATCGTTGCGGAACTGCGCGCAAGGATCGGGCCGTTCTGCCGCCTCAGTCACCAAAGTAAGATCATAGACCGGCCCAGTGGGTGCGGCGGTTTCAAACTGACCTACCGACAGGACCACAACCTCAGGGGCAGCAATCGCCAAAAGGGCAGGCATCCCCCAATCTGGGTGCACATGTCCGGTGCCCACAATCACCGCAATGGGGCCGCCATGCTCTGCCAAAGCCTCAAGCGCTGTTCGGGCGAATGCCGCATCGCGGTAGCGTTGAGCGGCAACCATGGCTGGCAGATATTCCTCTGGCAGAGCATCGCAATGCACCGCCAACTGACGTGCCTCTCGCGTGGTTTGTTCTTCTGGCGGAAGGGGTTGATCAAGGCCAAACCGTATGGCGTCTTGACCAAAGGCATCCGCCAATGGGGTCTCGAACACCCGCCGCAGATCTTCCCGTGGCACCGCCATCCCATAGACTTGCGCTGGTCCGATGGCCTCAAACACAGGCGCATATAGGGAAAAGTCCGGCCAACCACTGTCGTCCCACTGCAGCAATCTGCGCAGGTCTGAAATCCCGCCAATGTGGCTGTTCGCTTGTGCCGCTTGTTCAGCGCTTAACATCTCAAAAACCACAGCAGGCGGACGCAGATGCTGCAAAATTTGGGCTTGGTTTTCGTGATGCCAGGGATTGTCATGGACCTCACCAAGCAACACGATATCCGCCTCGGGCAGATCCTTGAGTTGTTCGGGAGCAATTTCAGCGACCGCAAAACGCGAAAATCCGAAGATCAATAAGAAAAGGGCCGCCCAAAGGGCGACCCGATACTGACTACACATACTAACCCGTGTCATTGGAAAAAGTGTCTTACCTCAGTTGTTTGATCTTCAAGGCTGCGCCGCATTTTACCGAAGGCTGCGGCTTCCAACTGGCGCACGCGTTCTTTGCTGAGCCCGAGCTCGTCACCGAGGCTTTCGAGCGTGCGTGGGATATCTTTCAGCTTCCGCTCGCAAATAATGAAACGCTCGCGATCGGTAAGGCACTGCATCGCCGTCACCAACCATTCCCGCAAGGTTTCAATATCTTGATCATGTTCTACACGTTCGGCGGCTTGATCGCTGTCATCTTCCAGCGTTTCAATCCACTCGCGCCCCTCTTCTTCGGTCGACTGAGTTGCATTCAAAGAAAAGTCAGATCCAGCTAAGCGTCCTTCCATCATCTCCACATCATGGAGCGGTACGCCAACCTCGGTGGAGATCAATTGCCGCATCTGATGCTGATCGAGCATTTCACCACGAGCGAGTGCTTCACGCTCCAGACGCGCTTGCACCCGGCGCAGGTTGAAAAAGAGCGACTTCTGAGAGGAGGTCGATCCGGTACGCACCATAGACCAGTTGCGCATCACATAGTCTTGGATCGATGCCTTAATCCACCACACAGCATAGGTCGAAAAGCGCACGCCACGCTCAGGATCGAACTTATCCGCTGCTTTCATCAGGCCCAATCCAGCTTCTTGGATCAGGTCGTTCATGGGGGCGCCATAACGTTTGAACTTTGCCGCCATCGAAATAGCGAGCCGCATGTAGGCGGTCACGAGCCGGTGCAACGCAGCTTCGTCGCGGTCGTCGCGCCAAGCATAGGCAAGTTGCAACTCTGTGTCGGCATCAAGTAGTTCCGCACGCATTGCGTGCCGCGATAAAGTCTTATCGGTGATCCCAATTTGTGCCAAAGTGATCGCCTCCCAAGCGTCCGGAGTATCTTGTGCAGCAAGTCTGACCTGCTTTTGTGTAGGGATACGCAAGGGCAAGATGAGCGGATCAAAAGAAAATGAAAAAAACATTGCCACATCGCTGCTTGGTTCTAGGCGGGGCAAATTCTGGCAAGTCTGCTTATGCCGAAAAGCTCTGTGATGAGAGTGGGTTACCAAAATACTACATCGCGACTGCGCAAGCTTTCGACGATGAGATGAAGGCGAAAATAGAACGTCATCGGGCGCGTCGAGGACCGGAATGGCTGAGTGTCGAAGCCCCGCTTGACCTCGCCGATGCGATCGCTGCGGCACCCGCCGATGCGGTGGTGCTTCTTGATTGCGTCACGCTTTGGCTCAGCAATCAACTCCTCGCGGGCAATGACATGACAAAGGCTTGCCAAGACCTTCACTCTGCCCTTCAGGACGCAAGCGCACCAATTATTGTTGTGAGCAATGAAGTTGGACAGGGGATCGTACCAGAGACCTCCCTTGGTCGGAGATTTCGCGGTCTACAAGGCGCGCTCAACCAGGACTTGGCAAAACAGGCGGATCGTGTTGTTGCGGTCATGGCGGGGCTGCCTCTGGTCTTAAAGGAGCCGTAAAGAATGAGCACTCTCTGGATGGTCCGTCACGGACCCACTGGCAGCAAAGGCATGAATGGCTGGACAGATATTCGAGCCGATCTCTCCGATAGTGCCGCGCTCAGTCGTTTGTCTGCGGCGTTGCCCGACTTGCCGGTGGTCTCTTCAGACCTGCGCCGGGCACGCGAAACCGCCGATGCCATAATCGCTCAGCGCCCGCGCCTGCCCGATGACGAAGGACTCCGCGAGATGAATTTCGGCACTTGGGAAGGCAAAAGTTTCACAGAGGTTTGGACGCTCGCCCCCAAAATCGCTCAGGACTTCTGGGACGCTCCCGGCGATGTGCGCCCGGATGGCGGCGAAAGCTGGAACATGCTTCATGCCAGGGTCTCGAAAAGCATCGACAGGTTGTTGGCTTCGCATCCCGAAGGCGTGATCGCGGTAGTTCATTTTGGCGCGATCCTCACCCAAGTCCAACGCGCCAGTGGAGAGACCGCAAAGCAGGTTTTCGGTCGCAAATTGCAGTACTTTTCGATCACCGAGATCCAAACACAACCTGAGTGGCAACTCCGGCGCATCGATCACATTGTGTGATCCTTTCGCGCAAGAAACTGAATTGGTTTGGCCGTTCTACATACGCTAGCCTTTTTAGATGAGCTATGAACTTGCATTGGGCGATCGCACCTATTCCAGTTGGTCGCTGCGCGTTGGCCTTCTGGTTGATCACTTCGACCTTCCGGTGAGCTTTCGGTTTGCCGCGCTCTATCGGCCTGAGTTCGAGACCTTGCTTTCCGACTTTGCGCCTGCCCATACGGTGCCCGCCTTGCGCACACCGGAAGGGGTCGTTGTCACCGAAAGCCTTGCGATTGCAGAGGAACTGGCTCAGCGGTTCCCAGATCGCGGCATGTGGCCCGAAGCACCGAAAGCCCGTGCCATCGCCAGAGCCTTGGCCGCAGAAATGCATGCAGGGTTTTTCGCCTTGCGACAGGCATGTCCAATGAACTTGCGCCTTGCCTACAAGGATTTCCCGGTCAGCGAGGCGGTACAGTCAGATCTTGATCGTTTGGAAAAGATCTGGGCCGCCGCTCGGGTTGTCTTGGGTCACAACGGACACTGGCTCTGCGGAGAGTACTCGATTGCCGATGCGTTTTTCGCACCGGTGGCCGCGCGACTTGCAGGCTATGACTTGCCCCTTGGCGCGGCGGCGCAACGCTACGTGGCCGCGCATCTCGAAGACCCCGCATTTCAGCGCTGGCGCGCATCGGCGTTGGAAGAAGGGCCCGATCAAGAGGTCTATAATCTCGACTTCCCGAAGCGACCTTGGCCCAGCGCCGAGACATACAAGGTTAACCAAGCTTAAAGACCTGTTAGGCCAGCATGGCTCATCTATTTTACGAGGGGCTGCCATGGTTGCGCGGGCATTTACCGTTGCTTTTGATGGGATCGAGGCCCGTCCTGTGGAAGTCCAATGCGCCGTCAGCCCGGGACTGCCCGCGTTCTCCATCGTTGGGTTGCCGGACAAAGCGGTCAGCGAAGCCCGAGACCGGGTGCGAAGTGCGCTGAGCACCATGGCGATTGCTCTGCCGTCAAAGCGGATTACCGTGAACCTCTCGCCCGCCAATCTGCCCAAAGAGGGATCGCATTTCGACCTGCCCATCGCGCTCGCGCTTCTGGCAGCGCTTGAAATTCTGCCACCTGACGATGTTGAGGGCACAGTCGCCTTAGGCGAGATGTCCCTTGATGGCTCATTGGTCCCAGTGGTTGGTGCCTTGCCCGCCGCCCTTGCCGCAGCCGCCGATGAACGTGCGCTTCTTTGTCCGCGCGCCTGCGGGTCGGAGGCCGCTTGGGTGGCAGATGCAAGGGTGCTTGCAGCGCGCTCCTTAGGTGAGGTTGTCCAGCACTTCACCGGTCAATCGCCGCTCGCCGACATTGTACCCGGTGAGGTTCAACCAGCGAATGAGACAGGCTGTCTGAGTGAAGTGCGCGGCCAAGAACGCGCTAAACGTGCACTCGAGATCGCTGCTGCAGGCCGACATCACTTGCTGATGGTGGGCACGCCCGGTTCGGGCAAATCTATGATGGCCGCGCGTCTTCCCGGCTTGCTGCCGCCTCTGACTGCGATGGAGGCTCTGGAAACCTCTATGGTGCACTCTGTCGCGGGACATTTGGAAGAGGGCGGCATCTCTCGGGCGCGTCCCTTTCGACGACCGCATCATACGGCCTCCATGGCTTCTCTCGTCGGTGGTGGAAATGTCACGAACAAGAGTAAACACGAATGATGAAGAATAAACGCGATTACACAGCTAAATTCGCGAACGGAACGACCATTGTCATCTCGCGTTGGCAGGAGAGAACGTTCGTACCCAGAACCTTCGTGTTTCTTGATCCATCAAAGCAGTTCGATGCAATCGATGCTAAATC
>JBCDGN010000014.1:0-54519 GCA_038751255.1 Pseudomonadota bacterium
CAACCACACGGCAGGCCCAAATCGTCATCAATGGATGGCTCAAAGAATACAATCACACCCGTCCACATGAGGCACTCAACATGCGCCCGCCGGTGCCAGAGACTCAACGACGAAATGGCCCAGTCGTTGGGGGCTAGACAGTGGTACCGCCTGAGGTAGCCCCTAAGTCAGTTTCAGAGGCTGTTAACAGGGATTTTCGCAGTAGGTCGCGGAAAGCTGTGACCACTCCTTTCCTGTTCCTGTCATACTCCAGCCAAGACCGAGATTTCGCGTGCGGCTTACTAGGAAAGCTCGAAACTTGGGATCTGCCTTACTGGTGGGACCAGCACATTGAGCCAGGCGAAGAGTGGCGCACTAAGGTCCAGGAGCAGCTCGAAAAGGCCGCCGTTATTCTGACATTGTGGACGAAGGATAGTGCGGCCTCCAAAGCCGTTATCGAGGAAGCCTCAACCGCTCAAGGCAAGCGTAAGTTGGTCCATGTGCGCCTGGATGATAGCGATATTCCGTACGGCTTCAAAGAAACGCAGTATGTCGACCTGCGCGACTGGCATGGCTCAGACTCGCACCCAACCTTTCAGCGGCTCATCTATGCGCTTCGGGACAAGCTGACCGTCCCGACTGTTAGCTTTGCGACGAGTCGCATACGAGAATCGAGCCCCGTTGAGGCAGTTGTAGTCCGCGGGAGACTGGTGCTGAAAGATGCTCCGGCCAATGCTCCTGCAGCTCAAGTCAATCCGGTCGAGCTGAAAGCACGTCTCACAGGACTGCGCCAAACTGTGGGCAGTATGTGCCAGATGTGTGCGGACAACACGGTTTATCAGTCGCCTCCTACGTTGCATCAGTGTCTTGAGGCGATTCAGACAGCTTCAAAGTCTGAACCTGTGACCTGGTACGCGTTGGAAGACGCTAAGACCATGCTCCAAGACTGCATGGCGGACAACTTTGCCACCGAAAGCTGAAACGTGGTCGTATACAAGGGCCTGTCCAAGCTTGTGATCCGGATCGACGAGATTCGACCACTACTCCAGCCAATCCAAGTCGATCCGCTAACGAACGCAGAACGGCCCCCGAAACCTGAACCCGTCGTCTCCGAGGAGGAATTGACCGAAGCTATTTCATTGGCCGAGGAAGCCACCGCGGAGCTGACATCCGAAGATGGTGTTGCCTTAGTTGACGAGAAAACGGCTCGACTGCTCGAAAACACCTTGAACCAAATGCAAGACGCGAAGGACACGCACGGCAAACACAGTTTCCACAAGTTTCGGCGAAGCCTCAAGAACGCAACCTACATCCTTGGCGGACTCGTAGCCGCTATTGGTTCAGGGGTAATGTTGAATCTTCTTACCGCGCCGGCAGCTGCTCAAACACTGCTGGCACGGCTTCAACCGGTCTTTGAAAAGATCCTGCAGTTCTTCTTTTAGTCGGCCGCACTCAAAGAGCGGACACCGGTGCACCGAGCAGCATCGGTGATTTTGGGCTCTATACCCGGTTTCGCTGCTTTTAGTGATAGTGACTGCTGTTGTGAGCGTTGTCGGCCGCTTTAGCTATCTTGAGCCAACAAAGGGCCGTAAATCTCTGGCAACAAGCCGATCTGAGTTTAGGACAGGGGCGTCAGGTACGATCTTTATTGTCGAACTACAAACTTTATTGTCCGAACACAACTTTAGGCCCGTCTTATTGGCGGTCATTCCACCGTAACCGATTTGGCCAGGTTTCGCGGTTGGTCGACATCTGTGCCGCGGGCGACCGCGGTGTGATAGGCCAAGAGTTGTGCAGGGATGGCGTAGAGGATCGGGGCAAAAACCGCATCCGCCAGCGGGAGGGTTAAAACATGGGCGGCGCCCTCTCCAGCTGCGTCTGCTCCATGAAGATCGGTGACCAGCACAATTTGGCCGTGGCGCGCCATCACTTCTTGCATATTGGAGACTGTCTTCTCAAAGAGCGCATCATGCGGCGCGAAGACCACAACTGGGACGGTACGCTCGACCAAAGCGATCGGTCCGTGCTTCAACTCTCCACTGGCGTAGCCTTCTGCGTGGATATAGCTGATTTCCTTCATTTTCAGGGCAGCCTCGAGCGCCATTGGGAACATTGCACCACGGCCCAGGAAAAGGATGTCTTGGGCTTCTGCGAGCGTCTCGGAGATCTCTTCGATCTTGTCCCAAAGCGCGAGCGCTTGGTTCACCAACCCCGGTATCGCGTTCAGCTGCGTCAGGTGCCGCTGGACCAACTCGGCATCGAGTTTGCCCCTGCTCTCACCCGCATAAAGTGCAAGAACCGCGAGGGCCGCTAATTGACATGTAAAAGCCTTGGTTGAGGCGACACCAATCTCTGGCCCGGCTGCAATCGGCAATGCGGTGTCGCTTTCACGCGCAAGCGAGCTTTCCGCGACATTGGTCAATGAAACCACTGGCACTCCGGCTTCCCGGCAATGGCGCAGCGCTGCGAGCGTGTCAGCGGTTTCGCCTGATTGGCTGACGAAGATCGCGAGGCTGCCTTCGGGCAACGGAGGAGTTCGGTAACGAAACTCAGAGGCGATATCGACCTCGACCGGTATTTGAGCCAGGGACTCCAGCCAGTATTTTGCCGTCATGCAGGCATAGTAGGCCGTGCCGCAGGCAATCATGACAATCCTATTGATTCCTGCGAGATCAAGCGGTGTGGGCAGGGTGATCCTTTGCGCATCAGGGCTGAGATACGCTGCGAGCGTGGCGCGGATCGCAGCGGGCTGTTCGGCGATCTCCTTGGCCATAAAATGACGGTAGCCCGCCTTGTCGACCCGCTGCGCTCTGGCGTTCACTTGCGTGACCGGACGCTCCACCCGGTTGCCTGCCACGTCAAAAGTCTCAACCCCTGCGCGCCGGATGACCGCGATATCACCGTCCTCAAGATAGGTGATCTGATCGGTCAATGGTCCCAGCGCGATTGCGTCGGAGCCTATGTACATCTCGTCCTGCCCATGCCCCACCGCGAGCGGGGAGCCGCGCCGCGCTGCGATCATAAGATCGGGCTCGCCGTCGAATAGAAACGCAAGCGCGAAGGCGCCTTCCAGCTTCTCTACTGTCTTTCGAACCGCAGTCACCGGGTCGTTTGACTGACGTAGTGCTAATTGGCAAAGCAAGGCCACAGTTTCAGTGTCGGTTTCGCTATCCCAGTCAAAACCGGCCAAAGCGATCTCTTCACGGATCTCGCGGTAGTTTTCGATGATACCGTTATGGACGACAGCGACCGGTCCAGCCTTGTGTGGATGGGCATTGGCAACATTTGCCGCGCCATGGGTGGCCCAGCGTGTGTGCCCGATCCCAGCATGACCCGCGAGTGGATCATGCACCAAAAGATCCGACAGCTCGACCAGTTTGCCTACTGCGCGCCTGCGACCGAGCCGGCCTTCATTGACGGTTGCAATGCCCGCGCTGTCATAGCCGCGATACTCCAACCGTTTCAGCGCCTCGACCAGAAGCGGCGCGGCTTCATGCTCTCCCAGAACACCGACAATACCGCACATCTCTACTTCCCCCTGCGGGTGAGATCAGCTTTTAATGCACTGAGACGTGCGCGAAGCTTTGAAGCAAAGCCCAGCTTGTTTTCTTGTCGACTGCGCGCTATCGAAAGCGCATCTTCGGGCACGTCGCGTGTGATCACGGAACCCGAGGCTGTGATTGCGCCGTCCCCCACACGCAAGGGCGCAACCAGCATTGTGCTGGAGCCGATAAAAGCACCTTCACCGATCTCAGTCCGGTGTTTGAGAACACCATCGTAGTTGCAGGTGATCGCGCCGGCACCGATATTGCTCTTCGCGCCAATGCTTGCGTCGCCGATGTAACTCAGGTGATTTGCTTTCACACCTTCTTCGAGGACAGCGTTTTTCACCTCCACAAAGTTTCCGATGCGGACATTTTCGGCGAGTTCTGCGCCGGGTCTTAGCCGCGCATAGGGGCCTACACTCGCGCCACGCGACACATGGGCGCCTTCAATATGCGAAAAGGCGCGTATCCGGGCACCGGTTTCAATTGTTGCTCCCATCCCGAAGACCACATTCTGCTCGATTAGGGCATCGCGACCGATCTGCGTGTCAAAGGCGAAATAGACCGTCTCAGGGTCCAAGAGCGTGACCCCTGTCTCCAGAGCCTCTGCCCGGCGCCGGCTTTGGAAAGCGGCCTCTGCCGCAGCAAGTTCGGCGCGGCTGTTGATGCCTTGGGTCTCTGCCTCCGGGCAGTGCACCACACGCGCCGATAGGCCGCGCGCTCGCCCCAACTCTACGATATCCGTGAGGTAAAATTCTCCTGCGGCATTGTCATTGCCGACCGCGGCGACAAGGGCGATGAGCGTTTCCGCATCAGCCATGATCACCCCGCTATTGCAAAGAGCAATCGCACGTTCGGCCTCTGTGGCGTCTTTGAACTCGACAATCTTCAGAAGCTCATCGCCCTCGGTTACCAGGCGGCCATATCGGGCCGGGACTTCGGCCTCAAAGCCAAGAACCACAATGTCTGCTCCGGCACGACGGGCCTTTGCCATCGCCTCTAGTGTCTCTGAGCGGATAAACGGCGTGTCGCCATAGAGCACCAGCGCGTCTCCGGCAAAACCTGCCAACGCGGGTGCAGCTTGGGCGACCGCGTGGCCTGTGCCGAGCTGCGGGTCTTGGATCACGGTCTCTGCCTCAGGCAAATAGGCGGTCACCGCCTCGGCGACATCTTCTGCCGCTTGCCCGATCACCACCACCACCCGGCGAGGCGACAGTGTCACTCCAGCAGCCAGCGCATGATGCAGCATGGGAGCTTGGCCGATCTCATGCAGCACTTTGGCTTTGTCCGACATCATCCGCGTGCCTTTGCCCGCGGCCAGCACGATTAAAGCGGTTTCCATCTTGTGATCTGCCCAACTGTCTTTTCATTCTTATAGACAGCTTTTATCGCTGCACGGAACCGACGCAAGAGCAGCACAGGTCAACTCGCATGTCGATCTGTAATACGCGCAATGAAAGGGCCGGAATGGGCACAGTCGTATACGATCTTGATGGGACCTTAGCGGACACGTCCAAAGATCTGATCATCGCCGCGAACAAGGCGCTTGAGATATTGGGACACGCGCCCCCTTTGGATCCGATAGAGGATGCCAGGACCGCCTTCCACGGCGGGCGCGCGATGCTGCGTCTGGCGGCGCAACGGCTCGCCGCATCAGATCATGGCGCTCTGGTCGAAGAGGGCTATCCCATCTTCCTCGACGCCTACGACGCAGAAATTGCCACCTTTAGCATGCTTTATCCCGGGGCTGTCGACAGTGCCCATCGCTTGATGGCCGAAGGCTATCGCGTGGCGATCTGTACCAACAAACCTGAGGCTCTGGCACGCAAACTTCTCGATAAGCTCCAGATCGACACGGTTTTTCCCGCATTGATTGGGGCGGACACGTTGCCAGTCCGTAAACCCGACCCGGAACCCTACCGTGCCGCTGTGGCCCTTGCTGGGGGGGATCCAGCGCGGTCTTTGCTGGTGGGCGACACCGTCACCGACCGGGAAACCGCGCGTGCCGCAGGCGTGCCATCGGTCTTGGTCACTTTCGGACCGGCTGGCACCAGCGTAGCAGATCTCGCGCCCGAGGCGCTTCTGGATCATTTTGATGATCTGCCCGCGATCGCGGCGCGGCTTTTGCGGTGATTGACGGCGTGGGCTTGCTGCGCCAATTTGATGTGTCAGCCCGCCCGTTCAAAGAGGTCCAGCGATGACCGAAGTTTTTACAGGTTCTTTCACGCAGCAAATGCCGATCCCCGAAGAAGCGATTGCTGCGGCAGTCGAGGTCATGCGAACGGGTCGGCTCCATCGCTACAACCTTGCCCCGGGTGAAGCCGGTGCTGTGGGCGCCCTAGAGCAGGCCTTCGCAAAGACAACTGGTGCGAAATTCTGCCTCGCTGTGGCCTCGGGCGGCCAAGCCCTTTCGATTTCATTGCGCGCGGCTGGCGTTCAGACAGGCGATAAGGTTCTGACCAATGCCTTCACGCTCGCGCCAGTGCCCGGTGCCATCGCTGCGGTGGGTGCGCAACCAGTGTTTATTGAGACCACAGAAAATCTGACCATCGATTTGGATGATCTGGCCGCTAAGCTGGGACAGGCCAAGGTGCTGCTTTTGTCCCATATGCGTGGGCATATCTGCGACATGGATCGACTGATGGCGCTCTGCGACGCGGCTGGTGTGACCGTGATCGAGGATTGCGCCCATACCATGGGGGCGGCGTGGCGGGGCACACCTTCGGGGCGTCATGGCCTGGCGGGCTGCTATTCGACCCAAACCTACAAACACATCAATTCTGGCGAAGGCGGTCTCATCACCAGCGATGATCCAGAGCTCATGGCGCGGGCGACGCTTCTCTCTGGCAGCTATATGCTTTTTGAGCGCCATGTCGCTGGACCGGCAAGCGACGCCTATCAGGATCTCACCGGAGAGACGCCAAACATGTCAGCGCGGATGGATCATCTGCGCGCAGCAATATTGCTGCCACAATTGGAGCGGCTTGAGCAGGAGCGTGCTGCCTGGAACGAGCGTTACCGGGTGGTGGAGGAAGCTCTTGTGGGCCATCCAGAGATCCGTCTGATCCCACGTCCACAAGAGGAAAGCTTTGTCGGCTCTTCCTTCCAATTCAGACTGCCGAATGCTTCTGCCACTGAGATATCGGACTACATCACGCGCACTGCCAAGCGCGGCGTAGAATTGAAATGGTTTGGGGCGGGGATGCCGCACGGGTTCACGTCAACCTACGCTGATTGGACCTACGCCGATTCGCCTATTTTGGCTGACACCAATCGGATCTTGGCTGGACTGCTTGATATGCGGCTTCCTCTGACATTCAGCCTCGAGGATTGCGCTCTGATTGCCCGGATTTTGCATCAAGAAGCGGCGCATCTCCGCGCTGCAGCATAAAACGCGTATTAAGTTTACTGAAAATTCATACTTCGCTTGACCGGAACCGTGGAACAGCCCATCTTTTACGCGGGACAAGAGAAAACTCGCCTGAACGCGCGCTGTTTTTTTCGGTGGTTCCGAACAGGGACTTCAGACAAGCAAAATGAGGTGATCCGTGATTGTTCTACACCACGCGCACCAAACGCGCTCCATGCGCATCTTGTGGTTGCTGTTGGAATTGGGTGTAGAGTTCCACCTCACGGTCTATCCATTCGACAAAACTCTACGTTCCGATAGGTTTAAACTGCTTAGCCCGGCAGGTCGCGTTCCAGCGCTGGAAATCGATGGCGATGTGATGATCGAGTCCGGGGCGATATGCGAATATTTATGCGAGCGTTTTCCCGAAGCTGGACTTGGCAGAATGCCCGGAGATTTGGATCGCGCCGATTGGCTTGTATGGGTGCATTTCGCGGAAACCATTTCGCAGCATGCGGCCATGCTGACGCTGCAATATGAAAGCCTTCGCCCGCCGCAAAAGCGCTGCAGCCTGACCATCGATCTCGAGACGCGGCGCTTGGAAAACTGTTTTGAAACTGTCGAAAAACGTCTCACCAGCGCCGTTGAGGGACGCTCCACACTGCTCACAAGTGGATTTTCTGCGGCCGATATCTGCGTGGCGCAGGCGATCTATATGGGCCGCTACTTTGTACGCAGTGAACCCTATCCAGCTCTGCAGCGCTGGTACGAAGACATGACGTCGCGCCCCGCGTTTAACGCCTCTCTGCCACCGCGCGATGCGCGCATCTATTCGAGAGAATTCTACGGGTTGGAATTGGTCGCCAGCTGACCACAAAACCGGCGCGTCCTCTCGGCCAGACTGATCCTTTGCTGGCCACATCAAAACCTCGTGTGACCCATCGCGCATCGCCGCAACCGTGAAGCCCTGATAGGGAAAGCCTGTAGATCCTAGGGCAATTCGACGCGCACAACCCTGTTTTCAATAGCACATAGCTTAAACGTCATTAGGATTTTTCTGCCATGCAGCAGCACGAGTTGACCGCTTGTGGAGACGGAGATACATCTCCTGACAGCACTGTTTCAGACGGTCGCCAAAACGGAGACAAGTCCCTTGGATGATCTCTTACGCGAGTATCTCCCGATACTCATTTTCCTTGGCCTCGCCATTGCTTTGGGCCTGATTTTACTGGGGGCTGCCGCAGTTGCTGCGGTGCAAAATCCCGATCCTGAAAAAGTCAGCGCATATGAATGCGGGTTCAACGCTTTTGATGATGCGCGGATGAAGTTTGACGTGCGCTTTTACTTGGTGTCGATCCTGTTCATCATATTCGATCTTGAAGTGGCGTTTCTCTTCCCATGGGCGGTTGCCTTCAAGGACATCAGCGATGTCGCCTTCTGGTCGATGATGGTCTTTCTCGCGGTTCTAACGGTCGGCTTCGCCTATGAATGGAAAAAAGGAGCGCTTGAATGGGAGTAAGCCCGGCAGCCTATACCGCGGGTCCTGACCGCGAGGCCACCACGCAAGACCTCAATCGAGAACTTCACGACAAGGGGTTTCTGCTCACCACAACCGAAGACATTGTCAATTGGGCGCGCACCGGCTCACTCCATTGGATGACCTTCGGCTTGGCGTGTTGTGCGGTAGAGATGATGCACACCTCCATGCCACGCTATGATCTCGAACGCTTCGGCACGGCGCCACGTGCCAGCCCGCGTCAGTCCGACTTGATGATCGTTGCGGGAACCCTGACGAACAAAATGGCGCCAGCTTTGCGCAAGGTTTATGATCAGATGCCAGAGCCGCGCTATGTGATCTCTATGGGATCCTGCGCCAATGGCGGGGGATACTATCACTACAGCTACAGTGTGGTCCGTGGCTGCGACCGGATCGTGCCAGTGGATGTCTATGTGCCGGGCTGTCCCCCAACGGCAGAAGCGCTACTTTACGGGATCATGCAGCTGCAACGCAAGATCCGCCGCACCGGTACGATTGTCCGCTAAACCTGTAAGGGGAACGCGCATGTCCGACGAGCTCAAAGAACTTGCCGCCTATCTGGAAACCCAGCGGCCCGATTGCATCCTAGGCACCAGCATCGCTTTTGATGAGTTGACAGCGCATGTGGCGCTCGGATCGCTGATCGGCTTCTCGGAGTTCATCAAGACCAACAGAACCTGCCGCTTCTCGACGCTCATCGATATAACCGCTGTGGATCACCCATCGCGAGAACGTCGCTTCGACATCGTTTATCACTTTCTATCGATGTATCAAAACCAACGGCTACGGGTGAAGGTGGAGCTCCGCGAAGAAGAAATGGCGCCCTCGCTCACCGCGATTTACCCGGCCGCAAATTGGTTCGAGCGGGAAGTCTTTGACATGTTTGGAATCCTCTTTTCCGGCCATCCCGATCTGCGACGCATCCTAACCGATTATGGCTTTCGCGGTTATCCGTTGCGCAAGGACTTCCCCACAACCGGCTACACCGAAGTGCGCTATGACGAGGTGCAAAAACGTGTGGTCTATGAGCCTGTCAGTCTGGTTCAGGAATACCGCCAGTTCGATTTCATGTCGCCTTGGGAAGGTGCAGAATATGTGCTGCCCGGCGATGATAAAGCAGAGGAGAAAACCTGATGGAGTTTCTTTTCTACGTTGCATGGGTGCTTCTTGTCGCTATCCCTTTGTTCAAGCTGCTGCCGAAATACGGGATGAATGCCCTTTGGTCGATTTTCGCGGTGCTGCCCGTCGGGATTATCATCCTCCTGTGGATCATGGCCTACAAGTCGGATGAGGAGAACGCGTCATGATGGATGGCAGCAAATTCGATGACGCGCTGACCGGCGAACAGAAGATCCGGAATTTTAACATTAACTTTGGCCCGCAACACCCTGCGGCACATGGTGTTTTGCGTTTGGTTCTAGAGCTTGATGGAGAGATCGTAGAACGTTGCGATCCACATATTGGTCTGCTCCATCGCGGCACCGAAAAGCTGATGGAAAGCCGGACTTACCTCCAGAATTTGCCCTATTTTGACCGGCTCGATTATGTGGCGCCGATGAACCAGGAACATGCCTGGTGTCTGGCGATTGAAAAGCTCACGGGAACAGAGGTGCCCCGCCGGGCCTCGCTGATCCGGGTGCTTTACTCTGAGATCGGTCGCATCCTAAATCATCTTCTCAACGTCACCACGCAAGCGATGGATGTGGGCGCGCTGACCCCGCCGCTTTGGGGCTTTGAAGAACGCGAAAAGCTCATGGTCTTTTACGAGCGGGCTTGCGGGGCGCGGCTACACGCGGCCTATTTCCGGCCCGGTGGGGTGCATCAGGACCTGCCAGAGGCTCTGATCGACGATATCGACGTCTGGGCCGATGAATTCCCTGCGGTGCTCGACGATATCGACGGTCTGTTGACGGAAAACCGGATTTTCAAACAGCGCAACGCGGATATCGGGATCGTCACCGAGCAAGATATCCTCGATTGGGGGTTTTCCGGTGTGATGGTGCGAGGCTCCGGGCTCGCTTGGGACTTGCGCCGATCGCAGCCTTATGAGTGTTACAGCGAGTTTGATTTCCAGATCCCCGTTGGCAAAAACGGCGACTGCTATGACCGCTATCTCTGCCGCATGCAGGAGATGCGCGAGAGCCTTAAGATCGTCAAGCAAGCCTGTGAAAAGCTGAGACAAGAACCCGGAGATATCCTCTCCCGTGGCAAGATCACGCCCCCCAAGCGCAGCGAAATGAAAACCTCGATGGAAGCTTTGATCCATCATTTTAAGCTCTACACCGAGGGCTTCCACGTTCCCGCGGGAGAGGTCTACGCTGCGGTTGAAGCACCCAAGGGAGAGTTCGGTGTGTACTTGGTTGCCGATGGCACCAACAAGCCATACCGCGCCAAATTGCGGGCCCCTGGATACCTGCATCTACAAGCTATGGATCACGTGAGCAAAGGCCATCAACTCGCTGATGTTGCAGCAATAATTGGGACGATGGACGTGGTTTTCGGGGAGATTGATAAGTGATTTCCCGGCCAAGATGCTATGGCGCAATCGTGCTCATCAGTACCATATCACTCGCGTTCTTGGGCGTCTATTTTTTGACGTTTCCGCAGGAAGCCATGGACTACACACAGCACACCGCTGATCAGATGCCTTTGGTACTAGGGGGTAGGTACCTTGCGATGGCTGCAGTGATTGTGGCGCTTGCAGTCTGGGGCAGCAGCCAACTTGTTGCAATTGTTTTGCTCATCTTCGCAGGTCTCGGTTTGATTGATGCAATGATTTATCGAAGCGTCAGCTTGCCAACTTTCGGTCATTGGTTCGCCGCGTTTTTCGCGCTTCTTGGAGCAGGTCTTGTTTACTTTTTTCCAACTACTGCAACGACCAAGTCGGAGGTCAACTAGTGCTCCGCCGTCTTCACCCCCATCAGCCAGACAGCTTTGCCTTCACGCCCGACAACCTCGCCTGGGCCGAGGCCCAAGTAACGAAATACCCAGAAGGTCGCGAAGCCTCGGCGATCATTCCGCTTCTGTGGCGCGCGCAGGAGCAGGAGGGTTGGCTGTCAAAGCCTGCCATTGAAACCGTCGCGGACATGCTGGGCCTCGCCTATATCCGTGCCCTCGAAGTTGCGACTTTTTACTTTATGTTCCAGCTGCAACCCGTTGGATCTGTTGCGCATATCCAGGTCTGCGGCACGACCTCTTGCATGCTCTGCGGGGCCGAAGATCTTGTGGGCGTCTGTAAGGAGAAGATCTCTGAAGACCCTCATGCGCTCTCTGCGGATGGCAAGTTTTCTTGGGAAGAAGTTGAGTGCCTTGGTTCTTGCTCCAACGCGCCCATGGCTCAGATTGGCAAGGACTATTACGAGGACCTCACGACCGAAAACTTTTCTGCGATCCTCGACAAGCTCGCCGCGGGAGAAGTGCCGATGCCGGGTCCCCAAAATGGTCGTTATGCCTCGGAACCGCTTGGAGCTCTCACAACTTTGACTGCATATGAGGCGGACAAGCTGCCACAGAACGCCTCGGTCGCGCTTGCCACACAACTCAGCGACACCGTGAAGGCTATTGACGGCACCGAGACACCGCTTGTTGCGCCTTGGACGGATCGGGGCGGGCGCGCCAAGCCGGTTGCTTCTAGGCCGTTTTCTCAACGCTCAACGCCCGCCAACGCCAAAAGGGCTTCACCTGAGGCCGTTGACACTCGACCACCTGCCATGCCGATGCCCGATGGCGGGAGCGAGCTACAGCGGATCAACGGAGTTGGTCCAAAGCTTGAGGCCGCACTAAATGAGATCGGTATCTTCACCCTTGCACAGGTTGCCGCATGGACACCCGAACAGGTTGCTTGGGTCGATGACAATCTGATCAGTTTCAAAGGTCGCGCGACCCGAGACGATTGGGTGGGGCAGGCCAAAGCAAGCCAGGACGCCTGAGGACGCAAACCAGATCATGACCGACCGACAGCCTTCTGAACTCGACCAGGTTCTCGCAAAGCGTGCGCGTTTGGCGGGTATCGTGATGGCCGTGGCCATTGTCCTTTGGCTCGCCGCGCAATGGATCGGCGGGCAGATTGGGCTGCCGAGCCGCTATGTGTTTCTGTTCGACTTTGCCGCGATTGCTGCGTTCATATGGGCGCTGTTTGTGACCTTCCAAATCCAACGACGCCGCCGCGAGGCGGAGCGTGATTAGGGGCTGACACCGATGCTGAAAGACGAAGACCGTATCTTCACCAATCTTTATGGCATGCATGACCGTGACCTGGCTGGGGCGCGCGACCGGGGCCATTGGGATGGCACTGCGGGGTTGATCGCCAAGGGACGTGAGTGGATTGTCGATGAGATGAAAAACTCAGGTTTGCGCGGGCGGGGCGGCGCTGGCTTTCCAACTGGGTTGAAGTGGTCTTTTATGCCGCCGGAAAGCGATGGTCGGCCGCATTATTTGGTTGTGAACGCTGATGAGTCCGAGCCCGGCACCTGCAAAGACCGAGAGATCATGCGTCATGACCCGCATACGCTGATCGAGGGCTGCTTGATCGCGAGCTTCGCGATGTCGGCGCATGTTTGCTACATCTATATCCGTGGCGAATACATCCGCGAACGCGAGGCGCTGCAGGCCGCGATCGATGAAGCCTATGATGATGGGCTGCTGGGCAAAAATGCCGCTGGATCGGGCTGGGATTTCGACCTTTACCTGCATCACGGAGCGGGCGCTTACATCTGCGGCGAAGAAACTGCGCTGCTTGAGAGCCTTGAGGGGCGCAAAGGCATGCCCCGGATGAAGCCTCCGTTTCCGGCGGGCGCGGGGCTCTATGGTTGCCCGACCACGGTGAACAATGTGGAATCGATTGCGGCCGTGCCAACGATTTTGCGGCGTGGCGCCACCTGGTTCGCGAGCTTTGGCCGGCCCAACAACGCAGGCACGAAGGTCTTCGCAATCTCGGGCCATGTGAACCACCCTTGCGTGGTGGAAGAAGCCATGTCGATCAGCCTGCGCGAGCTTCTAGAGCGCCACTGTGGCGGGGTGCGCGGCGGTTGGGGCAATCTCAAAGCGGTGATCCCAGGGGGCTCGTCGGTGCCATGTTTGCCGCATGAGCTCTGTGACGGCGCGATTATGGATTTCGATTGGCTGCGCGAGCAAAAATCGGGGCTTGGTACAGCGGCGGTCATTGTGATGGATCAATCGACGGACATCATCAAAGCGATCTGGCGCCTGTCGAAGTTCTACAAACATGAAAGCTGCGGGCAATGCACACCGTGCCGCGAGGGCACAGGTTGGATGATGCGGGTCATGGACCGCCTGGTTACCGGTGAAGCCGAAATCGAAGAGATCGACATGCTCTTCGATGTCACCAAACAGGTCGAGGGTCACACCATCTGTGCCCTCGGCGACGCTGCGGCCTGGCCGATTCAGGGCTTGATCCGGCACTATAGGGACGAGATCGAGGACCGGATCAAAGCCCAGAAAACCGGTCGCGTGAGCGCGGTGGCCGCAGAGTGAGCCGTGTAGCGATCATCGGGGCGTTTGGCATCGCCTGTGCTGTTGCCGCGTGCGATATGTCGGAAATGCCGCAAGGCGTTACCGGAGACGCCATCGCGCAGATCGTTGCTGCTGAACGGATCAGTCGGGACTGCGCGGGGATTGGCACCTTCGCCGGCATAGATACACAGGACTACGTGATGGCGGCCTCACGGCTGGCCGCGGAACAACAAAGGCTGTCGGTCAATGCGTTGCGGGCGCCGCTTTTCTACCAAAGGGTCGTTGTGTTGGAAGCCGCAGCCAAAGCGGACCTTGAGGGGCGGGGCGTTGACATCGATGACACCAGAGCGCTCTGCGCCTTTGGGAACAGCGTGGCCGGAACCGGCGACGCCATCGGTCGGTTTCTGCGAAAGACGTAGTTAAAGTGGTGGTTACACAGCGTAGCATTGGAGGCATTGATGGTTGATAGCATCGCACCCTACGGTCTTGCTCTGATCTCGCTTGGCCTTTTCGTGATCCTGGCGCAAAGCTTAAGCGCAGTGTCGGCCGTTGCTCGGTCCAAGGCGGGCTACGGGCCGGGGGAAGTGCCACCCGTCAATTATGCCGATCGGGTTTATCGCACTTGCCGGGCCTATCAGAACTCCGTCGACAATATTGGACCCTTCGCCGCGGCGGTTGCGGCAGCGATCTTGGCGGGCGCTGCGCCTATTTTGGTGAATCTCTTTTCAGCGGTTGCGATCCTGGCACGTCTTGGATTTGCCTATGTTTACTTTCAAGGGATCGGCCCGGCGGATCAGGGACCGCGAAGCATCCTCTATGTGGTCAATTCCGTAATGACCATTGCCCTAGCCGTGATCGCGATTTTGGCGGTGATGTTTTGATGGCCTGGGCACCACCACCTCGCTGTTCCGCGCGTCGCATCAGAAAACCCTGCGTCGCAGAGCGTGCGGCAACAGCCGTTCTGATCGCAGCAATCTTCACATCCACGGGTCCTGATCAGGGATCAGAGGTGTGCAATGCTTGATCGACCGTCGGCAACGCATATCGCCCATGTGAACCGCGGGATACTGCGTTATGGCTGGAATGATCCACGCAGCCATGGGTTCACACAGGCGATTGAAGCAGTGAACAAACTCGCTGAACGCTCCCCAGGCTTCGTCTGGCGACACGGGAATGAACTGCAGCCGAGCAGGACGTTGCCCTTCTTTGACGGCAATCCGAACGCAGCGATGACCTTCTCGGTTTGGGAATCTGTGCCTGCGCTTGAAGCGTTCGTTTACAAAACCGTCCACGGCGCCTTTTTTAAGCGCCGCAGTGAATGGTTCTTGCCCTCAGATGAACCGAATTACGCTCTCTGGTCTATTCCCGCCGGTATCGTGCCAGACTTTGTCGAGGCTGATGCGCGTCTAAAAGCGCTGATCGCAAACGGTCCGACCAAAGATGTTTTCGATTTTTCCTACTGGCGCCAGCATATGGCGGAACAGGAGACGATATGACCGACCTTCGCACCATCATCATTGACGGCCAAGAGGTTGAACTCGATCCAGCGCTCACGTTGATCCAAGCCTGCGAAGAGATGGGGATCGAGATCCCGCGGTTTTGCTATCATGAGCGGCTCTCGATTGCTGGTAACTGCCGGATGTGTCTTGTCGAGGTTGTCGGAGGGCCACCGAAACCGGCAGCCTCTTGTGCCATGCAGGTCAAGGACCTGCGCGGCGGCCGGAACGGCGAGCCCCCAGAAGTGAAGACCAATAGCCCGATGGTCAAAAAGGCGCGCGAAGGGGTGATGGAGTTTCTGCTCATCAACCATCCGCTCGATTGCCCAATCTGCGATCAGGGCGGGGAATGCGATCTTCAGGACCAGGCGATGGCCTATGGCGTTGATTTCTCGCGCTACCGAGAGCCCAAGCGCGCCTCCGTTGATCTTGATCTTGGGCCGCTGGTCGAAACCCACATGACCCGTTGCATCTCTTGCACCCGGTGCGTGCGTTTCACCACTGAGGTTGCCGGTGTCAGTGTGATGGGCCAGACCGGCCGCGGCGAGGACGCCGAGATCACCACCTATCTGGGGGAGCTCATAGACAGCGAGCTGCAGGGCAATATTGTCGATCTCTGCCCGGTCGGCGCTTTGGTATCGAAGCCCTATGCCTTCACTGCGCGGCCTTGGGAGCTTACCAAGACCGAATCCATTGATGTGATGGATGCTCTGGGCAGCAATACGCGCATCGACACCAAAGGTCGCGAAGTCATGCGGTTTCTGCCGCGCAACCATGACGGCATCAATGAGGAATGGCTGTCGGACAAATCCCGCTATGTTTGGGATGGACTCCGGCGGCAGCGGCTTGACCGCCCCTATATCCGCGAAAACGGCAAGCTGAGACCGTCAGATTGGCCAGAGGCTCTGGCGGTTGCCGCAAAGGCAATGACCGGTGCGAAGAAGCTTGCCGGCTTGGTCGGTGATCTCGCCCCGGTGGAAGCTGCCTTCGCGCTGAAGCAGGTGGTCGAGGGCCAGGGCGGTGTCGTTGAATGCCGAACAGATGGAGCAGCCCTGCCGGCGGGCAATCGTGGCGCCTATGTGGGCACTGCACGGATTGAGGATATCGATACAGCTACCCATTTGATGTTGATCGGAACAAACCCACGCGTTGAGGCACCCGTTCTCAATGCGCGCATCCGAAAGGCATGGCTCGCGGGCACCAAAATCGGCGTGGTCGGCCCGGCGGTTGATCTGACCTATGAGTATTTCCACTATGGCGATGACCGAGACGCGCTGACCCGTCTGGAAAGCGAGAAGGTCGATGACGTGAGCGATAAGCCCACAATCGTGATCGTCGGGCAGGGGGCGCTTCAGGGCGAAGACGGCGCCGCGGTTTTAGCTAGAGCGATTGCTTTCTCAGAGCGCAGCAACTCCAAACTTCTGATTCTGCACACTGCGGCGGGGCGCGTTGGCGCTATGGATATTGGCGCGGTGACTGAAGGCGGGGTATCTGCCGCGCTTGATGGGGCGGACGTGGTCTATGCGCTCGGCGCCGACGAGTGCGAAATCCCGGCGGGTCCGTTTGTGATTTATCAGGGTAGTCATGGTGACCGGGGCGCCCATCGGGCTGATGTGATCCTGCCATCGGCGGCTTGGAGCGAAGAGAGCGGTCTTTTCGTCAACACCGAAGGACGCCCGCAACTTGCAGCGCGCGCTGGCTTTCCGCCCGGCGATGCCAAGGAAAACTGGGCCATCTTGCGGGCGCTTTCGGCGGAGTGCGGGGCAACGCTGAGCTATGATAGTCTTGCTGCGCTGCGTCACGATTTGATCGCGGATCATCCCCATTTGGGGGCGGTGGATGTGGTCCCTGAAAACGAGATCGCTGATATGACGCTCGGCACGCTCGGGCAGGGACCCTTAAGCTTGGCTGTAACAGACCACTATCTGACCAACCCCATCGCCCGGGCCTCGACCCTCATGGCAGAGCTAAGCCGCGCAGCAAAAGAGCGCAGCGCAGCGCCCTTGGCGGCTGAGTAAGGGGCAGATGATGACCGGATGGAGACCCTTCCGCGGGCGGCCAGGGATGCGCGTTTTGGCTTTCAAAGCGCGCCCACATCCTGTTTACCCAGACAGTGCGCAGTTGCCGTCAGGGTCGCGCAAATGCTTTGACCTGACCCAAGCGAAGGACGTCCTGTGATGGAAACTTTTTTCACCACGCCCCTTGGGATCGCCGTGATCATCCTGGGCCAATGCATACTGGTCCTGGCCTTTGTGATGATCTCGCTTTTGTTCTTGGTCTATGGCGACCGGAAGATTTGGGCCGCCGTGCAAATGCGCAGGGGGCCCAATGTGGTGGGTGCTTTTGGCCTACTGCAGACCGTGGCCGATGCGCTGAAATATGTTGTGAAGGAAATCGTCGTGCCTGCCGGGGCAGACCGGACGGTTTTCATGCTGGCGCCGATGACCTCCTTTGTGCTGGCTTTGATTGCCTGGGCCGTGATCCCGTTTGGGGAAACCTGGGTCCTCGCCGATATCAATGTCGCGATCCTATACGTCTTCGCCATTTCCTCGCTGGAGGTCTACGGCGTGATCATGGGCGGCTGGGCGTCGAACTCCAAGTACCCGTTCTTGGGGTCTTTGCGGTCCGCAGCGCAAATGATCTCTTATGAGGTGTCGATTGGGCTGATCATCATTGGCGTGATCATTTCCACGGGATCGATGAATTTCGGCGATATCGTGCGGGCGCAAGACGGCAATCTGGGCTTCTTCAACTGGTATTGGCTACCACATTTGCCAATGGTGGTGCTGTTCTTCATCTCTGCCCTGGCAGAGACCAACCGCCCGCCCTTTGATCTGCCCGAAGCGGAGTCCGAGTTGGTCGCTGGCTATCAGGTTGAGTACTCCTCGACGCCCTTCCTGCTCTTCATGGCCGGCGAATACATCGCGATTTTCTTGATGTGCGCGCTGACGACGCTTCTTTTCTTCGGCGGCTGGCTCTCTCCGATCCCAGGCCTGCCCGATGGGGCGATCTGGATGGTCGCGAAGATGGCCTTCTTCTTCTTCCTCTTCGCTATGGTGAAGGCGATCGTGCCGCGCTACCGCTACGACCAGCTCATGCGGTTGGGCTGGAAAGTGTTCTTGCCGATGTCCTTGGGCTGGGTCGTGATTGTGTCATTCTTTGCCCATTTCGGGCTTTTCGGCGGCGCCTATGCGCGTTGGGCCGTCGGAGGCTGAGCGCATGATGACCGCAAAAGAGCACGCCATTGGTCTCTACATGGAGGCGATCCGGGACGGAGATCCACGTCCTGCGCTGGATACCCATATCGGTGACCGCTACACACAACACTCGACCGGGGTGAAAGACGGCAAAGAGGGGTTTTTGGAGTTCTTTGAGCCTTTTCTCGAGCGCAATCCGGTCCGTCAGATGGAGATCCGCCGCGCGCTGCAAGATGGCCCGCATGTTTTTCTTCACGCCTATCAAAGCCTCAATGACGGAGAGGCCCAATGGGTAACGGCGGACTTCTTTGATAGCGATGCCGATGGCAAGATCGTCGAGCACTGGGATGTGATCGCACCCTATAATCCGCTCAACGTCTCCTGCCGGTCCAATATCGATGGGCCGACCGAAGTGACCGACCGTCATAAGACAGCATCAAACAAGGCCATGGTGATCGATTTCATCGAGCGTTGTTTGATCCGGAACCGCCTCGATCTTTTGAAGGATTACATTGATCCCACGCACTTCGATCAGCACAGCCCAATGGTCGGAGACGGGCTTGATCAGATGCTCAAAGAGTTCGACCCAACGCACCATAAGCTCAGCTACCAAGATTGCGTGCTCGCGGTTGCTGAGGGCAATTTCGTGGCAACGCTCAATCGGGCTCGCTGGGACGAGACCGATCAATGCCAATGCGACCTCTTTCGTTTGGAAAATGATCTGATCGTTGAGCATTGGGAGCTTGCAGAGACAATCCCGCCGCGTGCGGAATGGGCCAATTCAGGAAAGTTCTAGGAGACAGGCATGACTCAGATCGACTGGAACCGCGCCGGGAAGTACTTCTTGCTGGCAGACTTCATCGCCGGTATGCGCCTGGGGCTGCGCTACTTCTTTGCGCCGAAAGCCACTGTGAACTACCCGCACGAAAAAGGGCCGCTGAGCCCCCGGTTCCGCGGTGAGCATGCGTTGCGTCGTTATCCCAATGGCGAGGAACGCTGCATCGCCTGCAAGCTTTGCGAAGCGGTGTGTCCCGCGCAGGCAATAACCATCGATGCCGAGCCCCGTGAAGACGGCTCGCGCCGAACAACGCGCTACGACATAGACATGACCAAATGCATCTATTGCGGGTTCTGCCAAGAAGCCTGCCCAGTTGATGCGATCGTTGAGGGTCCGAATTTCGAATTTGCGACCGAGACCCGCGAAGAACTCTTTTACAACAAGGAAAAGCTCTTGGAGAACGGCGAACGCTGGGAAGCAGAGATCGCGCGCAACCTCTCCATCGACGCCCCGTACCGATGAGCAAGCCAGAGATAGACGACGCCTTTAGGCAGGCGCAGGCGCTGGCCGAGGCGCATAATCCCGGCATCACAGAGGCCCTTCGTGCCCGCTATGACGCCCATGTGCCGGGTCTGGCGGAGATGGTGATCAATGTATCCTTCGGGGAGTTCTACAGGCGCCCAGGTCTGGACATCAAAACAAGGTATTTGGCAACGATCGCCGCGCTGACCGTACTTGGCGCTCAAACAAAGCCTCAGTTGCAGGTCCATGTGCAAAATGCACTGAACGCGGGCGCGAGTAAAACCGAGATCGCCGAGACGATTTACCAGATGGCGCTTTATGGCGGCTTCCCGGCGATGATAAATGCGTTAAACGCTGCGATAGAAGTGTTCGAACGGCAGGAGACAGCATAATGACCGTGCCCGCCATCGCGTTTTACTGTTTCGCCGCTGGGGTCATTGCGGGCGGATTGTTCACGGTGATCTCGCGCCATCCGGTCCATTCGGTGCTTTGGCTGATCCTTTCTTTCCTCTCCTCGGCGGGACTTTTCGTGCTGCTCGGCGCAGAGTTCGTCGCGATGCTTTTGATCATCGTCTATGTCGGCGCGGTGGCGGTGCTGTTTTTGTTCGTCGTCATGATGCTTGACGTCGATTTTGCAGAGCTGCGGGCGGAGATGGCGAAATACATGCCTGTTGCCGCCCTGATCGGGATCGTGCTCCTGATGCAATTGGCGCTTGCGGTGGGTAGCTGGAACTTCTCGCCCGAGGCGGAGGGTCTTCGGGCCAATGTCACGCCTGCGCTCGATGAGGCGCATAACACCCAAGCGCTTGGGCTTTTGATCTACGACAAGTACATTTTGCTGTTCCAACTCGCAGGGCTCATTCTCTTGGTGGCCATGATCGGGGCCATCGTGCTGACCCTACGCCATCGAGAGAACATCAAGCGCCAGGATATCCTGGCTCAGATGTACCGCGACCCCGCGAAAGCAATGGAGCTCAAAGACGTCAAACCGGGGCAGGGGCTGTGACCATGCGCAGAGCGAACGTGTGAGAGGAGCCTAGGATGATCGGACTTGAACACTTCCTCACCGTTGCAGCAGCACTCTTTATCATCGGTATTTTCGGTCTTTTTTTGAACCGAAAGAACGTGATCATCATTCTAATGTCGATTGAGTTGATCCTGCTGTCAGTCAACATCAACTTGGTCGCATTCTCGGCCTTTTTGGGTGATCTGACCGGGCAGGTCTTTACGCTCTTTGTTTTGACTGTGGCCGCCGCTGAGGCTGCCATCGGCCTGGCAATCCTGGTTTGTTTCTTCCGCAACCGCGGCACCATTGCTGTGGAAGACGTCAGCAATATGAAAGGCTAAGCCATGGCGCAGATCATCCTCTTCGCGCCGCTCTTGGGAGCGTTGATCGCGGGCTTTGGCTGGAAGATCATCGGTGATAAAGCGGCGATGTGGACGGCGACGGGGCTGTTGTTCCTGTCCTGCTTTTTCTCTTGGATCGTGTTTTTCGCATTCGACCAGGAGACGCAAATCATCGAGATGATGCGCTGGATCGAAAGCGGCAGTCTCAGCGCCTACTGGTCGATCCGCCTCGACCGACTGACCGCGATCATGCTGATCGTGGTGACCACGGTCTCGAGCCTCGTGCATCTTTATAGCTTCGGCTATATGGCCCATGACGAGAATTTCCGCGAAGGCGAGGAAAGCTACCGCCCGCGGTTCTTCGCGTATCTGTCCTTCTTTACCTTCGCCATGCTGATGCTGGTGACTGCGAACAATCTGGTTCAGATGTTCTTCGGCTGGGAAGGTGTGGGTGTCGCCTCTTACCTTCTGATTGGGTTTTACTACCGCAAGCCCTCCGCCAATGCGGCGGCGATCAAGGCCTTCGTGGTCAACCGGGTCGGCGACTTTGGGTTCTATCTGGGCATCGCGGCGCTTTTCTTCTTGGTTGATAGCACCGATTTCGACACGATCTTTATCTCAGGGCCGGAGCTTGCCGAAACGCAGCTCAGTTTCCTCTGGCGGGAATGGAACGCGGCGAACCTTGTGGCCTTCTTGCTCTTTGTCGGGGCGATGGGGAAATCAGCGCAGCTTTTCCTGCATACCTGGCTGCCAGACGCGATGGAGGGGCCGACGCCCGTGTCGGCCTTGATCCACGCCGCGACCATGGTCACGGCGGGCGTGTTCCTGGTGTGCCGCATGTCGCCGATCATGGAATACGCGCCAGAAGCGATGGCCTTTGTCACTTTCATCGGTGCAACCACGGCGTTCTTTGCCGCCACCGTCGGTTTGGTGCAGACCGATATCAAGCGGGTGATCGCCTATTCGACCTGTTCGCAGCTGGGCTACATGTTCGTCGCCGCAGGTGTGGGGGTCTACAGCGCTGCGATGTTCCACTTGCTGACGCATGCATTTTTCAAGGCGATGCTGTTTCTTGGCGCGGGCTCAGTGATCCACGCGATGCATCACGAGCAGGACATGCGAAACTATGGCGGCTTGCGTAAAAAGCTGCCCTACACCTTCTGGGCGATGATGATTGGTACGCTGGCGATCACGGGCGTGGGCATACCGCTGACCAAGCTTGGGTTTGCGGGCTTCCTCTCAAAAGATGCGATCATTGAAAGCGCCTGGGCGGGGACCAATGCGGTCGCGGGCTATGCTTTTTGGATGCTGGTGATCGCGGCGGTGATGACCGCGTTTTACTCCTGGCGGCTGATGTTCTTAACCTTCTGGGGTGAGCCACGCGGCGATCAGCAGACCCATGATCATGCCCATGAGAGCCCCAAAGTGATGCTCATTCCTCTGGCGATCCTCGGGCTCGGCGGTGTCTTCTCTGGGATGATCTGGTACAGTTCCTTCTTCGGCGATCACCACGAAGTCGAGGAGTTCTTTGCGATCCCCTCAACCCATCATGTTGAAGCGGGCGAACATAACGACGAGGGTCATGGGGCTGAGGCCTCTGACGGTGATGAGGACCATGGTGCCGAGGATGCTGCCCACCACGATGACACCGCAGATGCGGATCATTCGACTGAGGCTGGCTATGGTGCGCCGCAAACCTTCGGCGGCATCTATATCAGCCCCGACAACAACGTGATGGACGATGCCCATCACGCGCCGAAATGGGTCAAAGTCGCGCCCTTCTTTGCGATGTTGTTGGGTTTTGGGCTGGCCTACTGGATGTATATCCGCAGCCCAGGACTTGCTGCAAAAATCGCCGCCACCAATTGGCCGCTCAACACCTTCCTCCAGAAGAAATGGTATTTTGACGAGCTCTATAACTTGGTCTTTGTCCGCCCAGCTAAAGGCATAGGACGGTTCTTGTGGAAGAACGGCGATGGCGCGACCATCGATGGCGGGATCAATGGGCTTGCCATGGGGATCATCCCGTTCTTCACGCGGCTCGCGGGGCGGGCTCAATCCGGATACATTTTCCACTATGCCTTCGCGATGGTGATAGGGATCTTGGTTCTGATCACTTGGATGGTCATCGGGTCGGGAGGTCAGTGAGATGGACAGTTTGCTGTCGCTGATCACCTTCCTCCCTGCAGTCGCTGCGGTGATACTGGCGCTTTTCCTGCGCGGCGATGACGAAGACGCACAACGTAACGCGAAATGGGTCGCGCTCATCGCGACATCTCTGACCTTCCTAGTGTCGCTTTTCGTGATTATCGGGTTTGACCCTTCAAACACCGATTTTCAGTTCGTCGAAGAGCGTGACTGGATCTTAGGCCTGAAATACAAAATGGGCGTCGATGGGATCTCCGTCCTATTTGTGATGCTTACGACCTTCTTGATGCCCCTGACGATTGCTGCCTGCTGGGACGTCAAAACCCGCGTCAAAGAATACATGATCGCGTTTTTGTTGCTTGAGACGCTGATGCTGGGCGTCTTCTGTGCTTTGGATCTGGTGTTGTTCTACCTCTTCTTCGAAGGCGGGCTGATCCCGATGTTCCTGATCATTGGCATCTGGGGCGGGCAGAACCGCATCTATGCGGCGTTTAAGTTCTTCCTCTACACCTTCCTCGGCTCCGTTTTGATGCTCGTGGCCATGGTGGCGATGTATGTGGATGCGGGCACCACCGATATCCCGAAGCTTCTGACCCATGAGTTCGGCACTGAGACCTTTAGCCTGCTCGGCGTCCAGGTGATCGGCGGAGCGCAAACTCTGCTCTGGCTCGCTTTCTTCGCGAGCTTCGCGGTGAAGATGCCAATGTGGCCGGTACACACTTGGCTGCCAGATGCGCATGTTCAGGCCCCCACAGCGGGCTCCGTCGTGCTGGCTGCGATCCTGCTGAAGATGGGAGGGTACGGGTTCCTGCGTTTCTCGATCCCGATGTTCCCAGTGGGCTCGGAGGTGATGGGTCCCTTGGTTCTGTGGCTCTCCGCCATCGCGGTTGTCTATACAAGCCTCGTCGCGCTGGTTCAGGAGGATATGAAGAAGCTCATCGCTTATTCATCGGTTGCCCATATGGGCTATGTGACCATGGGTATTTTCGCGGTGAACCAGCAGGGTATCGACGGGGCAATCTTTCAGATGATCAGCCATGGGTTCATCTCTGGCGCGCTCTTTTTGTGTGTGGGCGTGATCTACGACCGGATGCACACCAGAGAGATTTCCGCCTATGGCGGATTGGTGAACCGCATGCCGGCCTATGCAGCGATCTTCATGCTCTTCACCATGGCGAATGTGGGGCTGCCAGGCACCAGCGGGTTTGTGGGCGAGTTCCTGACGATTATGGGCGTCTTCCAGGTCAATACCTGGATCGCGCTGGTCGCAGCGTCTGGGGTAATCCTTTCGGCCGCTTATGCGCTCTGGCTCTACCGCCGCGTGGTGATGGGTGATCTGATCAAAGAGAGCCTGAAGTCGATCACGGATATGGGCACCCGAGAGAAGGCGATTTTCGCGCCGCTTATCGTGATGACCATCCTTTTAGGCGTCTATCCGAGCCTGGTCACAGACATCATTGGGCCATCGGTCAACGCCCTGATTGCCGATCACGAGACCGCGCTGCTTGAACATTCGCTCGCAACACAAGTCGCCGAAACGGCAACCGATTGAGGTAAGACCATGACTTCCGCCGATATCGCCATCCTTTTGCCCGAGATTGTGTTGTCCGTGTACGCGATGGCTGCCTTGCTGATCGCCGTTTACACGCGCAAGGACGAAATTGCGCCATTACTAGTGACGATCACCTCGGCGGTGTTGCTGGTGGTGGCGTTTGGGCTCGGCGTTTCGATCCCTGAAACGCGTGTCGCTTTTGGCGGGATGTTCATCGACGATGCCTATGCGCGTTTTGCCAAGGTGCTGATCTTGGGGTCGGCCGCAATCGTGCTGTTTATCAGTCAAGGCTATATGGAACGACGGGGGCTTTTGCGCTTTGAGTATCCGATCCTAATCACGCTCGCTGCTGTGGGCATGATGATGATGGTTTCCGCGGGCGACCTGATGGCGCTCTATATGGGGCTCGAGCTGCAATCGCTGTCGCTTTATGTGGTTGCCGCGCTGCGCCGGGACAGCGTGAAATCAACCGAGGCGGGATTGAAGTATTTCGTGCTTGGAGCGTTGTCCTCTGGGTTGTTGCTCTATGGCGCTTCGCTCACCTATGGCTATGCGGGCACCACCGATTTTGCTGGGATTTTCACCACCGCGACCGAGGGTGATATCTCTCTGGGTCTGTTGTTCGGTCTGGTGTTTCTGGCCGCGGGTCTGGCATTCAAAGTCTCCGCCGCGCCCTTCCATATGTGGACGCCGGATGTTTATGAGGGCTCGCCGACGCCTGTGACTGCCTTTTTCGCCACAGCGCCCAAGGTGGCGGCGATGCTGCTCTTTGCACGCCTGTTGCATGGCGCGTTCGGTGAGGCCGTGAGCGATTGGCAGCAAATCCTTGCCTTCCTCAGTGTGAATTCGATGTTCCTGGGCGCGATCGCCGCAATCGGCCAGACCAATATCAAACGGCTGATGGCCTATTCCTCGATCGCTCATATGGGCTATGCGTTGATGGGGCTGGCGGCAGGCACCGCCTTTGGCGTCCAAGCGATGTTGGTCTATATGGCGATTTACGTGACCATGAATATCGGCACTTTTGCCTTCATCCTGTCGATGGAGCGTGGGGGCCAACCGGTCACCGATATCGCCTCGCTCAAAATGTATGCCAAGCGCGAGCCGCTCAAAGCACTCGCGATGCTGATCTTGATGTTTTCGCTCGCCGGCGTGCCACCGCTCGTTGGATTCTTTGGCAAGTTCTATGTGCTTACTGCCGCGGTGCAAGCTGGTCTGACCTGGCTTGCAGTGGCGGGGGTCGTGGCGTCTGTCATCGGCGCCTACTATTACCTGCGGATCGTTTACTTCATCTATTTCGGTGAAGAGACCGAGCCCTTGGACAAGGCGCGCCACCCGACGCTATCGGTCGTGCTGGTGTGCAGTGCGGCGGCGATGCTTCTGGGTGTGTTTAACCTCTTTACAGGCGTCGAGGCCTCAGCGGCTGCAGCGGCAGCGACCCTTGTCCAGTAACGACGCAAGACCTTGGCCGGACGGCATCGGACGGCGTGTTGTCGACCAAATCGACAGCACCAACGCTGCTGGACTGCAAAGCTTTCCTAACCCTGGGGAACGTGGATTTTGGTTGATGGCGCGCAGGCAAACCAATGGGCGTGGACGGCAAGGGCGCCCCTGGATTGATCCGCTGGGGAACTTTGCCGCCTCGCTTTGCTTTGTCGAATCGCTTCCGACGAGCCAAGCGAGCTTGCGCTCTTTTGCGGCGGCCATCGCTCTGATGGAGACGCTGGGCCGGATCACCAACCAGCCTCAAAGCTTCGCGCTCAAATGGCCCAATGATGTGCTTCTAAACGGCGGAAAGCTTGCCGGTATTTTGCTGGAAAGCTCGGGTCACGGCCAACAGGTGGATCGATTGTGCATTGGCGTCGGTGTCAACCTGATTGCAGCGCCTAAGCCGGAGGATCTGCCCGATGGTGCGCTGAAAGCGGTCTCTCTTCTGGCGCAAACCGGCACCCGGCTGGAACCAGAAGACCTGCTCGATCAACTGGCCCCGGCGTTGGATCATTGGGATCAACGGTTAAGGACGGAAGGGTTTGAACCGATCAAGCAGGCGTGGTTGGCCGCCGCAGCGCGACTTGGCGAAGACGTGGAAGTGTTCGATGGTAAGCGAACCTTGACGGGCACCTTTGAGACGATCAGCGATGACGGGTCCTTGGTGGTGCGAGACGGTCTGATGCGCCATAGAATTCAATCGGGCGATGTCCGTTTCCCAAGCTAAAGCGGTACTCACATGCTACTGACGATCGATTGCGGCAACACCAACACAGTGTTTGGCATTTGGGACGGCCATCAGTTTCTGGCCATCTGGCGCACATCGACAGATCAGCGCCGGACGGCGGATGAATATCATGTCTGGCTCTCTGCCCTGATGCGCTATGCCGAGCTTGATGTGAAAATCGACGCGGTGATCATCTCTTCGACGGTCCCGCGGGTGGTCTTCAACTTGCGCGTTCTCTCAAGCCGATATTTCAAAACGCGGCCGCTGGTTGTGGGCAAGCCTGAATGTCTGCTTCCAATCGAGGCGAGGGTCGATCCAGGCACGCAGGTGGGCTCAGACCGTCTGGTCAACACAGTTGCGGGGTTTGATCTCCATGGTGGCGATCTGATCGTGGTCGATTTCGGCACCGCAACCACCTTTGATGTGGTGGATATCGATGGCGCCTATATCGGTGGTGTGATCGCTCCGGGGGTGAACCTCAGCCTCACTGCGTTGCACCAAGCAGCGGCGCAGCTGCCCAATATCGATGTCTCGCGCCCCAAACGTGTCATTGGCAAGAACACCGTTGACTGTATGCAGTCTGGTGTGTTCTGGGGCTATGTGGGCCTGATCAACGGGGTGGTTGATCAAATCCGCAAAGAACATGGCCGCCCGATGAAGGTTGTGGCAACCGGCGGGTTGGCCCCCTTGTTCCAGCAAGGCCAAGCCAATTTCGATGTGTTTGAGGAAATGCTAATTATGCACGGTCTGACGGTCATCTATCAGTATAACCAAGGCCATGCTGCCTGATGAGCTCTGACCGCGCGATCTACCTGGCCCTTGGTGGCGCAGGTGAGATTGGTATGAACTGTTACGTCTACGGTTACGGACCCACCGACGAAGAACGTCTGATTGTGGTCGATCTCGGCGTTGCTTTTCCGGATATGGATAATACGCCCGGCGTAGATTTGATCCTACCTGATATCGCTTGGCTGGAAGAGCGTCGCGACCGGATCGAGGCGATCTTCATCACCCATGCGCATGAGGATCACGTAGGAGCCGTTGGTCATTTGTGGGCCCGGCTTGGCGCGCCGATTTATGCGCGCAAATTCACGGGGGCCGTTGCGCGGCGCAAGATGGAAGAGCAGGGGCATTTACCCGAAGAGGTGCGGATCACGGGGCCCTGGCCAGAGCAGGTTAAATGCGGGCCGTTTGAGGTGGGTTTCGCACCGGTGTCTCACTCCATCCCCGAAAGCTCGGCTTTGGTTATTGATTGTCCGGCAGGGCGCATTGTTCATACCGGCGATTTCAAACGTGATCCAACTCCAATTGTGGGTGAGCCCTTCGCGCCCGAGACCTGGTCCGAGATTGCGAAAAGCGGTGTCTTGGCCCTGGTCTGTGACAGCACCAATGTCTTTTCAGAACACGTGGGGAGAAGCGAGGCCACAGTCGGACCCGCGATTGAAAAACTGGTTGCGGGCGCGCCTGGCATGGTGGTGGCGACGACATTTGCCAGCAACATTGCACGTGTGAAGACACTCGCTGAAGCGGGGCAAGCATCGGGCCGTTCGATCGTTCTTTTGGGCCGCGCCATGCGCCGCATGGTGGCAGAGGCGGTGGAAACCGGGATCCTCAAAGCCTTTCCCAATACTGTCCCGCCGGAGGATGCCACCCAAGTTCCCCGCGAAAACTTGATGTTGTTGGTTACGGGCAGCCAAGGAGAACGCCGCGCGGCTTCGGCTCAATTGGCACGGGGGAAGTATCTGGGACTAGAAATGAAAGAGGGCGATCTCTTCCTTTTTTCTTCCAAAACCATTCCCGGCAATGAACGCGGTGTGATCCAGATCATGAATGTGTTTTCAGAGATGGGCGTCGATGTGGTGGATGATAGCTCTGGGCTCTACCATGTTTCGGGGCATGCGAACCGACCAGATTTGCAAGCCATGCACGCACTCATTTCACCGCAAGTGTTGATCCCGATGCATGGCGAACATCGGCATTTGCGTGCGCATGTGAAACTTGGCGCTGAAAGCGGCGTCACAGGTGTCTTAGCGCCAAATGGCACGATGATTGAGCTTTCGGGCAATGCCCCTAAAGTGGCCGGTTACATTGATACTGGGCGGACCTATCTTGATGGCTCCGTTCAAATCGGCGCTTTCGATGGGGTGGTGCGCGACCGCATTCGCATGGCGATCAATGGCCATCTGATGATCACCGTGATCATTGATGAGGGCGATGAACCGCTCGGCGATCCCTGGTGCGAGGTGATGGGCTTGCCTGAAAGCGGGCGATCTGGCGATCCTCTTACCGAGGTGGTGGAGCATGCATTGTCTCAATTGCTCGACCGAGCTGACGACGATGTGCTGGTGGATGATGACAAACTCACAGAGGCCATACGACGCACGGCCCGGAACGTCGCCAATGGCGAGATCGGCAAAAAACCCGAGGTTTCTGTTGTGATCAGTCGTTTGGCGTGACTTTCAAGGCGGGTTTTGATGAAAGTCGCGCTTGGAAAAATACTGGATTAGGCAGCGTTCGCGGCGCGCCGTTCTTCAAAGCTGAGCGCAATGAAGCTTGGCATATGATCGCCCATGCCGATGACCTTGCCATCGTCTTTGGACCTTCCGCGGCGTCCGCCTTTGTTTGAACGCTCTGCTTTCATCGCTTTTGGAGGTTCTTTGGGGGTATCTGATTTAGAGGGTTTGACTTTGGGTACATAAGGCGACCCGATCCGAGGCACTTCGCTTTTGACCAGATCTTCAATTGCGGCGAGAGCTTTTTCGTCCGATGGCGTGCAAATCATGAGCGCCTTGCCGTCCCGCCCGGCCCGTCCTGTTCGGCCGATGCGGTGCACATAATCCTCTGCATGACCAGGGACGTCGAAATTGAACACGTGGCTTACATTCGGGATATCGAGCCCACGGGCCGCGACGTCTGACGCGCACAGAAACCTAATCTCGCCCGTGCGAAACCCTTCCAGCGTTTTCATCCGCTGTGACTGCTCAAGATCGCCGTGGATTGGCGCGGCATTGTAGCCGTGCTTGGCGAGCGACTTTGCGACGATGTCAACCTCTGTCTTGCGATTGCAAAAGACGATGGCATTGCTGCAAGCCTCGCCCTCTTGATCGATCAGCGCCCGCAGCAAATCGCGTTTTTCCTTCGCTGCGCGATCCCGGCGCGAGGGTTTATAAAGCACGACGCCCTGTTCAATGGTTTCAGAGGTCGTCGCCTGGCGCGCGACCTCAATCTTTGCGGGGCTCGACAGGAAGGTGTTGGTGATCCGTTCGATCTCTGGCGCCATGGTGGCGGAGAAAAACAAGGTTTGCCGCGTGAAAGGTGTGAGGCTGAAAATTCGCTCGATATCTGGGATGAAACCCATATCAAGCATCCGGTCGGCCTCGTCCACCACCATGATCTGCACGCCGGTGAGCAACAGCTTGCCGCGTTCGAAGTGATCCAACAGGCGCCCCGGCGTGGCGATTAAAACATCGACACCGCGGTCAATCAGCAGGTCTTGTTCTTTGAAGCTCACACCGCCGATCAGCAGCGCTTTGGTCAGCTTGAGATGCTTGGAGTAGGTGTCAAAATTCTCGGCCACCTGCGCTGCAAGCTCTCGCGTGGGGGCCAGAACAAGGCTGCGAGGCATCCGGGCCCGCGCCCGGCCCTTTGTGAGAAGCGAGATCATCGGCAAGGTGAAGCTTGCTGTTTTACCGGTTCCCGTCTGGGCAATCCCCAAAACATCGCGGCCCTCAAGGGCCGAAGGGATAGCGCCTGCCTGAATTGGGGTCGGGGTCTCATACCCCGCGTCGGTCACAGCCTTCAATACCTTGGGATCAAGGTTCAGGTCAGAAAAACTCGTCATCAGCGTCCAATCTCTCGCGTGGCATCGGGCCACGTGGGTTTTGGGCGCAATTCCAACACGCCCGCGTCGTTGTCGGGCTCCCTACATGAAATTGCGGAACCGGTCAAATTACCGTCGGAATAACGGGTTTATTGGGCAAAACCGCGACGCCAAAGCCGCAGTTTCGGCTTTGGCGCGAGGGTCGCTAGGCGATTTTAGTTGGCCAACAGCTCCGGGACATACAGCCGGATCATCTCGTTGGCATCTGCGGTGCCGAGTTTGCGCCCGATTGAAAAGGGCAGATTATTGTCGTTGCCCACGAGGATGTGTTCATCGCCATCGCGCATGACGCTTTCGATGGTCACGAAGGGGAAGGTAAACTGCCCGGTCATGTCACGATCGGCAGAGGTCTCCAAGCGCGCCAAGCCATCCGGATCGGCGATATTGAGCAGATCGATCTGTTTCAGGCGCGCGACAAAGCCATCGTCATCGATCTGAGCGGTATCGATCAATGTGATCCGCTTCACCTCTGCAGGTTGTTCGAAACACCCTTCCGTTGTCCCTTCGGCACAGACGAGGCTCGCATCTCCTTGTCCGCCATCGCGTTCGATCACCAAGGCACGCGTGTCATCGATGAAGTTAAAGTCTCCGATCGCCACAGCGCCGTCGGTGAGCGCAAATTTGAAGGTCTCTCCGGTCCATTCCGCGGAAGAAGGATCAAACTCCAGAACGCGCAAGAAGTCACCTTCGCTTTTACCATTTGCCGCGATCAAGGGCTTTTCGATCATGGCCCAGAGGTTTCCGTTTGGTGCAAGCGCCAAGCCTTCAAAGCCGCCACTGCGGGGTACGGTAAAGTCTTCTCCGGGTTGAGCTGGCACACGCGCGCGCGGATGGTCGGGTGAGCGAAGTTCGGCACCATCCAGGAGCGTGGGAAAGAGGCCGGTGACACGTCCGCCCAAATCGGTCCGGATTAAGAAGGGTCCAAACTCCTCACCGATCCATATCTCATCACCCACGACCTGCATGCTCTCCAGATCGAAATCGCTGCCGGTCAAATAGCGCGTATCGGTGGTTTCAAGCGTCAGGTGATAGGGCAGAACACGATCAGGGTCTTGCAGCCAGATCCGGTCGAGGATCTCGATCTGTCCCGTTTCAAAATCTGGGCGCAACACCACAAAGCTCAACATGGCGTCGGGACTGTTGATTTTGCTGCCAAAACCATTGTCGATCAGCGCGTATAGATCGCCTTGAGGTGTTCTTTCTGCCGCAAAGCCAGAGATCCCCTGGAAGGGTTGACCGATAAAGGGCAGGGCCAAGCCGGAGGGGCGCATGTCGGACATCGGCGTGTCATTGCGCAACGCGCCTGAGGTGAATTTCCCGCTGATCCACATGTCTCGCGGCGCATCGGCAGGAGGCGGTGTCATCGTGTTGGCAGGAATGGCAGCATGGCCCGCCAGCGTTGCTGGTACCATCTCTTGCGCATGAAGCGGTGTGGTCGCCGCCATGGCGGCAAAAAACGCGGTTGTTCGCAATAACATTAGAGATCTCCGTCGCGACGCATACAAACCTCCGACCACATTCTCTGGAAGATATGATCGCCATGCGACGGTTCTACGACCGTTTCATCAAAGCTTGTTTTGTAGAAGAGCGGTTAGATCCTCTGCCACGTCAGACCAACTGCGAAGCTTGGCGGCGGCAATCTTGTCTTCAAGCGCTCCGCGATGGTCGTGATCGCTGATTAGTCTTTCGCAGGCCGCTGCAATGCTGGACACCGACTGCGCATCACAATACTCGACAAGCTCACCGCCAACTTCGGGCATGGCAGAGTTTTTTGCGATCACCGCGGTCTTGCCATAGGTAAATCCCTCGCCGATCGGCAGTCCCCAGCCTTCGTGAAAACTCACCATGGTTGTGAACAGGCAATGCTCGTAGAGCAAAGCGAGCTCTGCATCGGACGGTCCCTCAACGATTTTGGCCCAACCACCAAGTCCAGAAGTGCGGTCCATCAGCTCAAAGAAATCATCATTTAACCAACCGCGCTTCCCGGCAAATATCAGGCGGGGCAAGTCGATCTCGGGTCTTAAGGACAATCGATGCCAGGCTTGCGCTAAACTCAGATTGTTTTTGCGCGACTCCATCGTGCCAACGCAGAGCACATACGGACGAGTGATGAGTCCCGCGATACGGCGATCAATCGGAGAGAGCAGATCAACCCGATCCTTTGCTGTTTCATCGGTGACAGAAGGCTCAAAACAGCGCGCAAGCGGAAGAACTTCGACTTTTGCTTCGCTGTCATGTGACGCAAGGTAATCGCGCAGTTTTGCCGCCGTGAACTCGGTGGTTGCAAGGATCATGTCTGCCTGCGAGACCGTATCTTCTAGCCAAAGCCTGAAGTTCTTTGCAACTCGATCTTCAACATGCTCAGGTGTGAGCAGCGGAACAAGATCGTGTAGCAAAACGACCAGGCGCACATGTTTTTCTCGGAGCTGACGGGCATAGGCATCGAGCCGCGAAATGTTCCAGGAAGCACCAAGGATTACCAGGGTATCGCCAGGTTCCGCGGTGTTGAGCGGATCGACAGAGGCTGGAATTGACACGCCTTTGGTGTCGGAAGGGCCTGTTTTCAAGGCTGTACGCCAAGCACTGAGAGAGGTTCCGCGTCGCCGAAAGTAATCGTCCTTGCCACGGAAACTTGCCCATACAGCGCATGCGAAACGGTAGTAGTACTTGGCACTCCCAGGTCGATACTTTTCCAATGTCGGCAGCTTTTTGGTGGCAAGTGCTTTGCTGGCCCGTCCTTTGATGAAGAATAGCTGCTTGAGTATGGCTTCTTCAAAGCCGTTGATGTCATCCAGTGATTTCGCAGAAACCGCGCGATAAGCCTTGGTAGTCGGATCGACAAAGCTGATAAAGACGTCGCTCTGGGTCTCTGCCATCATCCTTGCGACATTGATCAAGACGCGCTGTATTCCTGACACACCGCTATTGTGGCGCAGATAAATTGCCAGATCGGTGACATCCAGAAAGATACGGCTCAACGGATTGCTCCTGCGCGGTTGTTGAGAAATGTGTCGCGCAGACGACCGAGGGACTGTTCCAGTTTCTCAAAATGGGTCGGCCAAGTCGGTGGTTTAAATCCGCTGAGGTCTGCTGGGGGTGTGACCGATGCCGCCTGTCGGACAGCGTTGGCCCAGGCGGCGCTGTCTTCTGCTGGAAGCAGAGTGGCAAACCCTTGGGATGCTTCGCGAAACGCGTCGATGTCTGACGCTATCACCGGGACACTCGCGGTGAGCGCTTCAACAATCGGCATTCCCCAGCCTTCGACAAAGCTTGGAAAAAGCAAGGCGCGCGAACTCAGCAGCATCTCAAGCAACTGACCGTCATCAAGAGCGCCGGTTTCTATCGCTTCTGGCGCCGCCTCTTCCAACAAACCGGGGTAGTCGGCATTGGCTTCGGTAAACCAGCCGCGGCGCCCGATGATCTTGAGTTGGGGCGTAGGTCCAGGGCCCGCTTTCAAGAGCTTCCAAGCCTTTAGAAGCACTGAGAGGTTTTTGCGCGGCTCAATCGTTCCGACGGTCACAAAATGCGGGGTCTCCGAGGGAGACCAAGCGCCTTGCGCCTTTAGCGCCGATAGAAACGATGGCTCCACCCCAATATGCAGAACCTCAATCGGGGTCAGCGGCAGAGCTTCTTTCGATGCGAATGCCGCGATCCGATCTTGGGAATAGGTCGAGTTGGTCAAGACGAGATCGGCCGCATTCAGGACCAGACGCATCCTCGCGCTATGGCGGTCAGCGGCGCCTGCACGGACCAAGTCTGGGTAATCGGTTGGGATCATGTCATGGATGTAGAACACACAAGCCGCGCCCAATGTGTCACGCATGAAACGAAACGGCGCGGCAGCTTTGATCCCATTATGCGAAGAATTCACATAGAGGATTTCCGCCTCAGGATTGTCATGCCGCAATCGTTGCAGTGAGCGTGCGACCAAGGCGCTATCACTCGCACCGGAACGTCCTGTGAGTTTCATCACCGTGGTGCGTATCGAACTGCTCAGCTTGAGCCATCGCTGATCCAGTTTCTCCAACCCAACCGCAGGCAGCCCTTCAATCCAGCGGGCGCTGAGCAGTCTCCAAAGCCGCGAAAACTGTCGATCAGGCACGGCGATCAGCACCTTCCCTTTTTGCACCACGCCGATCACCTTGGTGTCGGGCGCGGTCAAGAAGTGTTGCAAGTAGCGAATATCAACGCGGTCTATGCCCGTTGGTGTGGGGGCTTTTGCTCGGTTCAGAAACCGACCCACATCATAGAGGATTATTCGCGTCACGTTTCTTGCCTTTGGTCTGCCCGATCTCTGCATACGATAATCTCGGGTTGGTGTAAGCAAGGCAAAGCCAATTCGCGGGCGGAGGATCAAAAACATCACTATGGGCCAGATGGGCCTTCCGCTTAGTAACTGAAAATAATGATAATTATAGCCAAATTCAGATCGGTTTTGCTTTCGCCTTCCGCTTTCCCGCGTGCAAAGTTGCTGCTGTGACCTCCCGACCGATGAGCCAAAGACTCGCCGAGAATTACTCGAAGCACGATGAACTCTGCAGCCTTGTCTGCGGTTCTTTCTGCGGATTAAACCTTTGGATCTTGTGACCAACACTAGGATCACAGACCAGTACCATCTTCTTCTGAAGACAACTGTCCTAAAAGCCCGAGAGGCAGGACATCCCTAAATGGTCGGGCCGACCATAGATCCTTAAAGGATTGCCCCGGTGATCCTCGATAGGATGATCACAGTCAGTTGTTGTGAGGCGCTTGCTCGACAGATCGGGTGATAACCGCGTCTTTCAGCCGGACAGTTTGATAGGTCTCGGGGCTCATATCGAATTCCAACGTGCCGGTGACGGACACCTCGGTGCCCTCAGCTAAGGTCGGCAGACTGCGGCGGAGCGTGACCTCTAAGCTGGGCCCATAGCCGGAATCGCCGCAAAACGGGCAGTCATCGGGGTCTTCGACCAAGAGGAACTGTTGGATATAGGGCTGCGCCATGATCGGCACGGCATAACCGGTGATGGAAAAGTCTTGCGCCCGGTCTTGCAGCGCAGTCGGGATGGTCTTGTCCACGCGCCAAATGCCGTCTTTTTCGGACTCAACCAGGTCGATGTCAGAGATCAGGCGCCAGCTTTCCTGCGCCAGCGCTGGACCGATCTGGCAAAGACTAGTGAGCGTGACCAGCGTGAGAATGCTGCGTCGCATTCGCGGCTTCGACCTCCACGATAACTTCCATTTCGCCGATGGGCGCGATTTCCACATGCATCTCAAAGCGATCGCCCTTGGCAAGTGGGTGTTTCAGCCCGTCCAACTGCAAGTAAACGCCTCCGGGTGTCAGCTCCATATGCGACTCTTCCGCAATGACGAGATCACCGATTGCCTTGGGTGCCGCCCCGGGCTTCACCGGTGCCGCATAAACCAAAACGCTCTCCGCAACACCATGCGCATCGCCTCCCATCAGAGTTACCGCGTCATGGTTTTCGTTTTCAATTTCCATGTAGATACGGACAAAGGTTCCAGTTGTGGCCTGGGCCCAAGGGTGGAGGATCACCACACCCCCGGCTTCGGCTTTATGCGCGTCTTGGTCATGAGAAGGCTCTGTATCGCTTGCGAAAGCGGCACCGGCAAGAAGGATCGACAGGGCGGTCAAGACGCTGCGCATGGTGGTTCTCCTTAGGAAACACGTGAGACGTTGTAAAACGTCGCCAGAAGGAAGGCGACAGTTAGACCTGCATCTCCTTCGTTGCGCTGAGCGTGAGGTCTGGATGATCTCGCTCGATCCGGTCGATATCCCACTGCAAGCGGGTCAGATAAACCGTGTCACCATCATTGTCATAGGCGATATGGCCTTTGTTGGCATCTACAAATGTCTCGACCGCGTCCCTTGGGCCAAGCACCCAGCGGGCGGATGTGAACTGAGAGGGCTCGAACCGAACCGGCAGCCCGTATTCCAGCTCGATCCGGCTGGCCAGAACCTCAAACTGCAGCGCGCCCACCACGCCAACCACAAAGCCCGACCCGATCATCGGTTTAAACACCTTAGCCGCGCCCTCTTCAGCGAATTGCATCAGCGCTTTGTCGAGATGTTTGGCCTTCAGCGGATCGCCTGCGCGGCAATTCTGCAGAAGCTCCGGGGCGAAGCTCGGAATGCCGGTGACGCGCAAAGCTTCGCCCTCGGTGAGCGTATCGCCGATCCTGAGCTGGCCGTGGTTTGGGATACCGATAATGTCGCCGGCCCATGCCTCTTCCGCCAATTCCCGGTCAGAAGCGAGAAAAAGCACTGGGTTTGATATCGCCATCGGTTTCTTCGACCGCACATGCGTCAGCTTCATCCCGCGCTTGAAATGGCCTGAGGCCATCCGCAGGAACGCCACCCGGTCACGGTGCTTGGGGTCCATGTTCGCCTGCACCTTGAAAACGAACCCGGCGACTTTCTTCTCGTCGGGACTGACCTGTCGCGGTTCAGCCGATTGCGGTTGCGGCTCAGGTCCGAAATTCCCAATCCCATCCATCAGTTCGCGCACGCCGAAGCTGTTGATTGCAGAGCCGAACCAGATCGGCGTCATGGTTCCGTCCATGACCGCTTGAGGGTCAAGCCTGGGCATCAATTCGCGGGCCATCTCGACCTCTTCGCGCAACTGATCCAGCAGGTCGGCAGGAACGTTCTCCGCCAGTTTGGGATCGTCGAGGCCTTGAATTTCAAGGCTTTCCGCAACGACATTGCGGTCAGAGCGATCCATCAGCTCGAGCCGGTCGCGCAGCAGATCATAGCAGCCCAGAAAATCCCGCCCCATCCCAATGGGCCAACTCGCGGGCGTCACATCGATGGCAAGGTTTTCCTGAATTTCATCGATGATCTCGAAGGTGTCGCGGCTCTCACGGTCCATCTTGTTGCAAAAGGTCAGGATCGGTAGATCGCGCAGGCGGCAAACTTCAAACAGTTTCTGCGTTTGGCTCTCCACCCCTTTCGCCCCATCGATCACCATGATGGCAGCATCCACGGCTGTGAGCGTCCGGTAGGTATCTTCCGAGAAATCCGAGTGGCCAGGAGTGTCGACCAGATTAAAACGAAAGCCACCGTAATCGAAGGACATCGCAGAGGCAGAGACAGAGATCCCGCGATCCTTCTCCATCTGCATAAAGTCCGACCGCGTGCGCCGGGCCTCGCCCTTGGCGCGCACCTGACCGGCCATTTGGATCGCCCCACCATAGAGCAGGAACTTTTCCGTCAGCGTGGTCTTTCCCGCATCTGGGTGAGAGATGATCGCAAAGGTCCGCCGCCGCGCAATCTCGGGCGGCAGGTCAGGAGCGTTGGAGCGTTGGTCGAGCATGTGCCGCCATATAGCGAGGCGCGGGGAGGGCCGCAATTGGAACCCGCCGCGCGATTGACATCACTGTGGTGCCGCAACGCAGTCTTATTATCCTCTGATGCCAAGCGGCTGCCAGATGACGTTCTCGGTAACGCAAGTAAACGAAGCCGTGACGGCGGTGACGGGCAATTCACGAGCGCCGCGATCAAATTAAAGTAAACTGAACGGTATTGTAGTGACGGGCATCGCGCTTACGTAACGTCCGTCCAAAGGATGTCTTCAGTTTGATTTGGAAAGGAGACGAGGATGACTGTTTCATTTATCCCAACCTGTAAAACCGTAAGTCTTTTCGCCGTTGTCGCGCTGGTCACCGCCTTTGTTGTGGTCGAAGCATCGGACCTCACCGGCGCCATTCTCCCAACGGAGAACACGCATGCCGCGCCGGAAGCCCTCAAGGAGTTTCAGCGCGGGCTCGAGGCCATGGACGCGCTAGAGCGTATGGCGAAGCTGGAGCAGTAAGGCTCAAATTAGACTTGTCCCGAGACAAACGCGCCCGGCGGTCCCGCCGGGCTTTTATTTTGCCTTGATGCCGGTTTGCCATGTGTTTCTTAGAAATTAGGGTAAAGCCTGTTTGGGCTGGCGTAGCCTGGCGGGAGTGTTCTCTTTCGAAGTGAACAGACATGAGCCGGACGGGTTTGTTCCGCTTTCTCAAAGCAATGTTGTGCCACTGGGCAACGGCATTGGTGGTGCTACTGCAAAGAGTTTGGAGAAGGCATTGCCGAGCAGAGCGACAGGTTCTGCTCCGTAAGCTCCGAGCAGATAGCCAGACCCGGCAACGATGGCACCGGCAGTCGCGCTGCCCATAGTCTTCCCGAATGAAGTTGCGAAGCTCGATTTCATCTTGTCCCAATTTGTAGAACCAGAAGGCGCAGACTTCAGCGCTGCGATCTCAGTTGCCTGCGCCTCGATCACCGCCGTTAGCTCAGCGATGGTCTGCTCCATGTCTTGAAGTTGCTGTGCCAGACGATCCTGATCCGGCTCTGGTTGCACGATTTCAGTGGCGAGACTTTTCAGAAGGTCGCTGAATTTCTCAACCAACAAAACATCGTCGGGCACTTGATTGGTGCTTGCTTCTTGACGGTAGGCTTGCAGAGCGTAGTCTAGTTGCCCGGCAATACCATTGCTGGTGATCTCTGCCGCGGCGGCCGTGCGGAGGACAATGTCAACTTGTGACCGGAAGATAGACGCAGAAGAGTTCTCATCACGAGAAGGCGCTGGCTCGTTGGTTGAGTTGGTCTCACTGGACTGGGCTGGCTTTTCGCCTTGGGCACCGGTTTCACTTTCGTCCTCAGCATCTGTTTCAAGTTCATCTGTCTTCTCCAACCAATGCGCCGGTCGAATGAGGCCTTCCGGGATCAAAGTCCATTGATCGCCGGTCATTTGGTCCAATTGACGCTGAGTCAGATTTCGACTGCTGCTCAGATCTGTTGGCACGCGGTCGACGCGATCGTTTGCGTCCGAACTCGTGCCAACAGTTGCGACATACGCTCTCCTGAGGTCCGCCCCCGCGAGGTTTGCCTCCCTCAGGTTCGCCAGTCTCAGGTTGGCCTCCCCGAGGTCCACCTGCCTGAGGTCCGCCCCCGCGAGGTTTGCCTTCCTGAGCTTCGCCTCCACGAGCTTTGCCTCTCTGAGGTCCGCCCCCAAGAGACTCACCTCCCTGAGGTCCGCTCCTACGAGCTTCGCCTCCCTGAGGTCCGCCCCCGCGAGGTTCGCCTCCCTGAGGACCGCCTCCCTGAGGTCCGCCCCCCTGAGGTCCGCCCCCCTGAGTTTCGCCCAACTAAGGTTCGCCCTCCTGAGATCCGCCCCTCTGAGGTTCGCCCACCTAAGATTCGCCCCCTTGAGGTTCGCACCCACAAGGTTCGCGCGGTGATCAGAAGCGATAACGCCTGCTGTCCTGAGTCTATCAACAAGATCTCCGGCTTCTGAGAAGTCGGGTCTGAAATCTTCCCGTTGCCGCCGCGCATTCCACGTCTCAACACCTTCGCAGAGCCACTCAACATGCTGCTCGTTCGCCATGAATTGCCTCGTTTAAATCTCTGGGCAAGCTAACGATGTCTCCACCACCCGGCAACGGGGCTTGCGTGAGGCGCCCCGCCATGTGTCATAGAGCGTGTTCACGATCCGAAAGGCAGGCCCGATGACCGAAACACCGAAGGGAGAACTGACGCTCCGCACACTGGCGATGCCGGCGGATGTCAATGTGAACGGCGACATCTTTGGCGGTTGGGTGCTGTCGCAGATGGATATCGCCGCAGGGATCATCGCGGGCGTGCGCGCGAAAGGCCGGGTCGCCACTGTCGCCATTGATGCGATGAAGTTCATCGCGCCGGTTGCTGTGGGCGATGTTCTTTGTGTCTACGGGCGGATCGACCGGGTGGGTCGCACTTCCATGGCGGTGGCTCTCGAAGCTTGGGTGCTGCGCGGGCGTCATGGTGAGCGTGCCAAGGTGACAGAGGGCACCTTCACCTTCGTGGCCATCGACGAAGATAAGAAACCACGGCCAGTGCCAGATCCATAATGCGCTTGGCGTTTGATTGAGCCGAGCCTTAGCCAAGCGACACAGCGATGAGTTGGCTGCCGTTGCTGATCCAGCCAGGCGTCGTTCGGGGCCCAATCGCGGCCGTTTTGTGATAGACTGCGACCAACATATCGCACAGTCCGGGCATATCTAAAGGAGCAAGGTTTATGGCTTATATCGATGGTTTTGTGGCGGCTGTGGAGGTCGCGAAAAAGGAGGCCTATATCACACATGCTCAGGAGGCCTGGGCGATCATGCAGGAGTATGGTGCGATTGCCGTGGCTGAATGTTGGGGAGATGACGTCCCGGACGGAGAGCTCACGTCCTTCCCGTTGGCCGTCAAAGCCGAAGAGGGCGAGGTCGTGGTGTTTTCTTGGGTCACTTGGCCTGACAAGACCGCGCGGGATGAAGGTTGGGCCAAGTTGATGACCGATGATCGGATGAACGCCGCATCGATGCCCTTTGATGGCAAGCGCATGATCTATGGCGGCTTTGAGCTGGTTTGGGAGGCTTCCGCCGCGGCTGCTGCTGCAGAGTAGGGGTCGTAAGAAGCGTCTGCTGGGCAATGGTCCCAGAAATTGTCTTTTCGGCATCACCACGACATGGTACATGTAGAACATAAGATGAACATGGAGGTGTGACATGGACCTAAAAGCACTTGGTGAGGCGGTCAAGACAGCCAATGAAACAAACACCGTCACAGCGCTGCTGGATCAGCACTATGCAGATGATTGCGTCTCGGTTGAGGCGATGCCCATGCCTGGAACCGACAGTGCCGAGACCGCAGGGTTGGACGCGATCCGCGGCAAGCACGCCTGGTGGGACAACGCGATGGAGTTTGTCTCTGGGGCGATCGAGGGGCCTTACTTACACGGCGATGACCGATTTGCGCTGATCTTCAAATCGGTCTTTCGCGAGAAGGAAAACGGCAAAGAAATGCCCGTCGAGGAGGTTGCGATCTACTCGGTCGTGGATGGCAAGATCGCGCGGGAAGAGTTTTTCTATACCATGCCCTAACGGAACCTAACGGGCATTTACCCAACCTTCGGGACTTGACGCGATGCTGCGCGAAAGCCCCGGAGGTAATATGCGGTTTTTCAGTTCAATCACTCTGGCTTTGTTTGCGCTGGGATCAGGCGCTGCGGCCACCGACTTAACGCCATCCCAAAAAGCCTTATTGGCACTTGGTGCTGGTGCCGGCGGCCCTGTATCGGAGGCGCTCGGACAAGCTATGGATCCGTCTGTCTGTTGCCAGTTGGCCGAGGCCTGCAGTCCTGGCCCGGACGGGGCCTCAACGGCCGAAACACGCTCTTTGTGTGTTGCGGCCAGTGGTCAGCCACTCACCGGCCAGTTCTGTCACAGCGACGGCCTATGCCGACCCTAAGTCGGCGTGCCTCGCGCGATCCAATCGATGGGGGATAGACAAGTCTCCCTGTCTTGGTCTTTTTGGCAATGGGGTGTCTTGCTGCGGATAGGAGGGGCGCATGGACCTAGGAATTTCGGGAAAACGCGCGCTCGTTACGGCCTCATCCAAAGGTTTGGGACGCGGATGCGCGGAGGCGCTCGCCGCCGAAGGCGTTTCACTGGTCTTGAATGCGCGTGGCGCAGAGGCGCTTGAGGCAACGGCAGAAGAGATCCGTCAAACCCATGACGTCGAGGTTCAGACAGTTGCGGGCAATGTGGCCGAACCGGAGATCCAAAGCGATCTTTTGAGAGCAGCAGGTGAGATCGACATCCTGGTCACGAATGCTGGCGGGCCGCCGCCGGGTTATTGGCAAGACTGGGACCGCGAGGATTTCATCAAAGCGCTCGATCTAAACATGCTCACACCGATTGCGTTGATGCGCGCGCTGATGCCTGGGATGTGTGATCGAGAGTGGGGGCGCGTGGTTAACATCACGTCTATGGCGGTACGCTCCCCAGCCTCGATCCTAGGCTTGTCAAACAGCGCGCGGAACGGCCTGACGGGGTATGTTGCAGGTACCGCGCGACAGGTGGCCCCGTTCGGTGTGACGATCAACAATATCCTGCCTGGCTATCACGCCACGGATCGCATGGTGGCGCTTGATGGACTACGATCCAAAGAAGCAGGCGTGCCGGTTGAAGAAGTGCACCAAGAGCGTGTTCAGAGCATTCCCGCGCGACGCTATGGATTGCCGGAGGAGTTCGGTAGTCTTTGCGCGTTTCTGTGTTCGCAGCATGCCGGTTACATCGTTGGCCAGAATATCCTGCATGACGGCGGGTTTGTGAACCTGACCACATAGACCATGGTCCAATAGGAGTTGCCCACCCACATGTGGGACTGCTCTTATGGCCATTTCGAGCGTCTAAAAAATCTGAGGTGGCGCTGGCGCAGGACAACCGAAACGCGCCTTGTCGAGCGCGTCGCGATCACAACGTTAATTCTAAGCATCTCTAATTTGAGCGCAGGCAAAGCTTGACCTAGGGACACAGCAGTAAGAGCATCGGAAAGGGAGCGGCGTAAAAAAGCAGCCCCGCGGCCGCCCGATACCCCAATAAGAGGAAATCTGGGGCACATCTCTCTGGGAGGAGACACATGAAAACCAAAGTCGTCGGCGCACTGGCGCTGAGCACATTGCTGACAACACCAGCGCTTGCTCAAGACAACATGGAAAAACTCACAAATATGCAGCGGACGGATGCGACCTTCACCTTCATAGAACAGGAGGGGGAGAGCGCTGATTCTCTGCGCAATATCATCCCGCACATCAATGTTCCCGAAGGCTTCGAGGTCAGCCTTTATGCCGTTGTGCCGGATGCCCGTTCCATGGCGTTGGCGCCGCAGGGCACAGTTCTTTTTGCGGGCACACGCAAAGACAAGGTCTGGTCCATCGTCGACCGCAATCGGAATCGCGTTGCTGACGAAGTGAAAGATTTCGCGCCATCGGTTACGTTCGACATCCCCAATGGCCCTTGTTTCTCTCCTGACGGGTTTCTCTACATTGCAGAGCGCAATCGGGTTTTGGTGTTTCCTGCGGCAGAGTTTTTCTTTGAGAGCCCTGACATTGCGGTTGGCACAGTTGTCGGACAGGGTGACTTGATCCCAGTGGATGAAGAGAGTTTCAACCACTCTGCGCGTGTGTGCGACATCGGCCCAGATGGGAAGCTCTACATCTCGCTTGGTCAGCCTTTCAACGTCCAGCCGGTGGACAAAATCGACTTGTATGATGAGATTGGCATCGGCGGGATCATCCGCATAAACACCGACGGCTCTGGACGCGAGGTCTTTACCCGCGGCGTGCGGAATTCGGTGGGTCAAGACTTCAACCCGGCGACGGGCGAGCTGTGGTGGACCGATAACCAGGTCGACGGCATGGGCGACGACATCCCGCCAGGTGAACTCAATCGCCAAACTGCCGCCGGCCAGCATTTCGGATTTCCTTGGACCAATTCACGCGTCGTGATCGTTACGGAAGCTGAGTTTCCGCGACCCGAAGGCGTTGAGTTCATTGAACCCCAGCTAGAACTGACAGCGCATGCTGCTGATCTTGGCATGCGGTTCTACAGCGATGACAGCTTCCCCGAGGAATATCATGGCGGGATCTTCTGGGCACAGCACGGATCTTGGAATCGCACCACACCTGTTGGCGCTCGGGTGATGTTTACAGCCCTCGATCCAGAGACCGGCGACGCAGTGGGCGCTCAGGTCTTTGCCGATGGCTGGTTGGACGAGGATACAGGCGAGTATCGTGGCCGTCCGATGGATATCGAGTTCCTGCCCGATGGCTCGATGCTGGTGTCTGACGACTTTGCCGGCGCGATCTGGCGCATCGCCTATAACCCTGAACAAGCTGGATGAGGCGGATTTGCGGTATCGTTCTCGGCGGGCTTTTGCTCGCCGGGGGCCTTGCAGGTACGGTCGCCGCAGGCGACCCCAAGGAGGGGCGCAAGATCGCCAATATGTGTCGCACCTGCCATGGGCTCGACGGCTACGCTCGGGTTCCCATTGCACCTCATATCGGTGGTGAACCAAAGGAGTATCTCGAGGCGCAACTGATGGCCTTCAAGACCGGTCAGCGCGAGAACGAGATGATGAGCGTGGTGAGCTCCGGGCTATCTGCGCAGCAGATATCGGATGTGGCTGCATGGTATGCCTCGCACACGCCCGTGGCGACCTTGCCGGACGGCGTGTCGGCTGAGGCCGCGCCTCAGGCCTGTGTGTCCTGCCACGGCGCGGATGGGATCTCGCAGTTGCTCGACGCGCCCAACTTGGCGGGCGAAACCAATATATATCTCGATACACAGCTCAAGGCGTTCAAGCGGGGACAACGCCAGCACGAGATTATGTCAGAGGTTGCGGCGGCTCTCTCGGATAGCGAAATCCGAGACCTCGCAAATTGGTACGCAGTCATTCAGCTTGAGATTGAGATTGCTGAGCACTGAGGTCTCAGACACCGTGTAGCTCGGCTACGTCGCGCCTCAGCGTGCGGTCTTTGGGAAGCACACCACCTAGGAGCAAACCCATGACAGACGAAGCTGACGTGATCGCCGCATCCGAGGCTTTCTATGCGGCGCTGAACCAAATGCTTGCGGGCGACGCAAGCGCCCTACCACCGCTTTGGGTGCAGAGCCCGGAGGCCACCACCATGCATCCCATAGGTGAACGGGAGGTTGGATGGGATGACATCAATGCCTCCTTCGAACGCGTGGCGCGTTCAAGCGCGGGAGGCCATGTGAAAATGACCCAACGCCTTGTTCGCGTTCACGGGGACACCGCCTTTGAGGTCGGAGTAGAACTGGCAAAGTTCACAGTCGCGGGTACTCCGCTGGACGTGAACTCACGCGTGACCAATATCTACTATCGCTTGGATGGAGCGTGGAAGATCGTCCTTCACCATGGGGACAAATCACCTGGAATCGCGCAAGCTCTGGACAAGGCAGATAAAATGTAGCCGCGGCGGGTTGGACGCCGTTATTCAGCGAAATACGCGTGGCACGACTGAAACTCGCCAAGCTCCGTTATGTTTCGCTTTCATTGTCCAATGCATGCGCGCGCAACACGTCGAGCGGGACGATTTCAAGCGCACGTTTATGGGTTGAGGCGAGGCGCACCTTCGGCGCGAGCCCTTCGTCATGCGCTTGTAAGAAGCGCGCGGCACAAAGACACCATTGATCGCCAGGTTTGAGGCCCGGAAAGCCATACTCCGGGCGCGCGCTGCTCAGATCGTTGCCGACATATTTTGAATAGGCCAGGAACTCCTCCGTCATTACCGCACAAACGGTGTGGCTGCCTTGATCCTCTGGGGCGGTGTCGCAGCAGCCATTGCGGTAGAATCCTGTGAGCGGTTCTTGCGAACAAAGAGCAAGCGCGCCGCCGAGGACATTCACAGATGGGACAGGGGGCATCACAGGCTCCTTGAGTTATCGAAATCGATCGGCCAGCCGTTGCAGCGGGCTTCTCTTGCCTTCTTCTAAATTGGGCTCGGGCACTGACGCAGTTGGCGCCGCCTTTGGATTTGCTGTCCCGGTGGAGGACCGTGGCGGGGCCACACGCAAGGCCACGGCATTCATGAATTTGTTGCTGTCACCAGCGGCCAAGGCTGCCGCCCCGTCAGAGATCCCATGCAGGACGTTTTCAACGATCTCGCGCTCGGCCTTTGCAAAGTCGTTCAACACATAAGGTGAAACCCGATCCTTGTGGCCAGGATGGCCGATACCTATCCGCACTCTTTGATAGGCCTCACCGATATGCTCATGCAGTGAGCGCAGCCCGTTGTGACCGGCATGGCCGCCCCCCTTTTTCACCCGGACTTTTCCAGGCGCGAGGTCCAACTCATCATGGAAGACTGTGATGTCCTCGACATCGATGCCGAAATAGCGTGCGGCTTCGCCGACCGATTGACCGGAGCGGTTCATGAAGGTTTCAGGTTTCAACAGATAGACCTTGCTGCTGCCCAGGCGCCCTTCGGACAAAAGCCCTTGAAACCGGCTGCGCCAAGGGCCGAAATCGTGGTCTGCGACGATACGGTCGAGGGCCATAAAGCCCGCATTGTGGCGATTGCGGGCGTATTTCGCACCGGGATTACCAAGACCAACGATCAGACGCATATGCAGTGGCTCCCGCCGCCAAACCGACTTCTTTGTGCCTTAAGATCGGGAGTTTTTCCAGTGTCCGCTAAGAAGCCAAGCGCAGCGAGCCGCTGCCTGCGAAAAACTGCCCCTGCTGTCGCCATGGAGATTGCCAAAGAGGAGTGCAGGCGTGAGAGTTCGCCAAAGCATGAGAAGGAACAGCTGCGATGTATCTGACGATGAACCGGTTCAAGGTGAAGCTTGGCGCAGAAGACGATTTTGAGGCGGTTTGGAAGTCCCGCGACAGCCATTTGACATCGGTGCCTGGGTTCAAGGCCTTTCATCTGATGAAGGGCCAGGAAAAGGACGGCTACCGGCTTTATGCAAGTCACACCGCTTGGGACAGCGAAGAGGATTTTATCGCCTGGACAAAATCAGAAGCCTTTCGAGCGGCCCATAGCGGCGCGAAACGCCATGCCGATATCTATCTGGGCCCGCCCGAGTTAGAGGTTTTCAACAGCGTTCAGAAGATTGGGCAGGGTTAGCCGGGATCTTCGCCCAGCCATTTCGTCATTACGAAGGTGTCGACATAGCCCTCTTTGGGATGGCGAAAGGCGCGTGGGACCCTTCCGACCGTCTCAAATCCCAAACGTTCCCAAAGCCGGATCGCTCCGGTATTGGTGCTGACCACCGCATTGAATTGCATGAGTTTAAACCCGAGCGTGCGCGCCACACCTTGGGAATGCGTGCACATCGCCGCCGCAACGCCTCGACCACGCGCCTCAGGGGCGACCATGTAGCCGCAATTACAGATATGGTCCGACGGGCCGGCCCCATTGGGTTTGATATAGTAGGTGCCGATCAAGCTGCCTGCGTCTTCCGTAACAAAGGTTTGTTGCGGCAGATCGAACCAAAGGCGTTGGCAGTCTTCCCGGTTGGACTCCAGGGGAAAGCCATATGTTTCGCCAGAGGATACTACCGGATGAAATATTTCCCACACACGCTCGAAATGGGACGGCTCTGCGGGTCGAATCTTGAGTTCACTCATGGCCGAATAGTCACAAAGAGTCTGCGAAAGAAAACACCAAGTTTTCGCTTGTTCTGGAATTCGATCCTAGGCGAGACGAGAAAATCCTGCGAAGTCGGGCACTATCTCTAGCGTCAGACGAGAGCGTCGCATGGCGGCACGATGGAAGCCCATCTTTCTGGGAAGCCTAGGTGGCGGACTCGAATTCTATGATTTCGCAATCTATGCCGTTTTTGCCAGCGTGCTTGGGCAAGTGTTCTTCCAGACGGAAGATGCCAGTGCGCGGCTCCTATCAACATTCGCGGTGTTTGCGGTGGGATACCTTGCGCGACCGATTGGGGGCCTCTTATTCTCTCACTACGGCGATCGTTTCGGACGCCGGTTTATGTTGCGCGTGACCATCGGCGGCATGGCAGCTTCGACCATCGGCATGGCTCTTATGCCGGGCTACGCGCAACTGGGCGTGTTTGCGCCAGCGTTGCTGGTGGTTTTGCGCGTCGTCCAGGGCGTGTGCCTAGGCGGCGAGATCCCCGGAGCGATGGCGCTCCTGACCGAAAACATGCCGCGAAATCGGGCGCTTGTTTGCGGCTGTCTCTTTTTCATGGTCGACTTTGGGCTGCTCCTGGCGCACGCCACGGAGTGGCTTATTGTGTCGCTTATGTCAGAAGCCGACGTCCTCAGCTATGGCTGGCGTCTCGCCTTTTTGCTTGGCGGTGTGGTGGCTGTCATCGGATTTCTCCTCCGTCAGCACTTGGCCGAAAGTCAATCCTTTGAGGCCATCAGAGATGTCACGCATAAAGTTCCGTTCGTCGCGCTCATCCGACGCCATGCTGCTGAGCTCATGTATGCTTTCGCGGTGTCATGCATGATCGCGTGCATCATCACGGTTCTGTTCATTTATATGAACGACTATTTGACCACGGTGGCGCAGTTCCCGCATGGTCCCGTCGCCTTGGGGACCTTGGCAAGCGTCCGTTCATTTATAGACCTGTTGCCGGTCGTTGGCTGGGTATCCGACCGGATCGGGTTGAAGGTCTCAAGCGTTGTGGGGACACTCGCACTCGCTGCGGTATGTGTCCCAGTCTTCACCTGGCTGATCGCCGCCCCGTCGCACATCATGATCGGCGTCGTTCTGTTGGGCGGCGTCGCTGCAGTGGCATTCGGCGCTGCGACGCCGGTCATTGCTGCGGTCTTTCCCACAGATGTGCGCTATAGCGGCGTCGCGCTGGCCTATAATCTGGGCTTTGCCATTGTTGGCGGCTTGACACCGCTCTTTGCAACTTGGCTTATCCAGACATATCAGCTTGTTATGGCGCCTGCTTATATCTTAATGTTCTTTGTCGGTGCGGCTTGCCTTGCGATGATCGCCATCCCACGAAGAACCCTGTGTTCACGGCCAAATCAGGATGGCTTTCCGCCTCGCTCAGAGCAATAACAAACGGCGCCGCTAGGGCGCCGTTTCGGTTTCCAATTCGCAAAGGGCTTATTCTGCCTCTGCTTCCTCCGTGGCCTCTGCTTCTTCTTCTTCATCATCGCTGCTCGACAAGCCGGACGGCGATTGGATGTTCACGATGTTGAAGTCACGATCGATGGTGGGTTTCGTCCCACTGGGCAGGTCGATCGCGGAGATGGTGATAGAGTCGCCGATCTTCAATCCGGTCAAATCCACAGTGAGTTTTTCTGGAATCTCACCGGCGGTCACAACCAATTCAATCTCTGGGCGCACGATGTTGAGAACGCCACCACGCTTCAGACCGGGGGCGTCTTCGTGGTTGATGAACTCCACCGGGATAAAGAGGTTGATCTTCGTGGCACGGCGTAGGCGCATCAGATCCAGATGCGTCGGTAGGTCTTTGACCACATCGCGCTGCACATTGCGGCAAATCACCCGCACATCGTCATGGCCCTCAACCTTCAGGTTGTAAAGCGTGGACAGAAAGCGGCCTTCTTTCAGTCGCTTGAGCAGCACATTAAAGGGTATATTGATTGGCAGCGGATCTTTGTCGCCACCATAAACAACGCCGGGTACGTAGCCATCGCGACGGGCTTGACGGGCGGCCCCCTTGCCCGTCCCCGTCCGTACCTCGGCGACGAGATCAGGGATCTCACCAGCCATGGGTATTCTCCTAAGTTGTGGCGGGGCGCCTCCAAGGGTGTCGCTCCCCGCGATCAAGGCCGCGCGATTACCCCAGACTTGGGGAAAAAGAAAGCCCGAATATTGCGGAATCCTACATTCAAGGTCTCGGAAACGCACTGAGGGTGATTTCGCAGCGACGGGCTGATTGGTCGGTCCGCTTAAAAGGAGACGCGTCCCGTTCCAAGACCGAAGTGTTGGCTAGGCGGTTTTGCGCAGGCGGAACTGACGCAGCACACCCAATGCCCCAAGACCCGAACCCAGTAATATCCAGCTAAAGGGCAGCGCCACGGGGCTGGTGCCGACATCTGAGAGGTACCCGTTGATCGCATAAGATGCGGTGCCATGCGTGCCGTAAAGTCCGATATAAAGTGTCCCGCCAAAATCATTGGCCAGGTTGACGATGAAACTCTGAGGCTCGGTTTTGGCATAGCTGAAGTCGACCACTCCAGCCTCGATCCCTTCCCACGCACTGTATTGGTAGGGCGACGTGCTGTATCGGACCGATCCGCCGGCTGAGTAGCTGTAATTCAAGCTTTGTACCGGATCTGCGGTAAAGATGATGGTGATCGATTGGGCGCCCTCGTTGAGCCCCTGCAGTTTAAGGAAATCGTAATCGTTGCTGCCGCTCCAAGCGCCGATGATACGATCCGTTCCGGTCACAGAGATATCGCTACCTGCGCTCCAGACATCTGAAAAATCGCCGCCGAAACTGCTTTCTGTTATCGTCACCGCAGAGGCCGACCCGGCAGCCAGCATGATCAGACCGGCAACAACATGCCCAGTCTTGAAGGGTTTCATGCTCAAACGCTCCCAGCAATGCCACTATTGCGCGAACCCATAGAGCATCGTTCATAAAGTAAGGTGAATGCTCCGCAGCTTGAGAGGCAAGATCGTATGCGTGCTCGGCGCTCTGCGAGAACGCATTTGTCTTTTCGTCAACGCGACGATCGCCGCGTTGTGCAAGTGCAAAACCATATTGCTGGGCGAAACCAGAAGGTCACCTCAAGGTCTTTTCCTAGCCACAATGTAATGTCGCTGCGGAAAAGAACTGTCGATATGACGTTCGATCAGGTCAAATCCCGCGCGCTCAACCATCTCGGTCATTTGGCTGGGCCGCGGGAAAACCACAGGTCGCGGCGCCTTGCCGACCAGTTGCATCAGGGGGATGACCCCTTGGATCAACCGAAATTTCAGCGGTGTGCCGCTGTCATAGCCAAGAGGCGTTTTTTGGATGAAAAGACCGCCGGGCCGGATGAGCGCGGCGATCTGCTGAAGCGCGACATCAATATCCGGAAGCAGATGCATCAAGTTGAATGCCAAAACCGCGCCATAGCCACCTTCGGTTGGTGGAAGAGATGACAGATCAGCTGCCTCAGCGGAGATGTTGTCCAGTCCCGCTTGTGAGATCTTGTGCCGGGCGATGTCGGTCATGCCCTCAGAAATGTCCGTTGCGAGATAATGCGCGACGCTGGGCGCGAGCTTTAGAGCGGTTGATCCGGTGCCAGAGCCGATCTCTAGCACGCGATCATCCTTCCCTAAATGAGAACGGGTCCGACCGAGTGTATATTCATAACCCTCTGGGTTGCTGATTTTGCTTTTGGCGTAGTTCGGTGCGATCTTGTCCCAAAATGTGGCGTGGTTGACCATCTGAAGTCTCCTTTCCGGGCGGCCATACCCATACGCAAATCAGATGGGAATTGCGAATTTTCGTTCTGGTGCTATGCATCTATGCATGGCAGATCACTTTGCGAATTTCGATTGGTCACAAGCGCGAAGCTTCCTGGTCACGGCAGAAACCGGATCGTTTTCGGCAGCGGCGCGGCAGTTGAAAACCACACAGCCCACCATCGGTCGACAAGTCGCTGCCCTAGAGGCATCCCTGGGCGTTGTCTTGTTCGAACGTACCAACAAGGGCTTGATGCCAACCGATGCAGGGCGAGACCTCCTGGGTCATGTCAAAGCGATGGGGCAAGCGGCGGAGAACTTGGCCTTAGCGGCTTCGGGGAAGTCGGAGGCGATTGACGGGTGCGTCCGGATCACCGCATCTGATGTGCTAGCTGGCTATCTCTTGCCGAAAGCCGTGGCAGAGTTACGCCGCCGCGCCCCAAATCTTGAGATTGATGTGATTGCGGCGAATGACTTGCGCGATCTGCAGCGCCGGGAAGCCGATATTGCGATCCGCCATGTGCGCCCGGAAGAACCACAACTGATCGCTCGTTACTTGCGCGACGCGACCGCGTCTTTCTATGCATCGAAGTCTTATCTAGAGGCGGGGAACCGGACGGAACGCATAGAAAATCTCGATTTTATTGGGTTTGGGGACACGGATCGGTTGCTTGCTGAATTCAGCAAAATCGGCCTGACCCTCCGTCGCGATCAAATAAAAATTCAATCAGAGAATGGCTTGGTGGCCTGGGAAATGATGAGAAGCGGTTTGGGTGTTGCCGTCATGGCAGATGAGGTCGCTGAAATGACCCCAGACATTGTTCGGCTTCCGTTGGACCATAATACCATCAGCTTTCCGATCTGGCTTGTCACCCACCGTGAATTGCACACAAGCCGTCGCATCAGATTGGCCTTTGACGTTTTGATAGAGATCTTGGCGGCGCACCAGTCAGTGCCCGAGATGCAGCCAGCACCTCTTGGGGCGGGATAGGCGTCGAGACAGCAGTTGCTGAGATTTGTCGCGTGTCTGCATCAGTCGCGACATAAACTCGCGCAACGGGCGCGAAAGGTTGTCTGGTCTTTAAGCCCTCTGAGCCATAGCTATGCTAATAAACCAAACAAGCCACGGGTTTTTTGTCGTAAAGCCCCGCTGAAATCCGCGAAGGCTCGCTGTCCGGCCGGGGATGTGGCATAATCGGACTATTGGAGATAGGGCATGAGCGATAAAGACCGGAATCCTGTCCGATTGGCCGAGATCCTGGCGCAGAGAAATGCAAAGACCGACGCAAAAGGTGAAAGACCTGTGGTGCGCCGCGCGATGCCAATGAATGGGCCGATCATCCCAGGGGGGCATGTATCGCCGCCACATCCTGAACCAGTGTCTCCGGCAAGCTCTGAGACCAGCGCTGTCCCTTCTGAGGAGGCCAAGCCGGAAAAAGCGGCGTTTGCCGAGGAGCCTCCTAGCGATATTGCATCGCAGCGATCAGACGAGACCGATCTGAACCACAGCCGCGCACCGCAAGCGCTCGTCGCTGAGCAAAAAACGCGGACACGTCCATGGGCTGGGGTGTTGTTGTTGCTTATAGCAGCAGTGGCCCTTTACGTGATTTATCAGCGCGGTGAGTTGGAAAATGCCGCCGCGCCGCCTGACGATCCGCAAGTATCCGACCTTAACGAAAGCACGCCGCAACCGACTGAGACGGTCCCGACCACATCTGTCGCGATCACAAACGACGCTCCGCCGAAAGAGCGAGATCTTCGGTTTGACTTTGCGCCGATGCCTATTGTGGCAGCCCCCGCGCCGGTACCGGTCCGGGACGCGCCCCCTGACTTTGGTCGGAGTGCTCCCCAAGCGCTTGGCGCCGCACTACAGGTGCCTTCTCGTCCCGTGCTCGAAGTGACGCCTGTCCCTCCATTTTCGCCGGTAGACGAGGCGGTGGAACCCGCGACTGTCGATGTGCCGATAGCCGAAAGCGCAGCACCCGACACGGAAGAACTGGAGCCGACCCGCGCGCCTGATGCGACCAACACAAATGAATTGGCCATTGCGGTCGACGTGTCACCCGAAATCCTTGCGCCACAGCCAGATCCCGCCAGCGACCCGATTGCTGAAGCGGTGGATTTGGCGCTGCTCCAAACTGAGGAGACATCGTCACAGCCTGGCGCCGACCCGATACCGAACGGCCCCTTTGCCGCGCAGCATCGTTTCATCATCCATTACAATCCAAACAGTGCGACGGCGGACCAGGCAGAGGAAGCTGCAGCGGCGCTCAGAGATCAAGGCGCCGAGTTGGTAGAGGTCGCCACGGTACCCTTTGGGATTTCCACAACCCACATCCGCCAATATCACTCTGGCGACACCGCGTTGGCCGATGCTGCACAACAGGCCTTGGGGGGTACTGCTCAAATCCGAGACTTCACCTCTTACACACCACGCCCCAGCTTGGGTCTGATTGAGATTTGGCTCGGCGCAAGCTAACGCCTTCTTTTTGGTTTTGTCTTCGCCCCTGACAGGCTAGAGAGCCCCCGCTAAGGTCGAGGGGAACAGTCATGGCCAATGTCGTTGTTGTCGGCGCCCAGTGGGGGGATGAAGGCAAAGGGAAAATCGTCGATTGGCTTTCAGAGCGGGCCGATGTGATTGCGCGCTGTCAGGGTGGCCACAATGCTGGCCACACATTGGTAATCGACGGCACCATCTCCAAGCTTTCGCTTTTGCCATCTGGGATTTTGCGTCCCGGGAAACTCAGCGTGATCGGCAATGGCGTTGTGC
>JBCDGN010000015.1:0-53177 GCA_038751255.1 Pseudomonadota bacterium
CTTTGTTCCGCCTGTGCCATCGTTGATCCGGTCGGTGTTAAGGCGCTCAGGTCTCTTTCGCCAATCGCCACCGATCCCGCAGAGTTTACACTGGCGCTTGATCTTCCGGATGGGGTCGGAGTGACAGCGGAGAGGGCCAGTCTTATCCTCTCAGCGCATCGGGACGACACCGGTCAAACGGCAGAGATCCAAGTTGCGCTGCGCCGTACCACCGACCCCGAACAGGGTGAGCTTTTTCAGATCGCGCCAGAGAACCGGGCCAGATTTCGGGCAGCTCAAGCGAAGATCTTACAGTGGAAGGCCGAAGCCCCGAACGAGACCAAGGGATCGCTCTCTCTTGCCATTGCGCCATGCAAACACGATGCGGGACCCGCGCGCGTTGCAGTGATGAGCGCAGCGATCCAAACCGAGCGGGACGCGCCTTTTGTTCCTCTTATAGCCGATCTGCCGGTCGATCAGATTTCCGACAGAGTCGACCTGGAAAACTGGCCACAATGCGGCACGGACCTTCCTAAGAACTGATCCCCAACAAACACAGCGACCAAAAGTCACAAACTTTTGTTTGCATCACTGCGGCGATGAGGGGATTGGGTAATTTCCCAGTCGCTCGGTCCAAGCGCCGTTAGCGTGTTGGCGGTAACACGCCACGCCGGGCAAATGCGCGAGAACACATGCAGTGTGGCGGAACGGTTGGTTCCGCGCCCCCAAAGTAACCTTTCAAAACATGCTGTCATTGAGCAGTCACAGTCGACATGCTATCTTATCCACATCTGGCCGAGGGATTGGCCTTCGGTGACGATGGAGGACGTTGTTCTGACTGCGACTGCAGAGGCGGCTCTTGTAAAGACCGCGACCGCTGCTCCGCTACATGGAGCCACTCTTGCCCCGGAAGACCAAGCTCTTCTCGCGCAAGCCCTTTCTTCTCTTGATGAAAACAAAGCCGAGAACGTGGTGTCGATTGACCTCCGCGGACGTTCGGAAATGGCCGACCACATCGTGATCGCATCAGGCCGTTCGACGCGACAGGTCGTGGCATTGGCTGATAAACTCACTGAGTCGGTGAAATCGCTTTATGGCATCACCTGCAAAGTCGAGGGCAAAGAAAACGGCGATTGGGTACTGATCGATGCGGGTGATGTGATTGTCCATATTTTCCGCCCCGAGGTGCGCGAGTTCTATCAACTCGAAAAAATGTGGATGCCCGCCGGAAACTCTTCCGCCTAGGCGTATGCGCATCACAATCTGTGCGGTAGGACGCCTGCGAAAAGGGCCTGAAGCCGTGCTTTTGGACGATTATCTGACCCGTTTTGACCGAACGGGTCAGTCGCTGGGCCTCAGCCTCGGGCGGATGGTTGAGGTCGATCCAAAACCGGCCACCCCAGCCAATGAGGCAGAGGCGCTTTCGCAGAAATGTCCTGATCGCGCGTTGCGACTTTGCCTTGATGAACGCGGGCGCATGCTCTCCTCCCCAGAATTTGCCGCGCGACTGAGCGGATGGCGCGATGCAGGCGAACGCGATCTCGCGATTTTCATCGGGGGCGCTGATGGTCTGGCCACAGAATTGCGGGAGGGCTGTCGCGAAGTGCTTTCCTTTGGACCGATGGTGTGGCCGCATCTGTTGGTGCGTGTGATGCTGGCAGAACAGCTTTATCGCGCCACGACAATCCTCGCAGGCGGCCCTTATCACCGCGCCTAAAGCTTTGACCGATGACGGCGCGCTACCTGCATGTTAGGCAAAGGCTATGAGCCGCCTTCCCACCAAAGCTGAAATCCTCGCCTGGATCGCCGATCATCCCGGCCAAAACTCTAAGCGCGACATTGCCAAAGCCTTTGGCGTCAAAGGGGCTGCGCGGATCGACCTGAAGCAATTGCTCAAAAGCTTAGAGGCCGAAGGTGTGCTCGAGAGAAAGCGGCGCAGCTATCGCGACCCAGAACGGCTGCCGCCGGTCAGCGTGTTGGAAATCCTGGCGCCTAGCTCGGACGGTGATCTGTTCGCGAAACCACTGGAATGGGATGGCGAGGGCGCCACACCCGTGGTCCTGTTTTTGCCGCGTGCCACGGACCCTGCCTTAGGCCAAGGCGACCGAATTCTGGCGCGGCTGAGCCATGTTGGCGCTGAAAGCCACACCTATGAGGCACGGCTCATGCGGCGCATTGGGACCACCCAACGGCGCATTCTAGGTATCTTCCGCAAGTCCGCCGAAGGGGGCCGGATCGTCCCGATCGATAAGAAATCGGATCGAGAATGGCGCCTGGCGCCGGGCGCCACCGGCGGGGCGAAAGACGGGGAGTTGGTCGAGGCCGAAAACGCTGGGCCTCGGACGCGGCTTGGCCTGCCCGGCGCGCGTGTGTTAACGCGGCTTGGGGATGCCTCGGCACCCAAGGCGGTGTCCCTTATCGCGATCCACGAACACGGCATCCCCGACAACTTCCCCGATGAGGTGGTCGCCGAAGCCGACCGCAAAGAGCCCGTGTCTCTCGGCACCCGAGAAGACTTGTGTGAGTTGCCCTTGGTAACGATTGATCCGGCAGACGCCCGCGATCACGACGACGCTGTCTATGCCCATACCGATGACGCCTCAGATAATCCGGGCGGCCATATTGTCTGGGTCGCTATCGCAGATGTGGCCCATTACGTCCCTCCGGGATCTCAGCTCGACCGCGAAGCCCGCAAGCGCGGCAATTCCAGCTATTTTCCAGACCGGGTTGTGCCGATGCTGCCCGACCGTTTGTCGGCCGATCTTTGTTCATTGCATGAAGGGGTGGCGCGGCCTTGCATCGCGTTGCGGATGCGGCTGACGGCAGAGGGGGAGAAACTCGACCACCGCTTTACCCGTGCGATGATGCGCTCCGTCGCGTCCTTGACCTATGAAGAGGCGCAATCTGCCATGGATGGTGCTGTGTCCGAGCGCGCTGAGCCGCTCTTGGCACCGGTCATTCGCCCACTTTACGCCGCCTATGCGGCGGCGCGCAGCGCCCGAGAACGCCGACAACCGCTTGAGCTCGACCTGCCAGAGCGACGGATTGAGCTGTCTGAAGATGGGCGTGTGACCTCGGTCGCCTTTCGCCAACGGTTCGACGCTCATCGATTGATCGAAGAGTTCATGGTTTTGGCCAATGTCTGCGCCGCAGAGACCCTCGGCACGAAGCGCCGTGCTTTGCTCTACCGGGTGCATGAAGAACCCGCGCCAGAAAAGCTCGACGCCTTGCGCGACACAGCCCAAGCCGCCGGGTTGACGATGGCGAAGGGCCAAGTTCTCCAGACGCGCCATCTGAACCGATTGCTGGCTCAAGCCGCCGATCACGATGAGGCGGAAATGATCAACATGGCCACGCTACGGTCCATGACGCAGGCATATTACAGCCCCGAGAATTTCGGCCATTTCGGACTTGCGCTCCGGCACTATGCACATTTCACCTCGCCCATTCGCCGTTATGCCGATCTGATCGTGCATCGGGCGCTGATCGCAGCCCATGGCTGGGGCGATGGCGCTGAGGGAAAAGCCGACGGACAGACCGAGGCCGAGATTGAAGGGCTTGAAGACACCGCAAAGCACATCTCAGAGACTGAACGCCGGTCGATGCAAGCGGAGCGCGACACCACTGACCGCTATCTGGCCGCCTATCTGTCGGAGCGGGTGGGCAGCGAGATGACCGGAAAAATCGCCGGCGTGACGCGCTTTGGTCTGTTCATCCGGTTGGAAGAAACCAGCGCCGATGGGTTGGTCCCGATACGCTCTTTGGGGCGGGAGTTTTTCCACTACGACGCCGAGGCGCAGACGCTGATGGGATCGGATACCGGTCTCACACTTCGTCTCGGCCAGCATACTCTCGTGCGCCTTTCAGAGGCCGTACCGGTAACGGGTGGCATTGCTTTGGAACTCTTGGAGGTCGATGGCAAAGAACTGCCCCGAGGCCCTACAAACGCCACCCGTTCGCGTCGCTCCTCAAGACCATCCAAGGGGCGGGTGAAATCCGGGGCCAAAGCCAAGCGCAAGGTCATCCGCACCAAACGCAAGTGACGTCGCATCGGGCTTAGAAAGCAAACACACGCGCCTCTAGCCCGACGGCCTCGCTTAGGGTATCTTTGCTCAAAAGAAGGTTAACAGCCATTCCGAGCAGGGAAAACACATGCGCAACGCGCTTATCACCATTGCCGCTTTGGCGGCTCTTCATGCTTCGCCGGCGGCACCCCAAGCCTCCGAGCTCGTCACCCGCGCAGCGGCTACCTCACCAAGGCCGCTCCTTAGACCTCAGGTTACCCAAGTCGTGACCGTTGCCGCGACGAATTCGGGCTTCAACCAGTGGATTTTGGAGTTCTGGCCGCGCGCATTGGCAGAAGGGATCAAGGCACAGACCTTTAATGCGGCTTTTGCAGGCGTCAGTTACAATCGTGAGATCATCTCGCTGGATCGAAACCAGTCAGAGTTTTCCAAGCAGGTGTGGGAATACCTCGACGGTGCTGTGTCCTCGAACCGGATCAACACGGGTCGAAGCATGCTCCAGCGCTACGGCCCGGTACTGGACCAGATCGAGCGGCGCTACGGCGTCGACAAAGAGGTCGTTGTCGCGGTTTGGGGGATGGAAAGCTCTTTCGGGGGCTATCGTGGCAACACCCAGATCATCGAGGCGCTTGCGACGCTCGCCTATGACGGACGGCGCGGAGCATTTTTCGAAGACCAGTTGGTTGCGGCCCTCAGGATTATCCAGCAAGGCGATATCAGCGCAGGCGCAATGCGCGGCTCTTGGGCCGGCGCCATGGGACACACCCAGTTTATGCCAACGAGTTATCTCGATCACGCGGTGGATTTCGACGGTGATGGTCGGCGGGATATCTGGGGCGATAACCCGACCGACGCATTGGCCAGCACCGCGGCCTATCTAAAGGCCAGCAAGTGGAAGAAAGATCAGCCCTGGGCGGTCGAAGTTCGGCTGCCACAGGGGTTCAACTATGCTCTCGCGAGCCCTGAGACACGCAAGAACATGTCGTCTTGGAACCGTATGGGCGTGCGCGGTGTGAACGGTCAGCCGGTCCCGAATTATGGCCGTGGGACGATCCTGCTGCCTGCGGGCGCCCGGGGACCAGCGTTGATGGTGTTCGGCAATTTCAACGCAATCAAGAGCTACAACAGCTCTACAGCCTATGTGTTGGCAGTGGGGCATTTGAGCGACCGCTTGTCTGGCGGTCCCGCACTGCAAGCCAACTGGCCACGCGGAGATCGCGCCTTGAAAACCTCCGAGAAACGCGAGCTGCAACAGCGTCTGACGGCGGCGGGTTTTTCGACGAATGGGATCGATGGCAAGGTCGGGCCGGACACCATCAAAGCAATTAAACAGTACCAGCAGGCCGCCGGACTTGTGCCGGACGGCTACGCCAATGTGCAATTGCTGCAACGGATGCGCTGAGCATCCAAGACGAGACTATGACAGATAAGGAGCCGGAGGACCTAGCGGTGCTTACTCATTGGGTCTTCTAAGCTCAAACACCTCGGTCACACGGGCATAATCCCGATATCCCATGCGTGCGAGCGGTTGGTAGGTGGTGACATCGAACCGACCCTCGCGCAAAGTGTCGTCTCGCAAATGGACGCCGGTTACCTCTCCAAAAACTGCGAAATTCGCCTCACCAGGCAGTTGCAGGATTTTTGTGAGCCGACATTCAAGCGCTGCCGGTGCTTCGGCAACGCGGGCGCATGCGATGGTTTTGCATTCGGTCTTTTCGATGCCTGCATGCAGAAACTCATCGATCTCTCGCCCATGGGCGCCTGACGTCACATTCATCATATGCGCCATGTCATGGGCCACGATATTGACGCAGAACACCTCCGTGTCACGAATATTGGAAACGCTGTCCTTGGTCCCGTCGCGATCTGGCTTGGTGGAGGTAGAGGCAAACATCACTTGCGGCGGCACATAGGCGACCGCGTTGAAAAACGAATAGGGCGCGAGGTTATCGGCGCCCGCACTGTCCCGCGTCGATATCCAGCCAATCGGGCGCGGAGTTACCACAGCGTTGAACGGATTGTAGGGCAGACCGTGCCCGTCTTTGGGTTCGTAAAACATCGCTCGTTCCTCACCAGTCGATGCGGCAGCTAAGCCTACGCGACGCCTTGCTCATAATTGCCAGGGCTGGCGAGGTAAACACATGCCCTATGTGTTCGCGCAATGACGGACGCGCGGCCGATCACTCTGCGGCGAGTTTTTCTCCGGCAAGTCCACGCAATACATTGCGCGCCGCGGCTTCAATCGATGGCTCAACCTCTGACAGGATTTCGACGCGATCAAAGCGCTTAAGATCGGCTGCGACCGCTTTGCGGAGCGCTGCGCCAAACTGCAGGCGCAATTCGGTGCCAATGTTGTACTTACAGATGTTGGTGGTCTGCGCGAGCCTGCGGCGTTGTTCGGCGGGGATGCCCGAGCCGCCATGGATCACCAGGGGTGTCGTGCTGACCGCTTCGATCGCCGCGATCCGCGCCTCATCCAGCCCCCCCTCATGGTTTTGTTGCAGATGCACATTCCCAACCGAAATTGCCATTGCATCGACCTTGGTTTCTGTCGCAAAGCGTGCGGCTTCTACGGGATCGGTGCCCTCTGACGCATCGCCTTCTGCGTAACCAACAAACCCGATTTCGCCTTCACAAGAGATCCCAGCCGCATGCGCGAGTTCGGCAATCTCAGCAGTTTCATCGATGTTCTGGCTAAGCGGTTTGCGTGACCCGTCATACATCAGCGAGGTAAAACCGCTGTCTAGGGCGATGCGGCATTCCTCCAGCGAGTAGCCATGGTCGAGATGGATGACGACCGGAACGGAAACGCTATCGGCCAGATTGCGGAACATCGCACCCAGGACCGGCAGAGGTGTGTGCGCACGGCAGGACGGGCCTGCCTGCAAGATCACCGCCAGTCCCTCGGCCTCGGCGGCGTGGGCATAGGCGCGCATATCCTCCCAGCCGAGACACACGAGTCCCGCCACCGCATATTTGCCCTTCAACGCAGGCTGCAAAACCTCTGCAAGTGTCGCCAAACTCATTTGAACTTTGCCACCATGTCTAGAATGCCGGGGATTGTATGGAGTTGATCGGCATGGGTCGGTTCAAAGTACTGCACCAAAGGCCGCTGCGAGAGACCGCCAAGAATGGTAAAATAGTACATCTCATACCCCGGCATCACCACACAGGGGTGATAGCCCTTGTCGATGCAGAAGGTGGACCCATCAACGATGTGAAAGGCCTCGCCCGGTCCGGTTTCACCTTTCTGCAAAAGTTGTAGCGCCGAGCCGTGCTTGGGCCGGAAGCGGAAGTTATAGGTCTCGTCATGGCGGGTCTCGTCCGGCAACCGGTCGGTGTCGTGCTTGTGCGAGGGAAAGCCAGACCAGCCGCCCTGGCCTACGGTGTAAAGCTCGCTGACCAAGAGCCGTCCGACTTGGTCCTTTTGCTTTTGACCAAGGATATGTTTGATCTTGCGATGTGTCTTGGTGTCGTCCGAGCCATATTGCACCAAATCGATCTGGTCAGCGCGAACGGCAAACGGCGCCAAAGCCTGATCGTATTTTGCGCCCGCGATGAAAACCTCGGCAGTGTCAGAGGCGCAGGTGATTTCCGCTTGCGCACCGGTGGGGACATAGACGCCCTCTGGCTCGCCATCCCAAACATCCTCGCCACGCCCACCGAGCGCCTCGGCAGAAAACTCTCCGACCGTCACATCAACGCTGCCAGTGGCCGGGACGATACAGGTCTCATAGCCTGGCTCCGCATAGCCAAAGCTTTCCCCGCGATTTAGTTTGACAATATTGAAATAGGTCAGCGGCACGGTGGGATTGTCCGAGCCCACGATGGGAGTGTTGAGGTTGTCAAAGGGCGGAATGTGCATGGGGGGTCTCTGCTGCCTGTACTGGGCCGGGATGTGTTGATAGGAAGTCGTCAAGCTGAGCTTGGTTTGGCATTGAGGGTGCGCAGCCGGGCTTGGCGACGACAATCGCCGCGCAGGCAGATCCACGCAGGACCGCCTCCCGCAATCCCATGCCGGTGGCGAGCCCTGAAAGCAGTCCGGCCATAAAACTATCGCCTGCCCCGTTGGGTTTCAGTGCTGTGACAGGATAAACGCCGGTCCGGATTTCCTGACCATCTGCGAACGTGATCGCGCCGTTTTCACCCATTTTGTAAATCACGATCTCAGCGCCTCCACTGGCGAGATCCTGTGCCTTTTGCAGACCTTTGGACATATCGCCTGCCATGAAACTGAACTCTTCATCATTGCCAATGATCACATCGGACCCCGCACCTGCGCGCGACAAAGCCTCTGCCGCGATCTCAGCTGAGGGCCAAGAATAGGGCCGGTAGTCGATGTCGAAGATCACCGGCAATTCCGCCGCGCGAGCAAGTTCAAACGCGCGGAAATGGGCGCTGCGTGACGGCTCTGCGGCGAAGACGGTACCGGTGGTCACCATCGCACCATATGCCGTGTAGTCGACCGCCTCGACATCTTGGATGGTCACTTGAAAATCTGCGGCATTGTTGCGATAAATCACGTTCTGAAAGTCTTCAATTACGCTTTCATAGACCGCAAGCGATGTCCGCACCTCACCGGCAACGGACCGCACGTGGCGTGTGTCGACACCATAGCCCCGCAACTGGTTGATGCAGAAGCGTCCTACCGCATCGTCGGAAACTGAGGTCACCAAGGCGGCCTCGGACCCAAATTTGCACAAGCCCGCCGCGATGTTGGCTGAAGACCCGCCAAGACCTGACCGAAACTGTTCGGCATGCTCACTTTTCACGCCAATGGGATCGGCAAACATATCCATCCCGGCGCGCCCGAAAACCGCAAAACTGTTTTGTGCGAGGGACTTCAAAGGACCGGTCACTTGCGTCCCTCGGCGTTGCCCGCTTCTTGTTCATCGAGATTGGTCGGAAAGGGGAAGTCAAAGCTGAGAAGTTGGCGCAGCTCCGGGCTTGCTGCGGCAATGAAGTCTTTCGACAGCACCGCTGGCATGTCTTCCAAGGGCGTGATCCATTTGGGCAAGTATTCGATCAGAACCGCATTGCGATCATGGTCAGAGCGGTTCGGCATCGCGCAATGCCAAGTGGCGCCAAAAAAGATGATTGTATCACCAGGCTCGCCCAACATCCGGGAACAGCGTTCGTAGAAATGGTCGGAAGCGTCGGGATAACGGAGGAGTTTTTGTGTCCCCGGGAGGTATGCGGTCGCTCCGCTTTCTTCGGTGAATGGGTCCAAGATAATCGTGACCTGTGCATTCATCGGAAAGCTTGCGTTCAAGCCTACCGGGTGGGTTTCTGGCTTGTGAAAGTCCCAATAGGGATAATCGATATGCGGCTCTTGCCCGGGCCCGCCGGGTAAAATGCGATTGGCGGCAATGGATCCCATGATGAACTCGCTGCCCAAAAAAGACCGCATGATGTCCATGACGACCGGGTGCGTCGCCATATCGGAGAACACATCGCCCTTCGCGAGCAGGTTCCAGACCCGTCGTTGTAAGGCCAACTTGCCCTCTTCTTCGGCGGCACCTTGGAAATGCGTGACCGTCTCGGCCTCGCGGTTCGAGTGATCCATAATCACCTTGCGTGCAGAGGCGATCTGCTCCGGCGTGAATAAGCCGGTCAAGCGCACCGCACCTGCGCCGCTCAAAAGCTCGTCAATGATGGCTGTCTTATCCACCTCACCTGGAGCGAAAGTTCTCATCTCCGGCTGAGCCACTGTCTGGTCCATCTTCTCCCCCCTTTGTCTTCAGACACCCTTTCTTTGGCGTACGCGGGCGCTTTCGACCTCTTTATGGGCCGCTCGGATTTTCTCATGCTCGGACACTTCGGGCGTGCCGATTTCCCACCAGGTGTGACCCTCAGTGGTCCACCCCTCATACGCATCGACATTCATCACGATCACACTGGTTTTGTCGGCGGCTTTGGCGCGTTTGAAGGCTTCTCCAAGCTCTGCGGGATTGGCCACATGTTCTGCATTGGCCCCCATCGAGGCCGCATGGGCGGCAAAGTCCACCGCAAAGGCTTCGGGAATTGTGGGCGCGTCGGTGAAGAGATTGTTGAAGCTCTCATTGCCGGAATTGTTCTGCAGCTTGTTGATCACTGCAAAACCGCCATTGTCGAGGACCAAGATGATCAGTTTTTTCTGGGTGAGGACCGAGGAATAGATGTCGGAGTTCAGCATCAGGTAGGATCCGTCTCCGCAGAAAACGATGGTGTCAGCGTCCGGTTCAACCTGTGACTGCGCGATGCGGGCGCCCCAGCCTCCTGCGATCTCATAGCCCATGCAGGAAAACCCAAACTCCACATCCACTGTGCCGATATCGAGCGTGCGCCAGTTCGCGGTCACTTCCGCTGGCAAACCGCCCGCCGCTGCGACAACCCGGTCGCGGGTGTCACAAATCGCGTTCACAACGCCGATCGCTTGCGCGTAAGAGTTCGGACGATTGCCTGGACGCACGTTCTCAGCCACATAAGAGTCCCATTTCTGGCGCTCATCTTTGGCAAAGCTGACCCAATTTGCTGGGGCCTGATAGCCTGTCAGTGCAGTACTGAGCGCCTCTAGCCCAAGCTTGGCATCGCCCAAGACCGGCACCGCGAAATGTTTGCCTGCATCGTGGCGGGCAGCGTTGAGCGACACAAACTGCGCCTTTGGTGAAAATGCTGTCCAAGACCCGGTGGTGAAGTCCTGGAGGCGCGATCCCACTGATAGGATCACATCTGCGGCCTCGGCCACAGCATTGGCGCTATCCGATCCCGTGACACCGACGGGACCGATGTTCAGTGGATGCTCGGCTGTCAGGTTGGCACGTCCGGCGATGGTCTCAATGACTGGAATGTTGTGGGTTTGGGCAAATTCGGTCAGTTCCGCCACAGCACGCGAATATTGTACCCCGCCACCGGCAATGATCACCGGGCGTTCTGCCTGGCGCAACAGGCGCGCCGCATCGGCGATCTCGGCTGCATCGGGAGTTTGCCGCCGAATGCGATGCGTGCGCGGCTCAAAGAAAATCGTTGGGTAGTCATAAGCCCAGCCCTGCACATCTTGCGGCAAACCGATAAAGGCCGGTCCGCAGTCGCCAGGATCAAGCATCACTCCAAGCGCCGCGGGAAGGGACTGGAGGATTTGCGCGGGGTGGGTGATCCGGTCCCAATAGCGGGTGACGGCTTGAAAGGCGTCGTTCAAGCCAAAGGCGGGGTTTCCGAAATGCTCCACCTGCTGCAGTACCGGGTCGGGAAGCCGCGTGGTATAGGTATCTCCGCAGAGCATCAGCATCGGCAAGCGGTTGGCATGGGCCAGTGCCGACGCGGTCACAAGGTTCGCGGTGCCGGGTCCGGCAGAGGCAGTGCAGAACATAAAGCGCTGGCGGAGATGGTACTTCGCATAGGCCGCTGCCGCGAAGCCCATGCTTTGTTCGTTCTGACCACGATAAAGCGGCAGGGTGTCGCGATGATCATAAAGCGCCTCACCCAAGCAGGTGACGTTGCCATGCCCAAAAATACCGAAACCGCCACCGCAGATCCGGGTCCGCTGTCCATCGATCTCGATAAGCTGGGCATCCAACCACCGGATAATTGCCTGCGCTGTGGTAAGCCGAATGGTTTCCTGAGACATATCCTGCGCTCTCCCGACCCGCCAAGTGTGATTTCGCCATTGCATGGCTGCGCGGCAGACGATAGCAGTATTGCAACCGGTTGCAAATCGTTTTTGAGGGACCGCGCGTGACAGAGATCGGAATCGGAATAATTGGCGGCGGCTACATGGGCAAAGCGCATTCGGTCGCGATGTCGGCTGTGGGTGCGGCGTTTGAGACAAAGCTGCGCCCACGGCTCGAGATGATCGCGGCCTCGTCGCCTGCAAGTGCCGCGCGATATGCCAAAGCGTTTGGCTTTGCGCGCGCAGCCGAGAATTGGCAAAGTATCGTCGCTGATCCCAAGATCGAGGCGGTGATCATCGCCTCACCTCAACGCACGCATCGTGCGATCGCAGAGGCGGCTTTCAGCGCAGGCAAAGCGGTGTTTTGCGAAAAACCATTGGGGGCAACGCTGGAGGACGCGCGTGCCATGGCTGCGGCAGCCGAAGCAAGCGGTCTGCCCAACATGATCGGATTTAACTATTCGCGCACGCCTGCGACTCAGTATGCGCGTAAGCTCATCGCGGATGGTGAGATCGGGCAGGTGACTTGGATCCGGTGCGAGCACACCGAAGACTTTTATGCAGATCCCGAACTACCCGCAGGCTGGCGCACAGAGGATGAGGCCACTGGCGCTGTCGGTGATCTGGCGCCCCATCCGATCAACTGTGCGCTCGCGCTTGGCGGGCCTATTCAAGAACTCATCGCTGAGATGGAGACCGTGCACGCCGCGCGCGGCGGTGTCGCGGTAAGAAATGATGATCAGTTGCAGATGATGTGCCGGTTTCAAAGCGGTGCAATGGGGCATCTCTTCTCGAGCCGCATCGCCCATGGCCGCAAGATGGGTTATATTTATGAGGTGACGGGCACCAAAGGTGCGATCCGCTTTGACCAAGAAGACCAAAATGCGATTTGGCTCTACCGCGCAGAAGGTCCTGAAGCCGAACAGGGCTTCACCAAAATCCTGACCGGTCCGGCTCATCCTGACTACCTCGCGTTTTGCCAGGGCCCTGGTCATGGCACCGGCTACCAGGATCAGATCATCATCGAGGCAAAGGATTTTCTGACCGCGATCGAGACTGGAAAAACGGTTTGGCCCAGCTTCCGCGATGGGTTAGCGGTGGCGGAAATCGTCGACGTAATCCGGCGCTCTAGCGCGTCGAAAACCTGGCAAAAAGTCGTCACAACGGAGGACATGTCATGACAATTCAAATCGGCAATGCCCCCTGTTCTTGGGGCGTGGAGTTTGCAAACGATCCCCGAAACCCCACCTGGCGCGACGTCCTTCGCGAGAATGCTGAAGCAGGCTATCGCGGGATTGAACTTGGTCCGGTGGGCTTTATGCCAGAGGACCCGCCCGAGCTGGCCGAGGCGTTAGACGAACATACGCAGGAGCTTATCGGTGGCGTGGTGTTCCGGGCGTTTCACGACCCCGACCAGTGGGAAGATGTGCTCGATGGCGCGATCCGAACCTGCAAGGCGCTTTCGGCCCATGGCGCGGAGCATCTGGTGTTGATCGACTCGATCTCCCCCCGTCGCGCGCCAACGGCAGGGCGCTATCATGCCGCGGAGCAAATGGAAAAGGCCGAATGGGAGGCCTATCGCAACCGCATCGACACGATCGCCCGGATGGGATCTGAGGATTATGGGCTGAAGGTGGGCATCCACGCCCATGCCGCTGGGTTCATGGATTTTGAGCCAGAGTTGGAGCGTCTGCTGAACGAAGTGGATGAGAGCTATCTGAAGATTTGCTTCGATACAGGTCATCATTCTTATGCGGGTTATGACCCTGTGGCCTTCATGGAACGCTATGTGAGCCGGATATCCTATATGCATTTCAAGGACATCCACCCGGAAGTGAAAAGCGATGTGATCGAGAAGGGCACGGGGTTCTACGAGGCCTGCGGTCAGGGCATTTTCTGCAATCTCGGCGATGGCGATGTGGACTTCGCGAGGGTCCGGCAGGTGTTGCTTGACCATGGGTTCACTGGCTGGTGCACCGTCGAGCAGGACTGCGATCCGACCTTACCCGACACTGATCCGCTTCGGGACGCAAAACTCAACCGCGCACATTTGCACAGCATTGGCTTTGTCTGAGCGCCTGTTCGCGCGCGGGACCTCTGAAACCCATGACCTCAGCTTTGGGAGTTGCTGAAATGGCGAAATTGAAATGGGGCCTCGTCGGCGGCGGAGAAGGCAGTCAAATCGGCCCAGCTCATCGGCTTGGCGCGCAAGCGGATGGGCACTTCGCCTTCACCGCAGGGGCGCTTGATGTCGAGCCTGATCACGCCCGCGCCTACGGCCAGTCACTCGGGCTTGCGCAGGACCGCGCCTATGGCAGTTGGCAAGAGATGTTAGAGAGCGAAAAGGCGCGTGAAGATCGCGTCGATCTGGTGACGGTTGCGACCCCTAACTTCACTCATTTCGAGATCACCAAAGCCTTCCTTGAGGCCGGTTTCCACGTTCTATGCGAGAAGCCGATGACCATGACGGTCGAAGAGGGCGAAGAGATCGTGCGCCTGGCCGAGAAACAACAACGCATCTGTGCGGTGAACTACTGCTACTCGGCCTATCCGATGGTTCGTCACATGCGCGCTTTGGTGGCCAATGGTGAGATTGGCAAAATCCGTTTGGTTGTCACCAGCTTTTCACATGGTCACCATGCCGATGCCGCGGACGCCGATAACCCACGGGTGCGTTGGCGCTATGATCCGGCGCAAGCGGGTGTTTCGGGACAAATGGCCGATTGCGGCATTCATGCGCTGCATCTAGCCTCTTTCATCGTCGGAGATGAGGTCGAAACGCTGTCCGCGGATTTCGCTTCGCTCGTTCCCGGGCGCGAGCTTGAAGACGACGCCATGGTCAATTTCCGAATGCAAAACGGCACCGTGGGTCGACTTTGGACGTCGACCGTTGCCATCGGTCGCCAACACGGGCTCGAAATCCAGGTTTTCGGTGAAACAGGTGCGCTCCGGTGGCACCAAGAACACCCCAACCAAGTCTATTTCCAGCGCTTGGGCGGGCGTACCGAGATCATGGAAAAGGGCGATGGAACGCTGAGCGAAGATGCCAACCGGCTCAGCCGCGTGGTGATCGGATCGCCCGAAGGCTTCCCGATGGCTGTGGCCAATATCTATGTGGATCTGGCCGAAGCGATCCGCGCAGAGAAAGACGGCACGGACCCGCATCCTTCAGCGACGCTCTATCCCAAAGCAGCTGATGGCGTTCGATCGATGGCTGCTGTGCATGCCTCGGTGGAGTCTGCGGGGGCGCAAGGGGCTTGGATCGACGCACGCCCCCCCATGTTCCGGGACTGACGGGTCGATTTGTCGTTTTCGTGGGGCTCAAAAAAAGGGGGCGGCAGCTGGAGCCGCCCCGTCGCCGTCAACGTATTTCAACGCCAACAAAACCACCGTAGTGGAGAGATTGTTGATCGCAAATCGACTGATCTCGCATGAAGCGTTTGAGCGATTTTTGGCCAATGCAGCGCCAGGCGGCGATGCTTTTGAGCATTGACTGGGGCCATTGTTGCAACCGATTGCAAAAACTCTGGAAAACCGCCCCAGAGGCCGGGTAAGATCAGCCTATGAAGATCACATTGAAAGATGTTGCGGAATTGGCCGGCGTGTCACGTTCTGCCGTGTCGCGCACTTTTACCGAAGGCGCTTCCGTTTCTGACAAGACCCGGCAAAAGGTAGAGCAAGCCGCGCATCAGCTTGGCTATCATCCCAACGCCTTGGCTTCGGGGCTCAGCACCGGGCGCACCAAGCTGATCGGGCTGATCTCAAACAATTTTCATAATCCGATTTTTCTAGAGGTTTTCGACCGCTTCACCCGCGGGCTGCAGGAGTATGGCTTTCGTCCACTGATCGTCAATCTGACCGATGAGACAGACCCCGCCCAGTCTATCCGCTTATTGCGGCAATATTCTGTTGATGGAGTGGTGGTGGCGTCTTCCACTTTGCCGCCGAGCTTTGTGCAAGCCTTTCACGATGCCGGTCTTCCTGTGGTGCACGCTTTTGGCAGAGTTGTAAGCGATCCTGATTTCCATGTGATTGGGATCGACAATGTCGATTGCGGCCGTCTGGCGGCACGAGCGCTCGTCGAGAGGGGGTATCGCCGGATCGGCTTTCTAGGGGGGCCACGCTTCGCGACCTCTACCCAAGACCGGTTGGTCGGGTTTTTGGAGGTTGCGGCGTCTCTTTCCGAGGTCTCCGCAACCCAAAGCTTCGCTGAGGCCTATTCCTTCGACGCCGGTCGTGCCGAGATGCTGCGTCTGATCCGCCAGGAAACCTGTCTGGCCGAGGCCTACTTTTGCGGCGATGACATTTTGTCCATCGGGGCGATGAGTGCCCTGGAAAGCGAAGGTGTCGCGGTGCCGGGAGAGGTCGGGATTATCGGGCTGAATGACATGGAAATGGCGCGGTGGCACAATATTGATCTGACCACGATCCATCAGCCAATCGGCGAGATCATTATGACCACGGTCGAGTTGATTGTGGAGATCCTCTCCACCGAGACCTGTCCGCCATCGGTGAGGCTTTTCCCTTGCCCTTTGGTTGAACGCGGCACATTGCGACCCAGCCAGGCGATCAGCCGAAGCGCCTAAATCGCCGAAATCAAAATCACGAGCTGCGCACCTTGCCGACGCCCGCGACTTCAAAATGACCGTCCCGCGACAACAGGATCGGGATCGCGCGCGTGCGCTCAAACGCGCCAAAGATGATCACAAGAATTGAGGTCATCGGCACGGCGATGATCGCACCGGCAACTCCCCAAAGTGACGACCAAACCACCAAAGCGGCAAGCACAACGAAGGGCGAAAGGTTCATGGAACGTGACATCATCCGGGGCTCGAGCCAATTCCCGACATAGACTTGTGCCGCCGTGAGCAGAACAAGCGTGGCAGCAGCGGGTCTTAACGCGCCAAACTGCGCGATGGAATAGACTACGACGACGCCGACGCCGACCAGTGATCCAACATAGGGGATATAATTGAAAATCGCGATCAGGAAGGCCCAAAACACTGCATTTTCAATGCCGAGGACCAGCATCAAAACATAAGAGATCAGGCCAAGGGCGATATTGATCAGCGTTTTCGTGAAAAGATATGTGACGATCTGGGCATTGATCCGAGAGACCACGTCAAATGCTGCTGCGCGGTCCTCTGGTTTGCCAAAGATCAAGGTGAGTTTGTGGTCAAAATTCCCGCGCTCTGCGATCATAAAGCCAGCATAGGTCATGATTAGGACGGTATAGCCTCCAATACTGGCAATCGAGCCGAGCAAACCCAGCGATGCCGCACCCATATCAATTCGGTCTAGGGTAAGGGATCGAAGCGTCGCCCAAGTTGGCACATCTCCAAGATCCAAAGCTTCGGCACCGCGTGCAACGATTGTCATGACATTGTCTTGGTACTGCGCCGCAGAACTCGCGATGTTGCGCAAGTTGGCGACGGCGACCAGGCCGACCGATAAAATGGTGAGGGCGAATATGCTCAGCGCTATCGCAAAGAGCACCCAATGCGGCAAACTCTTAAAGGCAGGCCACCCCGACATCGTGTTTACAGCGCCCATCAGGATATAGGACAGCATAATCGCCACAAGGATCGGCATGATCACAAGTTTCCCGACAACCATGATGTAGCCGATCAAGATCGCGAGTGTGATGAAGAAAAAGTAATCGCGCAGGGACATTACCGCACCCGTCCAAAAGCCAATGGGTCAGTTGTCCTTGCAGGTCGCGATCCTGTCAATTCAGGAAATTGGGTCACACCCGGCTTGATTCTCCGATCAGATTGGTCGCGGCTCACAGGTCTCGGACCGAAAGCAGCCAAGAGCACAGTGCAAATGATTGAGCTTATCCATATGGACTTCGACCCTTTTGCCCATCCTTTGCGCCGACAGCGCAGTGATCGTTTCAGACAAGATCATCAGTCCAGGCGAGGACTCTATCGCTCCTGGCTCTTGCGTCGGCCCAATCAACAGAGCGCCTTTCGTTGCTTGTGCGAAGGGCGAAAGGCTTTCAGGCGCATTCAAATCGATCAGGCGCCAGGGCGCGCTGGTGTGCGCAGCCAGATACGCGGCGTATCGGGCAAGGAAAGTCGCGCTATCTGCGCCCGATACGTAAATCTCAAGCGCGTCTTCGATGGAGGCTGGGACCTTCTCAAGCCGCGCGGGATCGATCTCACGGCGCAACGCGGCAATCGTTTGGGCGGCGGTGTCCCAGTGTGTGTTTAGCGCAGCCTCAAGGCTATGTCGCGGAGCGTTGGCGGCGCAAGGGTGCTCCAAGCTACCGTCATCGGTGTGGCGATCGCCGACTTTGCTTTTTGGTGTTTCGCACAGGTTTTCACAACCAGCATAGCCGAGCGCAAGGGCCAAGCGCGTAGATTTGGTTGGCGCTATATCACTGACCTTGGCAATGGAACGCTGGCTGCGTGTCGCGATATCCGCGGGATTGACGAGCACAACATCGGCGGCAGTTTGCAACCGCGCGCTCAATCCGCCGAAGGCGGCTTCGATAGGAAAGTTGCACTCCATCGCAAGCCCCGTGCGATCAACACTGTTGATGTTTTGTGTTGAATAACCCGACGTCAAAATCCTCTTGATCCCCGAAGCACTTGAGGTGAAGGCTCTTTCTCCTCATCCCCTGCGGAAGGATTGGCCGATTTGATCACGCCCTTGCCAAAGCTGATGGTTGCCCCAAACGGGGCCCGTGCCACCCGCCGCGACCATCCCGCGCTGCCGGTGACGCTGCCACAAATCCTCGCCACCGCCGAGACATGTTTCCAGGCCGGGGCAGATGGGCTGCATTTACACATCCGCGATGGCGATCAACGCCATGTGCTTGACGCCGCAGCGTATCGGGAAGCGCTCTCTGAATTGGCGGCGTTGGTGCCTGAGATGGTGGTCCAGGTCACGACTGAGGCCGCTGGGCGCTATAGCGCGGCAGAGCAACGACAGTTGGTGCGCGATCTTGCACCGCGTTTGGTCTCTGTCGCGCTGCGTGAAATGCTCTCGGACGGTGATCTCGCCGCCGCTCAGCGGCTTTACCGCGACTGCGCCGACCAGCGTATTGGGGTTCAGCACATTCTCTATGAACCGGCGCATTTGGTGTGGCTCAGTGAGGTTCTGCCGGAACCGCTATTCCGCAACCCCAGCCTTCAGGTGATCTTTGTTCTGGGGAACTACACCGGGCGCAACGCAAGCGCATCTGAGTTAGAGGGTTTTTTGGCAGAAATGACTGCCCTTGAGATCAGCCCCGATTGGGCGGCATGCGCTTTTGGTCCCGAAGAAACGGCTTGTCTGCGTGCGGCCCATCTGGCCGGCGGAAAACTGCGTGTCGGGTTTGAAAACAACTGGGTCGATGCGGCTGGATCTATAGCGCCTGACAACGCGGCACGTGTGGCTGAGATCACCGCGATCTTGCGCGATGCCGGGCCGTTGGCGCCTCGATCATGACGTTAAGCGCTCACCAAATGGCAAGACACGCGCCCCTCGCCGATCTTGCGCAGTTCTGGACGTTTCTCGGTGCAGATCGGGGTCGCGATTGGGCAGCGCGGATGGAAGGCGCAGCCAGTCGGCGGATTGATCGGGTCGGGGATTTCACCCTTTGGCGGCTCAACCTCACGACCGAAAGCATCCATGCGTGGCGCCGCATTAAACAGCATCTGCGTATAGGGATGGCGCGGGTTTTCAAACAGCGATGCAGCATCCGCTTCCTCAACAAGGCGTCCAAGATACAGCACCCCGATCCGGTCGGCCATATGCTGCACCACCGCCAGATCATGGGTGATGAACAAATAGGTGAGCCCCAAATCCTCTTGGAGATCGCTCATAAGGTTCAGCACCTGCGCCTGAACTGAGACATCCAAGGCCGAGGTCGGCTCGTCGCAAACAATCAGCCGCGGTTGCGATGACAGGGCCCGGGCAATGCAGATCCGCTGCCGCTGTCCGCCGGAAAATTCGTGAGGGTATTTCGACACGTCTGCCGCGGAAAGCCCAACCTGTTCCAGAAGGCGTTCTGCCAGTCCATAGGTGTCCTCACCGCGCGCTGCCACGGGCTCTACGATAATGTCGCCCACACGCCAACGCGGGTTTAGCGACGCGTAGGGGTCTTGGAAAATCATCTGGATCGATCCGCGCGCTTCGGCGATCTTACGCGGATCACGCTCGGTTTCCAGATCTATGCCACCGATTTGGACATGGCCCTCTGACGGCGGGAGCAACCCCACAACCATCCGCCCTATGGTCGACTTGCCAGAGCCGCTTTCGCCGACCAACGCATAAACTTGACGCTCTTCAATGTTGAAACTGACATCGGAAACCGCGGTCAGCCGCGCCCGCGGCAACCGTTCGAGCACCCGATTGAGCCACGGTTTGGAGACATCGAAAACCCGGCTGAGATGGCGCACGTCCACCAGTGGTATCATTGCAGCGCCTCCTCGGGTTGTTCGACCAAAGGAAAGTGACAGGCGACACTATGCTGAGGCCCCATCCGCATGGGCTGCGGTGCAAAGTTCCGGCAGGCCGGGGCCGCGCGGGAACAGCGCGGGTGGAACGCGCAACCTTGCGGCAGATTGCCTGGACGGGGCATCGCGCCAGGGATTTGATTGAGGCGGCTCTTCCCCTTTGACGCCAACGGTGTGGAGCCCATGAGACCTTCGGTATAGGGATGGTTTGGATGGGTTAAGACATCGGCGACAGGACCGATTTCCGCCAGACTGCCCGCATACATCACCGCCACCCGATCTGCGGCTTCAGCGATCACGCCCATGTCATGGGTGACAAGCATTACAGCCATCCCGCGCTCGCGGCAGAGACGTTTTAGAAGCGCTATGATCTGTGCCTGCACCGAGACATCCAGCGCGGTCGTGGGCTCATCGGCGATCAAAAGGCTCGGCTCGGCACAAAGCGCCAAGGCGATCACCACACGCTGCCGCATGCCACCGGAAAACTCATGCGGATAACTGTCCAGGCGTTCTGCCGCAGCGGGGATCCCGACCTCTTGCAGTGCTGCCACAGCCCTGTCGCGCGCGGCCCCTGCGTTGAGCGGAAGATGCGCGCGGATGGTCTCTGTCAATTGGTCGCCTATGCGCAAAAGTGGGTTGAGCGAGGTCAGCGGATCCTGAAACACCATGCCGATCCTTTTGCCACGCACGTGGCGCATCTCGGCCCGGTTGAGAGCGTCGATCCGTTCTCCGTTCAGTCGAATGACACCATTGGCGATGCGTGCTGGCGGGTCCAGCAGTCCAATCACAGCATTTCCCGCCATGGATTTGCCCGCGCCGCTTTCCCCCACTACCCCCAAAATCTCGCCTTCGAAAATGTCATAGCTCACCCCGTTCACAGGGCGGACCAGCCCTGCACGCGTGGGGATCTCAACCACGAGGTCTCGGATCGCGAGAACGGAACTTGATTGGGGCATCGGTCGCGTCGGTCTCTTATCTTAGTTTGGGGTTCAGCGCATCGCGGAGCCAGTCACCCAAAAGGTTCACCGCAAGCGCTAAGGCAAGCAATGTCACTGCCGGGAAGAACAAAATCCACCATTCGCCGGAGAACAAAAATCCTTGGCCGATGCGGATAAGCGTGCCGAGGGACGGCTGCGTGGGCGGAGCGCCGATCCCGAGAAAGCTCAGCGTCGCTTCGGCAATGATGGCCAAAGCCAGGCTGATCGTGGCGATCACGAGGACGGGCGAGAGCACATTGGGAAGGATATGGCGCAGCATGATGGCAGAGCCTGACCGTCCAATCAGCCGTGCAGCCGCGACATATTCTTTGTTCTTTTCCACCAAGGTTGCGCCGCGCACCACGCGAGCGAATTGCACCCAATCGCTCAGCCCGATCGCCAGGATCAACACCCAAATCGCCATCTGATCGCGGTAAGCGACGGGGATCACGCCCTTGGCAATGCCGAAGATCAACATTGCCACGAGGATTGCCGGAAACGTCAGTTGTACATCGGCGGTACGCATAATGATGGTGTCGATCCAACCGCCGACATAGCCCGCAAGGAGCCCCAGCAAGATCCCGAGGACCATGGCTAAGACGACCGCCGAAAACCCGACGAAAAGCGAAATCCTAAGCCCATAGAGAATGGTCGAGTAGACATCTCTGCCCTGATCGTCGGTTCCGAGCCAAAAAACCTCGCCGGTGAATGCATTGGGCGCCATCGGCGCAGTGAACCCGTTCATCAGGTTCAAAGTTGCTGGGTCAAAGGGGTTATGCGGGGCGATCAAGGGTGCGAATATCGCACCGCCCACCAAGATCAGCACAACGATCAAAGACAAAACCGCAGTCGGCGAATGGCGAAAAGACCAGCCCAAATCGCTGTCCCATGCCCGACGTAAACGACCTGGGTTGCGCGGTGGTGCGGCGGGCGTGGCAGCAGATGCGGTGGGATCGGTCTGTTCGGTCATCAGTGCCCCTTAGTTGTGCCGCTGCGCAGGCGCGGGTCAATCGCCACATAAAGCAGATCAACGATCAAATTGATCGCCACGAACATCACTGAGATTAGCATCAGATAGGCAGCCATGACTGGGATATCGACGAATTGCACCGCGTTGATGAACAAAAGCCCCACGCCCGGCCACTGAAACACCGTCTCGGTAATGATCGCAAAGGCAATGATCGAGCCAAGCTGCAACCCGGTCACGGTGATCACCGGGACCATTGTATTCTTCAGCGCATGGCCGAAATTAACCGCGCGGTCTCGCAGCCCGCGAGCCCTGGCAAATCGAATATAGTCTTGGCGGAGCACTTCGAGCATCTCAGACCGCACCAGCCGCATGATCAACGTCATCTGATAAAGCCCCAGCGTGATCGAGGGCAAAATAAGCGCTTTAAGCCCACTTTCGGTCAGAAATCCTGTGCTCCACCAGTCGCCGATTTTGACGGTTTCGCCACGACCGAAACTGGGCAGCATATCAAGCTCCACTGAAAAGACATAGATCAACAAGATCCCAATCAGGAAAGTGGGCAGCGATACCCCAATCAGCGATATCGTCATGATGAAGTTGGCGGCGATCCCGCGTCGTCGGATCGCTGTGAAAACGCCGAGTCCAATGCCAAAGACAAGGGCGAAAACACCAGAGACCGCAGCGAGTTCTAGGGTCGCGGGGGCCCGCTCCATCAAGATCTCGGCTACCGGACGCCCTTGCCGGTAGCTGATCCCGAAATCGCCCTGCAAAGCGCCCTTGAGGAAATCGAAGTACTGCACCGGGAAAGGGTCGTTGAGGCCCAACTGGTCGCGCAGACGTTCTACATCTTCTTGAGTGCGTTCTTGGCCCAACATGTTCTCAATGGGATCGCCGACGAAGCGAAACATCGAGAAGGCGATCAGACCGACGATCAACAGAACAAGGATCGATTGGAACACGCGTCGAAGGATGTAGGCGAGCATGGATTAAGGTGTCGAACGCATTCAGTTTGACGTCAAGAGAGATGCCGCAGGCCCGTTGCGATAAACTTGTGATGACGCGGCGGGCTGTGGACGGTTTGCAAGGAATTGAGGCAAACTCTCCTGACAGGTTTGTGTCAGGAGGAGCGTGTCATAGGCAGATCATCGGAAAGAGATAGGAGACACCGATGGCACATGTGATTGAAACCGTCCGTTTTGAGCTGAGGGATGGCATTGAGGAGGCGGCTTTCCTCACCCTGGTGAAAGACATGGAACCCTGGTTGGCAAAGCGTGACGGTTTTGTCGCCCGCCGCCTGGCAAAGGACACAGCCGGGCAGTGGCAGGATGTGGTGGAGTGGCAAACCCACGACGCCGCTCAGGCCGCCAGCCAGGACATGATGAAAGACCCAGACATGGCAGGTTTTCTAGGCGCGATTAAGATGGACGGGGTGGAGATGCGCCATTTGGATCTGCGCTACACCCAAGACGCCTAGATGCGGCGGACCGACCGCTTGTTTGAGCTGATCCAATGTTTTCGCGCCGGCAGTGTCTGGCGCGGAGAGGATCTCGCAGAACGTTTAGGGGTCTCGGTCCGGACCATCTATCGCGACATCGCAACACTCATCGCCTCGGGCGTGCCGATCGAAGGCGCGGCCGGGATCGGATATGTCCTGAGGTCCCCGATTTTTCTACCGCCACTATCGCTTTCCGCCGGAGAGATGGCGGCGCTCCAATTCGCGCTTACGCTCACGGCACGTGCTGGAGATCAGGAAATCGCGGAAAATGCAGAACGGCTGAGGGATAAAATCTCTGCCGTTGTGCCAGAGGCGCTCACCCGCGATCATTTGCGCAATCTGGCAATCTATGCGCCGCAAAGCACGGGCGCGGGGCCATTTCGCGAGCTGTTCGTAGAGGCGATCGCCAAGAAGCGCGTGCTCAATCTGCGCTATCTAAGCCTGGCAGGGCAAGAGAGCCAACGCGATGTTCGGCCCTTGCAGCTTGAGTATTGGGGCGTCGTCTGGACGCTTACAGCTTGGTGCGAATTGCGCGAGGACTTTCGCATGTTCCGGACCGATCGCATCCAGGACGCACGCTTTGCAGGGCCGCTTTTTGAAGACCAACCCGGCCGCCGCTACACCGATTACATCGCGAGATTTGAGCGACGCTTGCCTAGTTCACATTGATCCAGCGCAGGATGACGAAATTGTCCGGGCGTTGGGTGAGAACGACATTATCCGCGACGCCCCAAAGCAGTGGCTGGACATAAAGCGGGACGTAGGCCACCTCGTCTTGCAAAATAGCGGCCGACTGATCGAGCAGTTCTTGGCGTTTGGTGTCATCGATCTCTGACTGGATCATGGGCAGCATCTCATCGATGCGGTCATCCGAAAAACCGCCGAAGTTCCAACTGCCGAGCTTTTTCTCAGCGTTGGGCGTGGCTGCGAGGAAGCGGATCGGATGTTCTGCATCAAACGTGCCCGGGGACCAGCCGAGCAGATACATGTCAAAATCGCCTTCGCGCAGTTCCGGCCAGTAATTCCGGACCGGCATGCTGTCGAGCTCAACATCCAAACCAACTTGGGCGAGCATGCCGACGACAGCTTGACAGACGCTTTCATCATTCAGGTAACGGTCATTTGGACATTTCAGCTGAAAGGAAAACCCGTTGGGATATCCCGCTTCCTCCAAAAGCTGCATAGCTGCGGTCGGATCATACGTTGGCCGTTCTGAAAGTTCAGTTGCGTATCCGCGCATCGCTGGGCTGACCAATTGCGCAGCAGGTTCGGCGTTGCCGCGCATGATGGTGGTTAATATGGCGGGTACATTGACCGCATGGGCCACAGCTTGACGCACACGCAGGTCTTGAAATGGATTGGCCGCGCCAGCCGTTGCGCCGCCGAAAAGCTCTGTATGGTCATGCGGAAAGCCAAGCATGATAACCCTTGCCTCAATGCCTTGAACAACATCCACACCATCGGCTTGGCTGAGACGTTGGGCATCCTGGATTGGCACCGGATTGATCAGATCGACATCCCCAGAAAGCAGCGCTGCGACGGCCGTGGCTGGGTTTTGGATTGGGGTAAAGATCGCGCGAGTGATGTTGTGTTCGGGGGTGCCCCACCAGCCCTCATATGGCACCAACACGGTTTGTAACCCTGGTTGGCGTTCGGCGAGCATGAACGCACCGGTGCCATTGGCATTGAGCGTTGCGTGATTTTCTGCGTCCTTTGCCGGCGTTTCAGCCCCGTTTGCGGCCGCCCAAGCGCTGTCCATGATCATCCAGTTGGCGATGCTGTCGGGAAAGATCGGGTTCGGCGCATGGGTCAGAACATCGACGGTGTAGTCATCAACCACGACAACGTCGGAAACAGGAGCAAACCAACTGCCCGTATCGGCAGCCTCGCTGCTGGCGCGTTGATAGCTAAACACCACATCTTCGGCGGTGAAGGGGCTGCCATCGTGGAAGCTCACGCCTTCGCGCAGGGTGAAGCGCCAACCTTCACCATCCCCAATGGGCTCCCATGAGGTCGCCAGCGCGGGCTCAATCATCATATCTTTGCCGCGGCGCACCAGACCTTCATAGACATTGTTCAAAAAGCCCAGAACCGGCGCGCTGTTGACCGCATGCGGATCCATTGTTTGGGGATCGGTTGTGGAGGCCCAGCGAAACTCTTCGGCGGGGGACTGTCCCGCGACAAGTGCCATGGTGAGAGCAGCAAAAGAAAGACGGATCATGGTATTCTCTGACTAGTGTGGCGGGAGCTATGTGATCAGCGTAGCGTCATCTGCTCAAGCTGCAAGCCTGCTTTCGGTTGTGCCTCGAAAGGCGGCACACAATGGTCGATAGCCTTGGCTTGTGCACCAGATCTTGGCCGATTAGTCCTCGCCAAAGCGCCGTTTCAGCGTGTCCAAACTGTAGCGCGCCAACGGTGGGTCATAGTCGGGCACGAAATTCGGGTCCCAAGGCAAGCAGCGCGGGCCGCAAATCAGACGGATATCGCCCGTTGTGCCATCGATGGCCCAGAACCGTCCCCCGGGCGTCGCAACGAACCCATTGACCTCTTCATCCATATCGCCCTCGACATCCGTCACAGAGGGCACTTCGTTGTCATAATCCTCTGTGTACGCGCCATGTGTGTGAAAGCTCGCAACCAGGGTCCAACCCTCGGGTTCGTTTCGTGGGCGACAACTGGTCTTACGGCCGCGCTTGGCTTCAGTGGAAACCAGCTGTCCCGCGGGATTGTAGCCGATATAGCCGCAGTATTCTCTGTTCTGTTGAATGGACGCTGCCTGCAATTTGGTGAAGACCTCGCGCGCGACGGCGATCTCCTCCGCGGTCTGCGCCGATGCACTGGGCGCAGAAACACAAAGGAGGAGCGCCAGCAGCGCTCCTCCCAAACCAAAATCAATGGGTGTCTTGCTAAGCGTCACTGGACCGAGATGTATTTGATCTTCGGTTGATCCTCTGGATCGACATCAATATCGATCCCCTCTTTCATGCCCCAGTTCAGCACCTGGTGATGGATCGGCAGATAAAGCGTTTCGGCCTGCACGGTGTCCCAGATTTTTGCGATGGTCGCATCGCGGCTTTCTAGGTCGGTATCAGATGCGAGGCTGACGATCATCGCGTCGACATCGGGGTTTGTATAACCAGTGTTGTTCCACGATCCGCGATCTCCGCCACGGGTATGGTACAGGAAGTTGAAGATATACTCGCTGTCCATCGGTGGGACACCCCAGCCGAGCAGGTAGAAGTCGGTCTGACCCTGAGTGATCAACGGGAAGTGCTGCGCCTTTGGCTTCGCATCAAGGTTCACGGTTACGCCGATCTGACCCAGCATTGCCACCGCGGCCTGGCAAATCGCCTCATCATTAATGTAGCGATCGTTTGGACAGTCGAGTTGAATTGTGAACCCGTCGGGATAACCCGCCTCGGCAATAAGCGCCTTGGCCTTTGCAACATCAGTCGCGGGCACGGCATCAAGCTCTGGTGTCCAGCCGTTCACGAAGGGTGGCATGATGACGCCTGCGGGCTGAGACTGACCGCGCATCACCACCTGTCTGATTGCGTCGCGGTTAATCGCCATGTTCATCGCCTCACGAACACGCACATCCGCCAAAGGGTTCGCACCATCAACATTGTCATTGACCAGATCGTCACCGCCAGAGTTCAGACCGAAGAAGATCACACGGTTTTGTGGCGCAGTGCGCACGACCAAGCCGGGTGTCCCTGAAACCCGCTGCAAGTCTTGCACCGGCACATCTTGGATCAAATCGACCTCGCCGGACAATAGGGCGGCGACGCGGGTCGCCGCATTTTGGATCGGCGTGTAGATGACCTCGGTCACATCAAGCGGGAACTCGTCGATGCCCCAGTAGTCTTCATTGAGCGCTAGAACGGTTTTCACATCTGGTTCGCGGCTGACGAGCCTATAGGGGCCAGTTCCATTGGCGTTGGTCGCCGCAAAGGTCGTTTCGCCCTGGTCGATATTTTGAACTCCGGTGACGCCATTGGCCTCGGTCCATCCCTTGTCCATCATGAACATATTTGTGAGGTTCGAGGGCAGGATTGGGTTGGGTCCGTCGGTGACGAATTCCACTGTGTAGGGATCTACCGCCCGGACCTCGACGACCGAAGTCAGCAGTTCTTTCATCGCGCTGTGTTCGGACTTCGCACGGTTGATCGTAAAGACCACATCATCAGCGTCAAAATCGGCACCATCGTGGAATTTCACGCCTTCACGGAGGTTGAACACCCACACATTGGGATCGTCGGTCGACGGTGCCCAGTCGGTGGCCAAACCAGGCTCGATCGCGCCGGTCTCGTTCCGAAGAAGCAGCGGCTCATAGATTTGGTGGGCGATGGTGTGGGTCGGCCCTTCGTTCTGGGCTTGCGGATCAAGTGTCAAACTATCTCCGGCACGGGCCCACCGCAGTGAAAAATCCGCATGAGCGGCAAGAGCTGTACTGGCGAGCAAGGCGGAGAGCGCGAGCGTGTATCCGAGTTTCATTCAAGATATCTCCCGTGTCGGTTACGCCCAACACCAGACAAGGGACTGGCCCCAGGTGCAAGCCCAGATCGTTAACAATGCCTGAAGAATATGCGGGACCGCCGTCGTTTTTGTTCAAGCAATGGAAATCCCACGCAGGCGTAGGTTCCTACGCTGGGACAGGGCAGGGTGAGCAACTTGTGCAGGATGCTCAAGAAAGCGGCTTCGACGCAGGATCTTTGGTTCAGCGGCTTAGGCTGAGCTTTCGGCGCCGTTCTTTCATCTGCTGGTGGGAGGCTTCGCTGCCATCATGGAATGAGCCAAACCACTTGTCCCAAGGCACCTCCAAGTTGCCGTAATTGCATTCAAAATAACGGTGATGCATCTGATGGTGAAAGGTGCCGAGCGCCAACCGCTTTTTGTCTTTGACCAGCATGTTCTCAAAACCGGTATGTGAGGTTGCCGCCGTCAATGCCTGGTGCTGCATGTGGAACAGAATGTGGATCGGGTGGGCTGCGACGATCCAGTGGATCAAAACCGAAGAGAAAAACAGAAGATGTTCAACAGGATGCATCGACAGCCCTGACCAGGGCCCAACATTGGTGTTTCGGTGATGCAGCGCATGCGCCAGCCGATAGAGCGGCGGCCAATGAAGCGCTCGGTGGATCCAATAGAAGTGAAAAGAGATCCATAGTGGCGTCAGCAGAAAGAGCAGAACGAACCAAATCGGATTGTCCGACCAGAAGAGGACCGGCGCAAAGCCATTTGCCATGGCCCAAAACATCAACACTTCATACGCGGTCCAAAACGTGACACCGCTTGCCAAAGTCCAAAACACATTGTCCCAAAACTGGTTTTTGAAGGTGAAACTGCGTCCCTCAAGCGGCAGATCCCGCGGATCGTATTTCAACCGCTCCGCCTGACGGCGAAACGTATAGAAGTAAAGATGCAAGCCGCCTGCGACCAGGATCATCAGAGCCATATTGCGGAGCCAAATCTGACCAATCCAGCCCCAGGACAGCTGCGTCATCTCTTCCAACGGCGGCTGGAACCAATACCAGCAGATGAGAGCAACCCCGAACAAGACACTGTTCTCTGCCAGGGCGAACCAGCGATCACGAAACCAAACCGCAACGGCTTTGGGCCGCGGCGGCCAGGCAAAGATCGGAGAGACCGCGATGGGAACATCCGGTCGGTGATGCCATTGCCGCGAAAACGCGCTGCCACTGGGTGCTTCTGATGTGCCTTGGTCTGTCATGGCCGACCTTCCTAGAACTCAAGATTCGCAAATACTTCCACAAAAACAGCATACAATTCGTACGACGCCTGAGGTCTAGCATAGTTTTGTTCTGAACCCACTTCACCGATTTCTGGTGCCTAAGAGTTCGTCGGTCTTGCTCCGCAGCGCGCAAGTTCTGTCGCCCAATAAAAATCAATAAGGCCAAATAATAAAAACTGTTGAAGAATTATAACAAATAGGTGACATTTAATTTAGTTTAGCATACTAATAGATTGAGAGGGAAAAAAGCTGGGGAATGTCGGCATGAAGGGGAAAACAATGACGTCCAAGATTATTTACGTGCTCGCCGCGGGTATTTCTTTTGCCTCCTCTTCGGCCGGGGCAGGCACTATGCTGGTGCCATTCTGCGGCAGTCCGGCATTGGTCGATTGGTCATGGAGTCTCACTCCCGGGGAGAGATCATTCGACACCCGCACGACCGGGCTCTCCGTCGACTCTAATTTTAATCTCACACTAAATCGTGGTTTTGTGCCGCCGGATATCTGTGACGGCCCAGTTGATTTCCCAAACACTGTGGACATCGACTTTAACCTTGATTGGGACTTTTACGCTGACAATATCACCGGACCCTATCGGGCCGAAATCGGTGTCGATGTTTCGGTCGGCGGCGGCGACGGGATCACGCTCGATGACCTTCCAATCGCCACAGAACAACTCATGAGGGCCGGCACTGAGCGCAATGTCTCCGGGGCATATGGGGAGGGCGAAATCCCCGTGACAGGCAACATGACCCAGAACATCCTTGCGGGTGGGGCGAACGCCGATCTTTATCAGACATTGACTGTATCGGCCATGATTGCAGGCCCGGTGAGCGGCTTCGTCGAAGTGCTGGTCTGGGATGAGAGGGAGGTCGACATCCCCATGCCTGCTTTTGTTCCCCTGCCTGCCGCCGGGCCAATGCTCCTTGGCGCTCTCGGCGTAGTGATCTTGTGCAAACGTCGGCGACGTCGCCAAGCCTGATCGCAAGGAACTACGCGCCTAACGGGACCCGCGGTTGAGCAGTCGCGGGCCCAGTGTTTCGAAGCTTAGGGGGTTTTGACCCCTCACTCACTGTCATTGACCCATCAAGCGGAGCGAGCAAATCCACCCGTTGCCTCGGTAGGATTGGAACAGAGATTGAATATTTGTCGGTTCCAATCGACTTTCCGAAAAAGGAAATCAACTTGAACCCATGACTGGGTTTGACGCTGTTGCAGCGGCAAGTCTACCGCTTCCGCCACGGATCGCTTTGTGAGCCTTCGTACTTTTTCGATTTGCCAAGCTGGGAATGCGCCAGGAGAAGGTCGGCTAAACTCATGGATTTTGTCTATATTTTTAGAGAAAAATTCGGACTAGGGACCAAAGGCTCTCGTCCCTAAGTCTTTGGCGCATCCATGAGTTCTGGCAATCCGATAAGATCGGTGATGTCCGGTTTCGCGCCAGCGGCGGTTAGCATCTCGTGGATTTGTCCACGATGGTGGGTTTGGTGGTTGAAGAAGTGAACTAAACCTACCGCGATGGGTCGCGTCAGTTGTCCACCAAAAGCCGTGGAGTGATAGTGCAGCTCCCCTTGGGTGTCCGCCTCGGCCATCTTGGTGGTCCAGTCCAGGATCACCTGATCAATTTCTCTGCGTTTTTTGGTGAAATCGGGCCATTCCGGCATCAGCTTGGCGCTATCAGGTAAATCCACTGGCGGAGGTGGAACTTGATTGAACCGGCTCAACCACATGCAATCCCCCCAGAGAAGGTGATTGAAGGTCCCGAACATAGACCCCCAGAAGGCCCCTCGGTCCTCGCGGCGTGCCGCGTCGGAGATCGTCTCTGCCGCAGTTGCCAAACTCTCATTTTGCCAGTGATTGTATCTCGCCATGATACGGCAATAGTCGGGCGTGACTAAAATCATCGTACACTCCGCTCCCCTTCTGGACTAGGGCATTTGAGGGTTTCGGCGCCTTGTCGTCAATTCAAAGATCGCCGTCTGGACCGTCGCACGGTCGCTCTTCACCTTGCGTTGAGCGCCGTCCTTCCCTATTTTGTCATTGTTCTTCGGAACTATGGCGATAAACGCGCTCGTAATAAACGGATCGGACCCGGGGGCGGTACCCGGCGGCTCCACCAAAGCTCCTTCGTTGGGGGACATCTGGGGCCGAAATAGGATCGACGGACGTCTAAAGGGGTTAGCTTTTGCTCGGTGAGATACCACCGTTATCGGTTCACAAAGCATAATTGCCAACGACAATCGTGCTCCGGTAGCTCTCGCCGCTTAATGCGGTGCGAAATGCCGAAATCTTAAGCCCAGCCGCCTAGCCGCGTCTGGCGGGGTTCGTAGGCACCTGGCAACAGAAGCCTACATCTTCAACTCAGATGAAAAGCAAAGACACCTGCTGGGTATGTGAAGCTTTGATGTCGGCGCAGTGTCCGGGCTTGCCTGAAATGGACGGCGATGGTCTGAGGGCGCTATGAACGCTCCGAATTCTCTGAAACCGACTCGGCCCGGTCTGCCCGAGATGACCCGGGTTTTCGCCAAAATTGGTCTGATGTCCTTTGGGGGACCCGCTGCGCAGATTGCGGTGATGCACCGCGAATTGGTGGATGAACGCCCTTGGATGACTGAGGAGCAATATCTCAGTGCGTTGAGTTTCTGCACATTGCTGCCGGGCCCCGAGGCAATGCAGCTTGCCACTTACTCTGGGTGGCGTCTGCACGGGGTCTTGGGCGGATTGATCGGTGGCATCCTCTTTGTGCTGCCCGGTGCCATTGTGATGGCTTGCCTCGCTTTGGCCTATGTTTGGTTTGGCCAAGTCCCTCTGATTGAGGCGATTTTTCTCGGGATCAAAGCCGCGGTGGTGATCGTCGTTCTGCAAGCGCTGCAGAAGGTTGCCACACGCGCGCTGAAGTCTCGGGATCGATGGGTCATCGCGGGGCTGTCTTTCATGGGCATTTTCGTGTTCGACCTGCCGTTTCCGCTGATCATTTTGGGTGCCGCGCTTTATGGCTATCTGACTTCCGAAGCGAATGATCAGCCCCCCCCAAGCATCGAAGATGCGCAACCGCTGCGTACGGCACTGATTTGGGGGGCGATTTGGCTTGCCCCAATCGCTATTCTCGCTCTAACGGGCGCCGAGCTTTTGACGGAGATCGCGCTCTTCTTTGCAAAATTGGCCGTCGTGACCTTTGGCGGTGCCTATGCTGTCTTGGCCTACATGACCCAGCAAGTGGTCCAAGATCACGGCTGGATCACGACGCTCCAGATGATGGACGGATTGGGGCTGGCTGAAACCACACCTGGGCCGTTGATCTTAGTCACCCAATTTGTCGGTATGCTCGCAGGCTTTGGCGCGGGCGGGGCCGGGCTCGCCCTGGTTGCCGGAGTGGTGACGCTTTGGGTGACCTTTGTGCCGAGCTTTCTTTTCATTTTTGTGGGCGCGCCCTTCATTGAATGGATTTCATCACGCCCGAAACTTGCCGGTGCGCTGTCCGCCACCATCGCCGCGGTGGTGGGTGTGATCCTCAATTTGACCGTTTGGTTCGCGCTGCACGTGTTATTCACGCAAGTGGAAACAATCGAGAGCCCCCTTCTTTCAATGCCTTGGCCGAGTCTCCCAAGCTTCGATCCGCTCGCCTTCGCCTTGAGTATTGTTGCCGCACTTCTGCTTATTTGGCGATCATGGCCGCTCTTACAGGTCTTAGGGGTGATGGCCGCTTTGGGCGCTGCAACGGCAATCTTGGCTTAACTGCACTCTAACGACGTGTCGGGTATTGGCTTCTGAGCGCCTTGGTGTTCAGATAGGCTAGGCGAAAGCGAAGGAGCGCCCATGACGCGTAGCATCGAATACGGCCATCTCATGCACAAAGCGATGCGATCGCTGATCATGCAGGTGCTCGCCGATGTTGCCGAAGACGGGCTGCCGGGCGATCATCATTTCTTTATCACCTTCGATACACGCCATCCTGACGTGGAAATCGCGGAGTGGTTGTCGGAGCGCTATCCCGATGAAATGACCGTGGTGATCCAGCATTGGTTTGAGGATCTCAAGGTCGGTGCAGATGGCTTTTCAGTGACGCTGAATTTTGGCGACCAGCCCGAATCAATTTACCTGCCTTACGGCGCCATTCGCACTTTCGTCGATCCCTCTGTGGAATTCGGGCTGAGGTTTGAAACCCAGAACGAAGAAGACAGCGACGAAGATGATGAGGACGACGATGCGGTGGAAGAAGCCGCGATGGCTGAAGATGTCGAGGTGGAAGAGGTGGAACGCCATGGCGACGCCGAGATCGTGAGCCTCGACAGTTTCCGGAAATAGCCTGCATGCGCCAACGGGATTGCCCCGACCCGTTCCCCATCCTAGAAGCAAGCCAGACCGCTTGTGGAAGGAAATTGCGCCATGACAGCCACCCGCACAGAATCCGATAGTTTCGGTCCTCTTGACGTTCCCGCCGACAAATATTGGGGGGCTCAGACACAGCGCAGCCTGATGAATTTTCCCATCGGTTGGGAAAAACAGCCCGTTGCCATCGTGCGTGCCCTTGGCTGCATCAAGATGGCTTGTGCGAAGGCCAATAAAGAGCTTGGCACGCTGGATGCCGAGCGCGCAGATGCGATTATCAAAGCTGCGACGGAGGTTTACGAAGGCAAGTTCGATGACAACTTTCCCCTCGCGGTCTGGCAGACCGGCTCTGGTACGCAATCGAACATGAATTCCAATGAGGTGATTGCAAACCGGGCGATCGAAATCCTGGGCGGCGTGATCGGATCGAAGGATCCGGTCCACCCCAATGACCACTGCAATATGGGACAAAGCTCAAACGACACGTTTCCGACAGCGATGCATATTGCCACGGCGATGAGCGTGCGCGACGTCCTGCTGCCCGGGCTTCACAAGCTTTTGGCGGCGCTCGAAGCGAAGTCCGAAGAATTCAAGGACATCATCAAGATCGGGCGGACCCACACGCAGGACGCCACGCCGCTGACATTGGGCCAAGAATTCTCGGGCTATGCTCAGCAGATCCGCCAAGGGATTGGGCGCGTCGAGGCTGCGCTGCCGGGGATCTATGAATTGGCGCAAGGCGGCACTGCGGTCGGCACGGGTCTTAACACCAAAATTGGGTGGGGCGAGATGGTGGCCAAGAACATGGCCGAGATCACCGACCTGCCCTTTGTAACAGCACCCAACAAGTTTGAATCGCTCGCCGCGCATGATGCAATGGTCTTCATGTCGGGGGCGATCGCGACTGTTGCCGGGTCGTGCTACAAGATTGCCAATGACATCCGATTTCTCGGCTCTGGGCCGCGCTCGGGTTTGGGCGAACTGATTCTGCCAGAGAACGAACCGGGCTCTTCGATCATGCCGGGTAAGGTTAACCCAACTCAGGCCGAGGCGCTGACCCAGGTGGCGGCCCAAATCATGGGCAATGACGCCGCGATAAAATTCGCGGGCTCTCAGGGCCATTTCGAGCTTAATGTCTATAACCCGATGATGTCCTATAATCTGCTGCAGTCGATCCAGCTTTTGGGCGATGCCACCGACAGCTTTACTGAAAGGATGTTGACTGGGATCGAGGCGAACGCTCCACGTATCGACAAGCTGATGAAGGAAAGCTTAATGCTGGTGACCGCATTGGCCCCGACCATCGGCTATGACAACGCGACCAAAGTCGCCAAAACCGCCCATAAAAACGGCACCACCCTGAAAGAAGAGGCGGTTGCGCTGGGCTTTGTCGACGAAGAGACATTCGACAAGGTCGTTCGCCCAGAGCAGATGATCGGACCGAAACCCTGACCACTGACGTCTTGTCTTAGGCATTTTAGATGCCTGCGCATCTCAAAAAGAGCAGTATGGCCGAGAAACCGATCAGCCTTTCAAAGCATCGCAAAGCCCGCGCCCGTGCCGAAAAACGCGCGCAGGCCGACGCCAATGCGGTGAAACACGGACGCAGCAAGGCAGAAAAGCAGCGCGACCGGCAACACCGGCTGGCAGAGGACCGGCATCTGGACGGCCATCGGCGCGATGATGACCCCGAAAGGTGATCTGCGCCCGCGGAAGCATTCGCTGACGCTGAAAGGCCATCGGACCAGCGTGTCTCTTGAGGACCCGTTCTGGTCTGCCTTCGTCGAGATCGCAGCTGCGCGAAAGATATCGATCAGCGCACTGGCCTCTGAGATCGACGCCGCGCGCGGGCTCGATTGCGGATTGGCCTCGGCGATCCGTGTCTATATTTTGCAGCACTATCGCGCACCTGAAGAAGATTGCGACGAAACTTGACGGCCAATATTGAGATACTCCGGCTAAGAGGCGCAGCCATTCCAAAGACTGTCGCTCTTCGCCGCGTGCCCACACGCCCATCAAATGAGATCACCGATCACTACCGCCAAAACTATGACGACCGAACACTGATTTATGATGCGGTTCGCCTCCCGAAAGAGCGGCGCATCCTTTTGACGGCTCCGCGGCTTCTCAATTTATCCAACTCGGTGACTGCGGGATTGCGGCAAGATGGTCACCCGGTCCGGCGTTTAAGGCATCGCGTTTTTCCAAAGTTTGAGTTCCTGAGCTTTTCCGACAAAGGCGGTGCGGTCGAGTTGCGAATGCCATACGGCGCCCATGAGATTGCGGTCCGGCCCTCATTGGCCGATCGTTTTCACGGGCTGAACTGCGTCAAGACACTCAGCCAAAACAATCCGCTCGAATGGATCAAGGATTGGGCCACGTTCCATGTTCATCATCATGGGCTAGAGGCGGTCCTGTTTTGCGACAATGGCTCTACTGAGTACACCCTAGAAGATCTTGGCAAGACTCTGGCAAGCATTCGTGGCCTTCGCCAAGTTGTGGTTTTGGGGGTGCCTTATCGCTATGGTCCCCGCGATAAACCGGGTGGAGGCCTCGTCAATCCGATGTTCCTGCAGTTGGCCTTGTTGAACCTCGCGCGGCGCGAAGCCTTGGCCAATGCGCGCGCTGTGTTGAACGCCGATGTCGATGAGGTGACGCTACCGCTCTCTGGCGAAAGCATGTTTGATGCAGCGCTGCGCGCACCAACGGGGGCCGTGCGACTCGCGGGCGATTATGCCTTTCCAAGCAGTGAAGCAACCGGGCCACAGAGCCCTCGCACCCATCTCTGGCGCGCCGATCCGCCAGAGGTCTCGACCGGCAAATGGTGTGCAAGGCCGCGCGGACCTTTGAGTCGTTTTGGATGGCATGTGCATCAGGTGGGAGGCGAATTAGGGCGCTTGCTGCGCGATGACCCACGCTTTGCGCTTGTCCATTGTTGGGCCGCCGCGCCCCATCGAAGCCAGGATACCTCGCCAAGAACTCTGAGGGCTGATCCCAGCCTCGCGCAGGCTTGGGCAGCCATTGACCAATCTACCGACCGGGCAGCGGTGTGACGGAAAAAACTACCGAAGTCATCATGCTTGACGGTCTTCGTGTCCCCGAAGGCAGCCCGATCCTGCGCCGCCATGTGCGCCCGCCGGAACGTCGCACTGCGATCTATACGGAACGATTTGACCGGCGAACGCTTTTCTACGATGCAGTGGCACTCGCGGGGCAGGACGCAGTACTTCTGACCGCGCCGAGATTTCTAAACCTCTGGCCGATCCTGCGGGACGGGCTCCGCAGGGATGGACGTCGGTTGCCGCGACATGCCCTGCACCGGCGGACTTATCTGCGCTGCGAGCAGGTGTTGATCAAACATCCCGGCGGGGCATTGAGCCTTGAGATGATGGGACACAGCTATGAGATTAACGTCCGCCGCTCTGGGCAGCCGCTCTTTGCCGGTCGGCGCGTTGTCATGGCGGTCAACAAAAACAATGATTTGGAATGGGTGCGAGATTGGGCGCGTTTTCACGCCCACCGACATCGCGCAGACGGTGTTTTGATCTTTGACAATGGCTCGACAAGCTACACGCCCGACGCGTTGGCGGAAAATCTCGCTGACATGCCCGAGTTGGCCCGAGCGGTCGTTATCGCTGCGCCGTTTCCCTATGGTCCGGCAGACAAAGGAGGCCGGTTCGATGTGCCACCAAGGTTTTTTCAGACCGCAATGTTCAACTTGGCCCGGCGCGATTTGGTGGCGAACGCGGCCTCGGTCCTTAGCGTTGACATCGACGAATTGGTCGATGGACCGCAAGGAGAGAGCATCTTTGCCGCGGCAGAGATGTCACGTCTTGGGATGGTGACCTTTCCCGGGATCTGGACGTTCCCTGCGCCTGGTACCGAAGGTCCGGCACCACAAAGGACACATGTCTTTCAGCCGCCGCACCCCGACCGGTGCCACCAAAAATGGTGCATCGCACCGGCTGGGCCGATGGGCCGCGTCGCGTGGAACGTCCACAAACTGGGTGGGCCGCTTCAGCCGCTCTTTACGATGAGCCGAAAGTTTCGTTTGCTGCATTGCCGCGCAGCCTCGACGGGGTGGAAGCCCGATCGTTTCTTGCTGCCTGGGGACCTACAGAAAGACGCGGAGATTTCGGCGCTGTTCAAGGACGCTTTTGGTGAGGAGGCCTAGCCCAAGACTGCGAGCGCGGGGAACTGTTCCAACAGCCACCAAGAGAAATTGGTGAAGGCTCCGGTGACCAAAGCCACTCCAACAATCAACAAAAGCGCGCCCATAGACCGCTCGATCAGGCGCATATGTTTTTTCAAACGCCCCATGACACCAACGGCGCGATGCAAATAGAAAGCCGCCACAAGAAAGGGAATGCCCAGCCCTGCGGCATAGACAGCGAGCAATGCGGTGCCTCGCGCGATAGAGGCCTCTGAGGCCGCAAGAGACAAGATCGCGCCAAGTTGCGGGCCGATACACGGGGTCCATCCGAACGCGAAAGCGAGCCCGAGCACATAAGCGCCAAGGGACGAGCCGCCCTGATCACCCACATCCAAGCGCGCTTCGCGGTCAAGGATGGGGATCCGGAACACGCCGATAAAGTGCAGTCCGAAAACAATCACCACAGCCCCGGAGATTTGGGCGAAAAGTTCTTGATTGCGTAGGAAAAACGCCCCAAACGCCGATGCAGTGAAGCCTAGGAACAAGAAAACTGTGGAAAGGCCCAGCACAAAACTGAGAGCGGGCATCATGGCTTTACGCCGCGCTTCGGCGATAGATTGGTCATCTTCGGTTAAATCACCCAGCGAGATGCCGCTCATATAGGCCAGGTAGGGCGGCACAATGGGCAACACGCAGGGCGAAAGAAACGAAATCATCCCCGCCAGCAGCGCCACAAACATCGCAGGCAAAAGCGCTGCATCAATGATTTCGATACCGAACATACTGATTGTGGTAACCGATCCTGCGCGCTTGTACATCTCGCCGAGTGTCACATTGCTGTGGCTCAGCTGTAACATCGGTGCAAACCATTGGGTGCTTGTCCATCGCGGCAACCCGCTCTAGTCAAGAAACACTGGACAAAAAAGGCGATTTCCAATGAAGGCAATGCCAAAACTCACGCGGTCTCTTCGAGCATTCATAGAAAATCAGCCGATTTTTTTTGTGGCAACTGCAGCGCCAGACGGGCGTGTGAATGTCTCTCCGAAAGGGGCGGATAGTCTTAGGGTCATCGGCGACACCCATGTTCGATGGCTCAATCTCTCTGGAAGCGGCAATGAAACAGCGGGTCATATTCGGGCCTGTAACCGGATGACGCTGATGTTTTGCTCTTTCGATGACCGGGCCCTGATCCTGAGGCTCTTCGGTCAGGCAACCATTCTGCATCCGTTTGACGATGCTTGGGACGACGCGATCGCGGGATTTCCCAGTTTTGCAGGGCGTCGGCAGATTTTCGATATGCAGATTGACCGGGTTCAGACCTCTTGCGGCACAGGCGTTCCGGTGATGAGTTTCGCCAAAGACCGGGCCGTCGAGGAGTTGATTCCTCATTTCGACAAGCTTGGGCCCGAGGGGGTCGAGGATTTCTGGCGGCGTAAAAACACACACACCATCGACGGTCTAGACACCGGCATCCTCAAAGAATGACAGCGAGTGGTTCGAGCAATGCCAGATTGTTGAGGATTGCCGCATGAAAGCAGATGAAGAACTCGATGCGTCGGGGCTGTTATGTCCTTTGCCGGTGCTGAAGGCACGCAAGCGGCTCAAATCCATGGACCCCGGTCAGGTATTGTCGCTGATTGCCACGGATCCTGCCGCGGTGGTGGACGTGCCGCATTTTTGTGCTGAGGCGGGACATGAATTGGTTGCGCAGACCGACCATTTGGACGGCCAGCGCTACTTGATCCGAAAAGGTTGAGGGCGGGACTACCCGCCCATTGACCACCAGCCCCGCCGCTTCGGCTTGGGAGGTTCTGGCGCAACCTCTTCGACAACAGGCTCGGGCTCAGCAAGGACAGGCTCTGCCTCGGGAGGAGGTGGCGCTTTTGCTTCTTGGGCGGCAGGCTTTTCCTGGTCCGGCACTTCCACCGTTACCGCCTCAGCCGGGGCGGGGATGTCGTCTTGGCTGATCGTAACATCAGGTGTGACCAATTCGGGCATAGGCGACGCAGCTGCTGGCATGTTGGACGCGCTCGGAGCTTCCACAGACACCGGCGCGACGAGGTCTGCCGCTGACCCGGTCGGTGTTTCAGAGCCATCGACAAGAGGGGTGTCGGAGGAAACAATCGCTGCCTCAGAACTCACCTCAGCTTCTTGCAGCGCTGGCTCTTCCGCAGGGGTTTGCGTCTCTTCGGCCTCGGCGGGGGCAGCGTCAGTGGGTGCCGTTTCAGCGCTTTTTCGTCTGCCGCGTCCACCTCGACTTCTGCGGCGCTTCTGTGGAGCATCTTCGCTGGGTTCTGTATTTGGCTCAGCATCTGCGACGGCAGCATCGTCAGTTTCATCTGTCGCATCAGCGGTCTGCTTATCGCTCTCACCGTTCTCAAAGGTGGTGCCTTCGCCCTCTCCATTGCCACCGGATTTGCGGCGACGGCGACGGCGGCGTCGTTTGCGACCGCCGCCTTGGCCTTCCTCACTGTCGGCAGCGGGGCTTGGAGCGAGCTCGGCCACATCAGGCTCTTCTTGCTCCACCTCTTCAAGCTCTGGCATCATCTCGGTAGTGTCGAGGGAGACCACAGGCGCGGCTTCCGGCACTTTGCGCGTCGCGGTTTTGAAACGCTCGATGTTGAAATCGGGGCTGATCATGTGCGGGTCGGCCTCGATCCGGATCGATAGACCGTAGCGTTCTTCAATCTGCGCCACATGCTCGCGCTTGTTGTTCATCAAGAAGTTGGCGATGCCAATCGGCACAGAGCACAACACCTCGCGCGATCGGCGGCGCACGCCCTCTTCTTCAACTTCGCGGAGGATGTTGAGTGCGAGATTGTCATCGGAGCGGATCAATCCAGTGCCATGACAGTGCGGGCACGGCTGGGTGGTGATCTCGATCATCCCGGGCCGCAGACGCTGGCGCGACATCTCCAAAAGGCCAAAGCCCGAGATCCGGCCTATCTGAATCCGTGCCCGGTCGTTTTTCAGCTTTTCTTTGAATCGCTTCTCAACCGCGGCGTTATTTTTGCGCTCTTCCATATCGATGAAATCGATCACGATCAGACCGGCCAGGTCGCGCAGACGCAATTGTCGGGCGATCTCTTCTGCGGCTTCAAGATTGGTGTTAAGCGCGGTTTGCTCGATCGAGCCTTCTTTGGTGGCCTTGCCCGAGTTCACATCGATCGCCACCAGCGCTTCGGTCACGCCGATCACGATATAGCCACCAGACTTGAGCTTCACCGTCGGGTTGAACATCGCGCCGAGGTAGCTCTCGACCTGATACCGTGCAAAAAGTGGCAGCGGATCGGTGTATTGCTGCACATTCTTTGCGTGGGACGGCATGATCATCTTCATGAAGTCCTTGGCCGTCCGGTAGCCGCCTTCGCCCTCTACCAGCACTTCTTCGATCTCGCGGGTGTAAAGATCGCGGATCGAGCGTTTGATCAGGTCGCCTTCTTCATAGATCTTGGTCGGCGCGATGGATTGCAGCGTGAGCTCGCGGATCTGTTCCCAAAGACGTTGGAGGTATTCGTAGTCGCGTTTGATCTCAGATTTGGTGCGTTTGGCGCCGGCGGTTCTGATGATCAGCCCGGCACCATCAGGGACATCGATCTCGGCTGCGATCTGTTTCAGCTTCTTCCGGTCAGCCGCATTGGTGATCTTGCGGCTGATCCCGCCGCCCCGGGCGGTGTTTGGCATGAGCACACAGTAGCGGCCCGCCAGTGACAGATAAGTTGTGATGGCCGCGCCTTTGTTCCCGCGTTCTTCCTTCACCACCTGGACCAGCATGATCTGGCGGACCTTGATCACTTCTTGGATTTTATAACGGCGTGGACGCGGCTTTCTGGGCGGTCTGATCTCTTCGGCGGTGTCATCATCGGCGACGGCTTCGATGTGATCATCTTCATCAATCTCAATCGTGCCCTGATCGTCAGAGGTATCCTCCGGAGCTTCGTCGTCATCGTCACCAGAGGTGTCTTCGTCTGCCTGTTCTTCGGCACTGGCCTCGGTCTCTTCTTCTTCTTCGGCGTCGTCCTCGGCGGCTGTGTCTTCAGCCTCTGGCTCATCAGATGGAGCGTCCTCAGAGGGTGATGCGGCTTCGGTGACCTCAGCCGTGGCCACTTCAGAAGCCTCAGTTTCAGTTATCGCTTCTGCCTCTGATGCGACGGGGGTCTCTAAGGCAGCGTCGACGGTTTCGTCGGTTTTGACGCTCTCGGTCTCTTCGACCCGGTCTTGGGCCCCTGAACTGTCCTTTGACGTCTCGTCTGGCTCCTCCGACTTGGGGTCGTCGGAGGTGATGACTGCATCCTCATCCCCAAGCTTCTCTGTCGCTGCGATAGAGCTTGGCGGCCGCGGTGTTTCTTCGTCCTCGGTGGGCGTTTCAGTATCGGAGTTCGCAATAGAGGAGGGATCTGCAGCGTCAGCTTCGTTCGCTGGGGCCTCTGCTACGGGCGAGGCATCAGTGGCCTCAACCGTTGTTTCTTCAGTGGGCGCAAGTTCATCGCTTGCTACCTCAGCAGGCTCAACCGTTGTTTCTTCACCCTCTGGTTGAGGCGCCTCATCCTTGGCAGGAGCACTTTCCTCGGGTTCTTCGATAGCCGCTGCCTCCGGCGTATCTGTTTCGGCGCGAGAGTCTGTCTCAGCCCCAAGATCAGTCGCGGTCTGTTCCGCATTAGATACTGGCTCAGGCTTGGGCGCGCTTTGAATATCCTCGGCGAGGCTCTGCTCTGGATCCGCCTCCGGCGCCAAGTCAACCACATCCATGCCTGGGATCGCCACGACTGGATCGGCTGTTTCTGGCTCCGACCGCTCGACGCCCTCAATCGGCAATGCGTTCTCTGCCTCAGCTGCTGGAGCCTCCGCAGCGGTCACTGCTGCGTTGTCAGAGCGGCTGCGTCGGGATCGAGAGCGGCGGTTCTTGGGTTTTGGCGGGGTCTCTTCTCCGTCATCTTCGTGCAAAGACGCAGCATAAGCGCGCTCTTCTGCCAAGAGCGCTTCACGGTCGGCCACCGGGATTTGGTAGTAGTCGGGATGAATCTCGGAAAAGGCCAAGAAGCCATGCCGATTTCCACCGTAATCTACAAAGGCCGCCTGAAGAGACGGTTCAACCCTGGTTACTTTCGCAAGGTAGATATTGCCAGCAAGCTGGCGCTTGTTTTCAGACTCAAAGTCGAACTCCTCGACTTTGTTTCCATCGACCACGACAACGCGGGTTTCTTCCGCGTGTGTGGCGTCGATTAGCATTTTCTTTGCCATTATAACTCTTCGCATCCCGGCGGTCCGGGGCGTCCCGCGCATCGGCCGGAACGGGATGACTGGTTGTAGCGGAAAGGCGGGCGTCAGACAGACAGAATGCGGCTGTTTCGCCGGAAAGTGTTTCGGGTCTGTCTGCGTCGCGTCTCATCGCGTTTCTTCTCCGATGCCTCAAAAGGCACCATCTGATGGGTCGCAGGGACAAATTCGGTCCGCTGTCATACCAGGGCGTGTTGCCCTTTTTTCGACCTTTCCGAGGGGCGCAGTCGCAGCCCAGAACGGGAAGGAGAAATCCTGTCGTCGGTCACATACCGACTCCCCTCATAAAGCGCAGCATCGGGGAAATTACAATCACAAACTGTGGGGATGCCGCCGGACTAGAGATAATCGCCGCGCGTCAAACCGTATTTGGCCATCTTTTCATTGAGCGTCCGGCGCGGCAGGCAAAGCTCTTCCATGACCTTCGCAATTGATCCGCGATGGCGCCGCATGGTCGTGTCGATCAGCATTTTTTCAAAGGCTTCGACATAGTGCTTGAGCGGTTTGCCTTCGGGCGTAATGGTGGGCGTTGTCGGTTCATTATCTGAGATCAGCAGCGATGTGATCGTGCCGCCACCGTGGCGGGCCTGCAAAACCGCGCGCTCCGCAACATTCATCATCTGCCGCACATTGCCTGGCCACGGCGCTTGCAACAGCTCTGCGGCTTCACGGGCAGTGATCTTTGGCGCGGTACACCCATAATCCTCGGCAAAGTCTTCCATCAGCGAGGTGAAGAGTGTGAGGACATCGTCGCCACGGTTGCGCAATGGCGGCAATTCGATCTGCATCGATGACAGCCGGTGGAAAAGGTCTGGTCTAATGGCCGCTTCACTTGCCCCGCTTGAGGAGGCGGCGTTTGAAACCGAAATGATCCGTGGAATGTTATCGTCCGGTTCTGCCTTGAGAAGCGCAATCAGTTTGGTTTGCGCTTCTTCTGAAAGCGCTTCGATGTCTTCCAGCACCAGCGTCCCGCCACGGGCCAAACGCCAAGGGCAATCGGTCGGTATCTCCCCGTTTGCAGCGGCGCCGAAAAGTTGTGTGACTTGGTTCTGGCCAGCTTCTTTGCCCAAAACATGCCGCACAAAGGGGGAGGATGGCACCGGACCGACCGCATGCAGCGCTTGTGCCACCAGCGTCTTTCCGGTGCCGGTTTCTCCGGTGATCAGAACATGGCCATCGGATTGCGCAGTATCAAGGATCTCTTCGCGCAGACGCACCATGACTGGGCTCGACCCGATCAAGCGACGCATCATCGTTTCACCGCTCGACAGTTCATCGCGCAACGATCGGTTTGAAAGCGCCAATTCGCGCGCATCGCACGCCTTGCGCGCAAGGTCGCTCAACCGTTCAGGATCGAAAGGTTTTTCCAAAAAATCGTAGGCGCCAAGCCGCATCGCTTCGACCGCCATAGGAACATCGCCATGGCCTGTGATCACAATCACCGGCAGGGCACTGTCCAATCCCACAAGCTGTCGTAGCAAGGTCATGCCGTCCATCTCGGGCATGCGCAGGTCGGTGAGCACGATGCCGGGATAGCCGGTTTTGACGCAGCTCAAGGCCTCTCGCCCGCTGGCGAAGGTTTCGGTTTCAAAGCCGGACAATGTCAGCCACTGGCTGATCGATTGCCGCATATCGAGTTCATCGTCGACGATGGCGATGCGAGAAATCTGGTTCATGGCTACCTACTCTGCCGCTAGGCTTGTATCAGGCGCAAGCGGCAGTTCCATTTCGAAGGCTGCGCCCCCGCTATCCGGGCGGTTTCTTGCCGTTAGCCGCCCGCCCATTCCGTTGACGATGCCACCGGAGATCGCGAGGCCGAGCCCCAGTCCGGCACCGGGGGCTTTGGTGGTGTAGAAAGGTTCGAACAAGGCATCGAGATCGGCTATTCCTGCGCCATTGTCACGAACGGTCAGCCTTGCGGTTTCGCCCACGGCCAAGATGATGTCGATTTCGGGGGGCGTGACCTCTTTCACCGCATCTAGCCCATTGCGCAGCAGATTGACGATTACTTGTTCTACGCGCAGTTGATCGCCTCTGATCGGCACCGGATCTTCGCTTCGGCTGACATTCACGCGCACACCTGCGCGCTTAAATTGTGGCTCCATCATCGCCAGCACCGCCGATACCGCATCTCTTAGATCGAAAGTGTCATCATCTCCGCCGCCTTTATGGGCATACGACTTGAGCTGCTTGGTGATCGCGCTCATCCGGTCGATCATGTGATCGATGCGCTGGAAGGATACAACAGCCTCTTCGCTGCGCTGACGCGCCACCAACAGACGCGCGCCGGCGAGATAGGTTTTCATGGCTGCGAGCGGCTGGTTGAGCTCATGGCTCACCGCCGCGGACATTTCGCCCAATGCAGCAAGCTTGGAGGACTGGGCCAGCGATTGTTCCGCAAACTCAAGATTACGCTCCGCCCGGCGGCGTTCTGTGATCTCATGTTGGAGCAGGTCGTTCAGCGCCCGCAATTGCTTGGACTCGCGTTGGAAAAGATCTGAGCGCCGTTCCGCTTGGACTGACATCGTGTAGAACAGAAGTGCGAGCAGAATCGCGAAAGCCATCACTTCGAGCGCGAGAATGCCGTTCACGCGTTCGCGGACTTCGCCATAGTTGATAAAGGACACCAGCCGCCATCCTTGAAACGGCAGCCGGGTTTCGTTGCGCATCACAGCCTCGCCTCTGAGGAAGGCATCTGGGCTGATCGCAGTAAAATCTGCCGTGGCACGCACCGCCCGTTCAATGGCATTTTCAGGCGGCTCTGGGGCCAAAGCCTCCGCTTCTTCCATTCCCCGCCAGCGCGGCACCGTGGACAACAGCACCACCCCGGCGCTGTCAGTCACCAATACCGCCGTCGCAATCTGCGACCAGGTTTGTTCGTATTTGCGCAGATCGACCTCGACCACGATTGCACCGAGGATTTGACCGTTTTCCCGTATCCGCCGGGAATAAAAGAAGCGAGACAGACCAGTGTCTTCGCGGATCACGGTGAAAACAGTTTCGTTCGACCGCAATGCGTTGACGAAATAGGGTTCCGCACGGAGCTGCGATCCCAAATTGGTACGATCAGAGGTGGCGACAATCCGCCCGCCCTCATCCAATAGCATGATCGAGGCAGAGCCAATCTCATCACGATAGGAAATTAACCGCTGAGAGCTTTGGGAATAATCGTCCGAGCTCAACGCCCCGATCAAGGCGGGATCCCGCGACAGCAACAGTGGCACCACAGAGTTGCGCCGTAGTTCGCTCATCAAATTGCCCGAGTAAAGCGCAAGCTGGACTTGGCTTTTGGCGCGATCGGCCTCGGCAAAGCGCTCGGTCAATATGCGATTTGTGGTCCAAATCACCGCGACAGAGATCAAAAACAGACCCAAAACCGCCAAGCGCAAGCGCCAACCGTCGTCGGTCCACCAATGCTGCGTTTCACCTTCTGATTGGGTCATGGGCTGAGTTTAGCGCAGAGCACCGACAAAAGGCTGTACTTTTTCGCCAAACCTACGCGACGGCAAAACTCTGCGAAGCAATGCTCAAGCAGGGACCAAATGGGCCAGACGGTCAAATATCGCATAGCCGTCTGAACTCCCATGCGCAGTGTCTAATGCCCGTTCAGGATGCGGCATCATCCCCAAAACACGACGGTTCTCGGACAAGATTCCGGCGATATCGCCGGCGGCACCATTGGGATTGTTGCGATAGCGAAACGCGATGCGATCCTCGCCCGCCAGCCGCAGAAGCTCCTCTGCACCAGCGGAATAATTCCCATCATGATGGGCAACAGGCAGATTTATGCTCTCTCCAACCCGATAGGCCGACGTGTATGGGCTGTCCGCGGTCAAAACCTCTAGTGCCACGGTGCGGCAGACGAATTTCAAACCGGCGTTGCGCATCAGCGCGCCGGGCAAAAGTTCCATTTCGGTAAGAATTTGGAACCCATTGCAGACGCCAAGGACCGGACCGCCACGCCCGGCGAACTCTGCCACCGCGCGACAAATGGGCGACCGGGCGGCGATGGCCCCGCAGCGCAGGTAATCGCCGTAGGAAAAGCCGCCCGGCAGGCCCACGAGGTCTACGCCTGCGGGAAGTGTTGTTTCTTTGTGCCAAACCATCAGCGGCGAAACGCCCGTTGCCCGTTCAAAGGCAACCGCCATATCGCGGTCACAGTTGGAGCCGGGAAAAACGATGACCGCCGCCAGCATCAGCCCAGATCGATCCGGTAGCTTTCGATCACCGTGTTGGCGAGCAGCTTCTCGCACATCTGCATCGCGCTATGCCGTGCTTTTTCGGGATCGCTTTCGCTCAGCTCCAACTCGATCACCTTGCCCTGGCGAACAGAATCAATGCCGTCGAAGCCCAAAGCGTCGAGCGCATGCCGCACCGCCTCGCCCTGGGGGTCGAGTACGCCGTCTTTCAACATCACATGAACCTTCACCAACATCTCGCGCTCCGCTTAATTGATCAGATGCGGTTTCGTGAGCGGGGCGGCCGGCTTTGGCAACACGCCAAGCCGGCGCGCGACCTCAGTATAGGCATCGGCGAGATTGCCCAGATCATGGCGAAACACATCCTTGTCGAGCTTTTCGCCAGATTTGATGTCCCACAGACGGCAGCTGTCTGGGCTGATCTCGTCTGCCACGATCAAGCGCTGATAGTCGCCGTCCCAAATCCGCCCCACTTCGATTTTGAAGTCGATCACCCGGATGCCGACCGCCAGCATCACGCCGGACATGAAATCGTTCACCCGCAAGGCCAAGGCGACCATATCATCGAGGTCCGGCTGGCTTGCCCAACCAAACGCGATAATGTGCTCTTCCGACACCAAGGGATCGCCGAGATCGTCGTTCTTGTAGCAAAACTCAACGATTGGCCGCGGCAATTGTTCGCCCTCTGGGATGCCCAGCCGCTTTGAAAGTGAGCCTGCAGCGCGGTTGCGCACAATCACTTCCAGCGGGACGATCTCGACCGAGCGTACCAATTGTTCGCGCATATTGATGCGGCGGATAAAATGCGTCGGCACCCCAATCGCGTTCAGCCCATCCATGAAAAATTCGGACAGACGATTGTTTAAAACGCCCTTACCTTCAATAATATCGCGCTTTTCAGCATTGAACGCCGTTGCGTCGTCTTTGAAATGCTGCACGAGGGTGCCCGGTTCGGGTCCTTCGTAAAGGATCTTCGCCTTACCTTCGTAGAGTTTCTTGCGACGTGCCATACGATCTCCGTGGGGAATTCCGGTGCTGAGTCTGGCCACCGGTGTGGGCGATATACGGGAAGGTTCTGAACGGCACAAGAACGCGGCAATTTTGCTTGTGCAATCGCCCCCGAGAAACCATCTATAGCTCAGGCCCGATACCAGAGGGAGACCCCGAATGACGACCTTCGACGAACGCAAAAACGCCTTCGAGACCAAATTCGCCCATGACAATGACATGATGTTCAAGGCCGTTGCGCGGCGCAATAAGCTTTTGGGCCTTTGGGCCGCCGAGCTTTTGGGAAAATCGGGTGAGGACGCCAACGCTTATGCGACCGAAGTTGTCAAATCCGATTTTGAGGAAGCCGGTCACGAAGACGTGGTCCGCAAGGTCGCTGGGGATTTGGGGCCAAAATCCAGCGAAGACGAAATTCGCGCGAAAATGGCGGAATACCTCGCAGTGGCGCAACAGCAGTTGACGGAAGAAAACTAAGCGGGAAATTGTTCATCCAGTGAGCCGCTCGCTGAAAGCGGCTCAGGATAATTATGTGAAAACTGAATTTGATTCATGTCTTGCGCTGTGTCATGTGCGGGCATTCTTGCGCAGTTCACCTGTGATGGTACCATGTCCGACGCCCTGACAAAATATCTTGAGACCCATGATTGGGTGCTTGCCGATGGTGCCACCGGCACGATCCTGTTCAATATGGGATTGACCTCTGGCGATGCGCCGGAGCTTTGGAATGAAACTGAGCCAGATAAGATTCGCACGCTCTACCGCGGTGCGGTCGAGGCAGGCAGCGATCTGTTTCTTACCAATAGCTTTGGGGGCAATTCAGCGCGTCTGAAGCTGCACGATGCTGGTCACCGGGCGCGCGAGCTGTCTCGGATCTCTGCAGAGCTTGGCCGAGAGATCGCTGATGCATCGGGCCGAACGGTCATCGTTGCAGGATCGATGGGTCCAACAGGTGAGATCATGGCGCCCATGGGGTCTTTGACCCACGAGAACGCCGTTGAGATCTTCCACGAGCAGGCCGAAGGCTTGAAAGAGGGGGGCGCAGACGTTCTTTGGGTCGAAACCATCAGCGCGCCCGAGGAATACCGCGCGGCTGCAGAAGCTGCAGCGCTTGCGGACATGCCTTGGTGCGGCACCATGAGCTTTGACACTGCGGGCCGCACCATGATGGGTGTGACCTCGACGGATATGGTCAGCCTTGTCGGTAAGGTTCCAAACACACCGTTGGCCTTTGGCGCCAATTGTGGTGTTGGCGCTTCCGATCTGCTCCGCACAGTTCTTGGTTTCTCCTCCACTGGAACATCAACGCCTATCATTGCCAAGGCGAATGCGGGCATTCCCAAATACGTTGAGGGCAATATTTGCTACAACGGCACGCCTAATTTGATGGCGGATTACGCTGCGCTCGCGCGCGACTGCGGTGCAACCATTATTGGGGGATGCTGCGGCACAACACCGGATCACCTGCGCAAAATGCGCGAGTCGCTTGAGACCCGCCCGAAAGGGGAACGGCCGAGCCTGGAGGCAATCGCCGCCACGTTGGGCTATTTTTCTTCCCAAAGCGATGGAACAGGCAAATGCGCGGGTCCAACACCGTCTCGCCGCTCGCGTCGCCGAGCCCGCGCCTAAGATCAATGGTGTCAGAACAAACTCAATTGTGCGTCCGGCACATCGCCCGGCAAAGCCGGTCGGGTGAATTGGCTGCAGTCAAGCGGCGGGAGCGTCTCGGCGAGCCCCAGCCTTCGTCGCGCCGCCTCAAACCGGCGAAACAGCAGATCACTATGGACCCCATTGCCGCGCATACGGTGTCCCCATCGCGGATCGTAGAGCTTGCCCCCATGGGCCTCACGCAGCCGGTTCATGATCTTGTCCGCTTTTCCGGGGGCGTGCTCGGCCAGCCAGTCTTGGAAAAGTGGCGCCACCTCCAAGGGCAAGCGCAACAGGATCATGCTGGCCGCGCAAGCACCCGCCTCTGTCGCATCCGTCAGGATCGATTCCACCTCGTGATCAGTGAGCCCCGGGATGATCGGCGAGGCCATAACCCGAACCGGAATCCCAGCCTCAGCCAAAGCGCGAATGGTGGCCAGGCGACGGCGCGGCGCGGGGACCCGCGGTTCCATCCGGCGCGCCAAACCACGGTCAAGCGTGGTCACACCGATCCCGACCTGCGCCAAGCCCGCCGCGGCCATCGGCGCAAGAATATCGATGTCACGCTCCACCAGACTGCCCTTGGTCGCAATGGTCACCGGATGTCGAAGATCGCGCAGAACCTCCAAAAGACGGCGCATGATACGCCGATCGCGTTCAATCGGCTGGTAGGGATCTGTGTTCGTGCCGATCGCCAAGGGTTTGGGGGTGTAGGACTTGCGCGCCAGCTCCTTGACCAAGAGCTCTGGCGCGTCGGGGCGCGCGATCACCTTGGTCTCGAAATCGAGCCCTGGGGATCGCCCCAAAAAGGCGTGCGTTGGACGAGCGAAACAATAGATGCAGCCATGTTCGCAGCCCCGATACGGATTGATCGAGCGATCAAACGGCACGTCGGGCGATTGGTTGCGCGTGATCACTCGGCGCGGCTGTTCCTCAGACACCTCGGTGCGAACTGGGGGCAACGGATCCTCGCTGCCCCAGCCGTCATCGATATCGACCCTAGAAACGGGCTCGAACCGGCCGGTGTCGTTGCCCGAGGCTGCCCGCCCGCGGCGGCGGTGTTCAGGGATCTGATGCGACTCGCCAATACTCATAGAAAAAGAATAGAACATAATAAGAACATCTCAAGTGAGAGAAGCAGTTTGTCGCCAATGAGCACTTTGATGTCGGCGTCAGGACAGCATGCAGGGACAGTGACTTGCACCAAATCCTCTAGCACCTTTTGCGGAGTAACCTCCCATGGCAGATGAAGAAGACGAAATTATCCTCGCTGATCTGAACGACGAAGAGCTTGTCGAGCAGATGATGGATGACCTCTACGACGGTCTGAAACCCGAGATCGAGGAAGCCGTCAATATCCTGCTCGAACGTGGGTGGGAGCCCTACCGGATCCTGACAGAAGCGTTGGTGGCGGGCATGACCATTGTCGGCAATGACTTCCGCGATGGGATTTTGTTCGTACCCGAGGTGCTTTTGGCCGCAAATGCCATGAAAGGCGGTATGGCAATCCTCAAGCCGCTTTTGGTGGAAACCGGCGCGCCGCGCATGGGCAAGATGGTGATCGGCACGGTCAAGGGCGATATTCACGATATCGGCAAGAACCTCGTCGCCATGATGATGGAAGGCGCAGGGTTTGAGGTCGTCGATCTGGGTATCAACAATGCGGTTGAAAGCTATCTCGAAGCGATTGAGCGTGAAAAGCCCGATATTCTCGGCATGTCCGCGCTGCTGACCACGACCATGCCCTACATGAAAGTGGTGATCGATACGCTGGTCGAGATGGACTTGCGGGAAGACTATATCGTTATGGTCGGTGGAGCGCCTCTAAACGAAGAGTTTGGCAAAGCCATTGGGGCTGATGCCTATTGCCGGGACGCCGCCGTCGCGGTGGAGACCGCAAAGGAACTCGTCGCTCGGCGTCACAACACACACGCGGCGTAAAAGACCTTGTAAACCTGCCAGGGCTCGCACAGTTCTAGAGTGGAGGTACCGCTATGCCACTCGACCGTTTTGTCCTGATCATCCTTATTGTCATCGTCGCCGCCGGACTGACTGTCGCCGCGGCTGTTTGGGTTGCGGCGCTGTTCAATCTGCCTGCCGCGGCGCTCAGCGTTGCTCTGCCGATCTCGGTAATTGCCTATGTTCTCTGGCGCGTGATCGCGGACCGGATCGGGAATGAGGAAGACGACTTTTATGACCGCACCCCACGCTGAGATGCTGGTCGTGACCACCGACGGCGTCCCGGGGCGCGAGGTGGCCACAGCGCTTGGGCTTGTGCGTGGATCGACTGTGCGGGCGAAACATGTGGGCGCCGATATCGTCGCGGGTCTGCGCAATGTCGTCGGCGGCGAGGTCAAGGAATACGCCCAGCTTCTGGCCGCGGCGCGAGAACAAGCGCTGGATCGGATGAAGGCGGAGGCCGCGGGTCTGGGCGCTGACGCCATCGTTGCTGTGCGGATGGAGACCTCAACCATCCGCGATGGATCAAGCGAAGTGATCGCTTATGGTACCGCGGTCAGGCTAAAGTCCTGAGCCCGGGATTTTCTCTGCCATCGAGAGGATGAGTGCTTCGGATAGCGCCGCGATATTTGGGTCATTGATTGAGCGATCCGACGTGAAGAGCCCGACGTGGAGGAACATATTTCCCACACGGATTATGCGCCAATGCAAATTTGAAGGCTTGCTCCCGCAGTTGATCAGTTTCTCACCAACCCAATGGTCAAGGTCGCGAAGCGGGGTCTCGTCGCGCATGAGGCGTGTCGGGTCTCTTTCAGAGGGAAGATCCCAATAGGCCTCTGCTTGGGCTTGAGTATCGAACTGGTCGATCTGAAAAATGGCATGGCGTACTTGACCGAGCGCGAAGCCACGATTGCAATCGCTGTCGTACTTCACTTCTAAGCCAACATAGTTGGCGTCTCTTAAAAGCATGCGTCCTGCGGTGACGTCTTTACCGGTGAACTTGAGCCGTCGCTCGATATCGAAGGTCTCAGTGGAGAAGTGGCGCATCTCTGGATCCAGGAGCGATAGATCGGGCAATAGCCCACCGAGTGCGCCGGAAAAAAGTGGTTCATTGGGAGGCTCAGACGTTTCTGCAGCATTTTCAACGGGTGGCTCTGGTGGAGTCTCAATCGTGATATGCGGCGGAACACTTTCTTGAACGGCTGCTTTGCTGGCGCTCGGCGTTTGCTCGTCCGGCTTCGTCAAAGCTAGATTGGGCGTTGATCCCGGCTCAGTTCTTAAGCCTCCCATATGAGGTGCAACGGTCACAATTA
>JBCDGN010000016.1:0-51860 GCA_038751255.1 Pseudomonadota bacterium
CTGATCCTGTCAGTCCTCTACACAGGGTTCATTTTGGCCTATTTTGGCCGCTCTGACGGAGGCTACGGATCGCTGGCCGAAGTCCGGCAGTTATTCACCACCGACCAGCTTCTTTTGGCGGGATGGATCCACTACCTTGCCTTTGACCTGATGGTTGGGGGCTTTTTGGCCGATCGAATGGACCGGCTAAGGCTACACCGCGTCCTGCAAGCTCCGATCTTGTTTTGCACCTTTATGTTTGGGCCTGTCGGCGTATTGCTCGCCTATGGGACAGAAGCGGTGATGCGATTGAGTGCGCGCAACGAGATGGCGGCCTAACAGGATGCACTATTACACATTGCCCCAAGAGAGCGCCCAGACGCGCTTTTCGATCATCCTAACCGGTCTTTCGGCGGCGATCTTGCTGCTCACCCTATCGGCTTATGTGGTGGATGAGCGCTTGCTTGGTGATGCGCCTGTCTGGGCGAAGCCAGCTAAGTTTGCGTCTTCCTTCGTCGTGCTCTTTGCTACAATAGCTTGGCTTGAGACACGTCTTTCCGAGCCTTGGCGGGACGGTTGGTTGCTTAGCGCCACGCTTGTCGTGATGGGCACCGCATTGGTGGCAGAGATGGGCTACATCATCTTTCAAGCCGCGCAGGCCGAGGCGTCTCACTTCAACTACGCAACCCCGTTTCATGCCTTCATGTACACCACCGTCATGTTTGTCGGTGCGCTTGCCTTGGTCGCGGCAATCGGGATCTACGGGTTCGCGGCGGCTTTGGACAAAGAGGCGGAACTGCCTCCGGGTGTTCGATGGGGCGTGGTCTGGGGCTTTGCGCTTTCCTTCGTTCTCACGGTGATCGTCGCGGGGTATATGGGCGGTCAATCGGGCCACCATGTGGGCACACCGTCGCTTGATGCCGCCCGCATTCCATTTCTGGGATGGTCAGGCGAGGTAGGCGATCTGCGGCCAGCTCATTTCCTGTCGCTGCACGCAATGCAAGCTCTGCCGCTCTTTGGATGGGTGGTAGACAGGCAAAACCTCGCGCGGCCTAGATACGCCGTCTCTGTTGCGGCGGTGATTTACACGGTACTTACACTGGCGGTTTTTGCTCAAGCTCTCGCAGGACAGCCTTTGATCCGGCTTTAGGCGCGACCGCTGACTGCAAAAACTGTGCTGCAAAAACGACAAACCCCCGCGAGGGGCGGGGGCGTCAAGGGGCGGCGCAGAGCCTGCCCGGGGTTCGCGGGATCGATCCGCTCAGAGCAGACCTTCGCGCTGCGCTTTCTTGCGCGCAAGCTTGCGGGCACGGCGAATGGCCTCGGCCTTTTCGCGGGCTTTCTTCTCGGACGGTTTTTCGAAATGCTGCTTGAGCTTCATTTCACGAAAAACGCCTTCGCGCTGAAGCTTCTTCTTCAGAGCACGGAGAGCCTGATCGACATTGTTGTCGCGAACGCTGACCTGCATATGGGTGTCACCACCTTTCGGGTTTGAGTTGCATGTTTTCGCAGGAGGTGGCCTGATAACAAACAGACCCTAGCTTGTCCAGTGGATCGCGGTACAACCGGTCCAAGTACAAAAGGATTTCACAATGGCAGACCAAAATGACACAGATGCACAAGTGATGGATCGTCTTTTGGACGCAGTCCTCACCCATGTGCCGTTTGATGGATGGAGCAAAACCAGCTTTCGTGCCGCCATTGCAGAAAGCGGTGTGGATCCGATTGTGGCTGAGGCGGTCTGTCCTCGTGGCGCGGTGGATCTTGCGCTCGCGTTTCATCGCCGGGGTGATGACCTGATGGTGCAGCGTTTGCACGAAGAAGACCTCACAGCGCTCAAATTCCGGGAAAAGATCGAGCGTGCTGTTCAGTTGCGGCTGCAGGTGATTGAGGACAAAGAGGCCGTGCGTCGTGGTGCCACGCTTTTCTCTTTGCCGATCTATGCCGCAGACGGGGCCCGGGCGGTCTGGGCCACGGTCGACACGATCTGGTCCGAACTGGGCGACAAGTCCGACGATGTGAACTGGTACACCAAACGCGCCACTCTGTACGCGGTCTATTCCGCCACGGTGCTCTATTGGTTGGGCGATGAAAGCCCAGAAAACCAGCGCACCTGGAATTTTCTCGGTCGCCGCATAGACGATGTGATGCAGATTGAGACCCTGAAAAAGAAGGTCAACGACAACGCCTTCTTGAAGCCGTTCATGGCCGGACCGAATTGGGTCATGGGGATGATCAAAGCGCCCTCTCAAACATCGCGGATGGATCTACCGGGAACGATCAACCGGCAGAATTAAGACAGTTTCTGCCTCGCGACGCCTTTATCTTCCCGTAGCGTGATCAGTTGTCCTATGCGGATGCTGAGAATTCACTCTGCCGCTGTAGAGACTACCATGGTGTCAGCGTGGAGCGCTTTTCCAAGGGATTCAAACCGCGCTTGAGCGGGTTCCCCAAACAAGGCTCGCGTTTCGGAGTTGAGGTGAAGAACCAGTTGTTTGTGTCCGCGTCGCCAAAGCAGGCGACCCATCTGATCTGATTGCTGTGCGCTGAACATCGATCCAAAGCGCAGCGCCTTGCCGAGGATCTCGGCTTCGCGTTGCTGAGTTTTTTCGATTAAATCGAGCATGGGATTGAGCTGTTCCGCGCGACTGTTTTTGTAGCGATGCAGCAAGGCCAGACCCAAAAATACGCGGTCGCTATGGCTTAACCCACCAAGATTTGCGCGGGTCGCGTAGTCAAAACAAACCTCGGCGCGATAATCAGGGTGAGCCCTCCAGCTTACATCATGCAGAAGACACGCGGCCTTCACCAAGCGCAGACGCGATTTCGAAAATCTTGGAAAAAGTGGTTTCACAAAACTGAAAAGAACCTTGCCAAAGCCAGGAACGCGCGCGTCTTTGGCTTCGGCAAAGCGGCATGCTTCGATCAGAGGGTCACGTTCCCTCAGCGTTTGCGGCATTTGCTCCCACAGCAAACCTTCACGCAAACCGTAGCTGCTCACAAAGATCTCTTTGGGTTTGAGCGCGCGCAACACACTGTCGAGCACTAAAGAGGCGCTTGGGATCAAGGACATACGACCAGAACTGATCCCCGTCAGGTGACGTAGTGTGGCTTGGTCGGTGTTCCCGATCCATTTCAAGGTACGCTTCAGATCGCCCGGAGGCGGACGATACTCATGCAAGACCTTCAGCGGATAGTTCCGTCGTGCCATGTCGACCTTGGCAATTGCGCGCCAGGACCCCCCCACCAAGTAAAGACGCCTGGCGGCTTTTGAAAAATGTTTCCCAATCACCGCGGTTTCATGGTCGATCATTTTGCGCAGGGCGCCTTTACCGTGTTTGGCCGATTGCAGTTTTAACGGACCAAGAGGATAGGTGCCCCGTTCACCCACGACCCCGTCTTCGAGCATCGCGAACTCCATTGAGGACCCGCCGATATCGCACACCAGCCCAGTGGCTGCTGGCCACCCCAAAAGGACGCCTTGCGCGGACAGTCGCGCTTCGTCTTGGCCATCAACAACAAAGATCGACATGCCGGTTTCGGTCTCAATTTGCGCTTGAAACTCAGGGCCATCTTCGGCTTCGCGCATCGCTGCGGTGGCGACAGCGGTCAGGGGGGAAATGCCAAATCCCTCGGCGAGGGCCTGGAAGCGTCGGAAAGCCGCCATAGCGCGGTGTTTGCCTTCCGGGTTCAACCGTCTGGTCTCAGCCATTCCCGCGCCAAGTCCGCAAAGAACCTTTTCATTGTAGAAGTAAGCGGGTGACCGGGCCGCGCCGTCAAAAATCACGAGGCGAACGGAATTAGAGCCTATGTCAACAACGCCGACGCGCGATAGGCGTCTGCTCGTCGGATCGTCGAATAGTGGCCTGCCGAACAAGCCCCAGTCTTCCCCGCCGCTATCAGGCGCTCCGTCCATTAATGTCCCTGTTTTTTGACCAAACATTACGGGACGATGAGGCTAGGTCAACTGTTTACAGCTTTTAGATTGGTCTGAAGCGTTGCCAGTCTTGGCACATCGTCTGCGCCGGCCGAGCCGCGTCCGGACAGCGACGGATTCTCCATGAAAAATTTGTGGCAACTGAACGGGCGTTCGCCATTGTTAAATTTCGTTCTGGTATAGCGTCCATCGGGTTCCAAAATCCAGCTATGGGCTTGGTCCGAAAGATTGGCCGCCATGATCTGATCGACGATCTGGGCCTTCACAGTGGGGTTGTCGCAAGCCACTAAGGTCTCAACCCGACGATTGAGATTGCGTCCCATCCAATCCGCCGATGAGATATAGACCTTCGCGCGATCGGAGGGCAGGCCATGGCCATCGCCGAAACAGACGATCCGAGAGTGCTCGAGAAACCGTCCGACGATCGATTTGACCCGGATGTTTTCGCTTAAGCCTTTGATACCGGGGCGTACACCGCAGATGCCTCGGATCACCAGGTCGATCTGAACCCCGGCTTGGCTCGCCTTGTAAAGCGCATCGATCACCTCCGCGTCAATCAACGAATTTAGCTTAGCCCAGACCAACGCGGGGCGCCCCGCTTTGGCGTACTTGGCTTCCGCGGCAAGGCTCTCAAGAAGCGTCGATTTGAGGGTCAAAGGCGAGATAGACAGGTTTTCAAGCCCTTCGGGTTGGGCGTAGCCGGAGAGATAGTTGAACACCTTTGTGGCGTCCCGTCCAAGGGCCGCATCGCAGGTGAAAAGCGATAGATCGGTGTAGATACGCGCCGTGATCGGGTGGTAATTGCCGGTGCCAAAATGGGTATACGTCACCAGTTTGTCGCCCTCTCGACGAACCACGGAGCTGATTTTGGCATGGGTCTTGTAGTTCATGAAGCCATAGACCACATGCGCGCCGGCGCGCTCCAACCGGCGCGATTGCCGGATATTCGCGGCCTCATCAAAGCGCGCCTTCAACTCAACCAGGGCGGTGACCGATTTGCCATCTTCGGCGGCTTCGCAAAGCGCCGAGACAATCGGGCTATCGGTCGATGTCCGATAAAGAGTTTGTTTGATCGCCAGAACATCGGGGTCGCGCGCGGCCTGTTGAAGAAAACGCACCACCATGTCAAAGGTCTCGTAGGGATGGTGCAGCAGCATATCCTTATGCCGGATTGCGGCAAACATGTCGCCCTCGTGGTCTTGCACACGTTCCGGAACGCGAGGCGTGTAAGACGGCCACAAAAGATCAGGCCGGGCATCAATCACCAACTCTTTTAGATCTACAACGCCAATCATTCCCTTGATATCAATAACTTCCTCTGGGCTAAGCTCGAGTTGCTCGGTGATGAGATCGCGCAGGCTCGGCGGAGCGCCAGCAGAAATTTTCATCCGTACCACTTCACCGCGGCGACGGCGTTTCAGCGCGACCTCGAACTCTCTAACCAGGTCTTCGGCCTCTTCCTCGACTTCCAAATCGCTGTCTCGAAGGACACGAAAATTGCAGCTTCCGATCAGCGTGTAGCCTGGGAACAGACTGTCGAGATGCATCAGCAACAGTTCTTCAAGGGGCAAGAACCGATGCAGGCCGGTCTTCGCGGGTAGCGCGATAAATCGATCAATTTTCTGAGGGATCGGCAAAAGTGCGGCCAGCAAGCGGCCATCGCTTTCGCGTTCCAACTGCACGGCAAGCGCGAACCCCATGTTGGGGATGAACGGAAACGGATGGGCCGGATCGATCGCCAGAGGTGAAAGCACCGGGAAAACCTGAGTGAAGAAGAGATCGGACAGAAACTCGCGATCCATCTTCGTCATTCGCGCACGCGCGAGAATTTGGATCCCCTCTGCCTCCATTTCTTTGCGGAGCTGCGCAAGGGTCGTTTGCTGAGCGACCATGAGCCTTCGCGCATCCGCATCGATCAGCTCAAGCTGTTGTGCCGGCGTCAGCCCGTCGGCTGCCGTTGTTGTGTTTCCCGCGTTGGCCAATTCGCGCAAACCCGCGATGCGTACGGTATAGAATTCATCAAGATTGGCCGCAGAGATGGAGACAAAGCGCAAACGCTCCAGCAATGGAACATTTGGGTTTTCGGCCTCTTCGAGCACACGCCAGTTGAAAGCGAGCCAAGACAGTTCGCGATTGAAAAACCGGTCTGGTCCATTGGGATCGAATTCGTCGAGGCTGACCGGCCGGGGCCGGGGCATATTGAGAAAATCTGCCATGCCCATGCTGGCACATGCTCCTTTTGCACTTGCGGGACTTTTCTATCTGGATACGGCAGAATATTCTTTAAGTACCTCTCCGGCAAGTCTTTTTGTGACGCGGCGTTGCTCTGCCAGGGCCGCGCTGTCAATTGCGGCAACCAGATCGCGCGCCTCATCGAGAGAGCGGTTCATCCGCGCCACGAGGAATGTCATCACATCGGTATCAGGGAAGAGCTGGCGTTCGCTGAAAAGCTTCGCCAGGACCATTTTCAGCAAATTATCATCCGGCGCATTAAGCTCGGTCAGCGGGCACGCGGCCAAACGACTGGTCAAATCGGGCAGGGCGATCCCCCAGGTGCCGGGGAGGTCTCTTCCCAAGATCAGGAGGGGCGCAGCATCAGCTTGTGCGCTGTTATAAATGTGGAAAAGCGCCTCTTCTGCGGCGGGTTTGCCCGCGATCAAATGCGCATCATCGACCGCCAAAGGGCCGCAGCCCGGCCCGGCCTCTGTGATTGCGGCCGCTTGGATCACGCGTCCCCGAGTGATCTCTGCAAAGATATGCGAAAGATGGGTGCGGCCCGAGCCGTTCGGCCCCGCAATTACCAGACGCGGCATAGGCCAGCGCTGCGGCGTTAGCACAGCGGCCAGAGCTGCGGCGTTGCTGGGGCTTTCTAAAAAATCGGCTCTGCCCATGGCGACTTGTGGTGGCAGTTCCAGAGGCAACTGATCGCTTTTCATTCGTCCGCGTCTTGCGCTTTGTATTCCGCATCGTCGGACAAACCTCGATAAAGCCGCCCGTGCAAATACTGGTTCAGCAAGAACCGCACCAAAACGGCGATCAAGGCAGAGATCGGCACGGCGAGCAGCATCCCGACAAAGCCAAAGATTGTGCCGAACACCGACAGCGCAAAGATCAGCCAAACCGGATGGATGCCAACCGAAGAACCGACCAGCTTTGGTGTAAGATAATTGCCCTCCACAATCTGTCCGAAGACAAAAATCAGGCCGATCAGTAAAATCTGGAACCAATCGCCCCAGAATTGGAAACTCGCCAATCCCACAGCCATGATGAAACCAACAATCGAGCCCACATAGGGGATGAAAGACAAAAGCCCGCCGATGAAGCCAACGACCAGCCCATAGTTGAGGCCAGCGGCCATCAAGGCAATCGCGTAAAAGGTGCCCTGGATAAGGCAAACTGTGCCCTGGCCTCGTAGAAACCCGCCAAGCGCGTCGTCCATTTCGCCCACGATCTTCCGAATGACCGGCGCATGATCTCTTGGCAGCAACTCATCGGTGCGCGCGACAATCCGGTCCCAATCGATCAGCAGGTAAATCGTGACAACTGGCACGATGAAGATCAGCAACAGCAGGTTCACGACACCAAGCGCTGAGTTTAGCAGCCCCTGCATCAACGCTGTGCCGCGTTCTTGAACGAATTGTCCGAACTCAGCGAGCGCTTGCGCCCCTGGAGAGCCCGGTTCCAATCCTCCGGGGATACGCGCGCTGAGGAACTCGCGCAGGTTTTGCACAAGATCCGGCACCGCGTTCACAAGGCCAATCGTTTGGCGCACTAGTGAGGGGATGATCAGGATTGCGACCGCGATGAGAAGCACCAAAAAACCGATGGAAATGGTCGCAACAGCCAAGCCGCGGGAAAACCCCCACGCCTCTAGGCGATCGGCAACCGGATCGAGCAAATAGGCAATGGCCGCGCCGAGCACGAACGGCAAAAGTTGCTCGCCGACAAGCCAGAGCAGTGCAAACAAGATCGCCGCGGCGATGCCCCAATATTTCAACTGAGTCTCAACAGGTAAAGCCATGCGCATTCCCTAGCCTGTGTCATCGCAGGCTTCCAGAGCGCTTCCCGTCTTGTGATGGTTCAGGCAATGGCCTAACCCGGCAGGAACAAGGTCAATACCGAGGTGGTGCCATGCGCTTGTCCCGATATTTTCTGCCGGTTCTGAAAGAAACGCCGTCAGAAGCTCAGATTGCCAGCCATCGTTTGATGCTGCGGGCAGGGATGATCCAGCAGGCAAGCGCTGGCATCTATTCGTGGCTTCCCATGGGCTACAAAGTGCTCAAACGGATCGAACAGATCGTCCATGAAGAACAGATCCGTGCGGGTCACATTCCCTTGCTCATGCCGACACTGCAATCGGCAGACTTGTGGCGTGAAAGCGGTCGCTATGATGACTACGGGCAAGAAATGTTGCGAGTGACAGACCGTCACGACCGCGATTTGCTCTATGGCCCGACAAATGAAGAGTTGATCACCGATATTTTCCGCAGCCATGTGCGCAGCTATCGCGATCTGCCGCTGACACTTTACCACATTCAGTGGAAATTCCGCGATGAGATCCGCCCTCGTTTCGGTGTGATGCGTGGACGCGAATTTCTCATGAAAGATGGATACAATTTCGATCTGACCAAAGAGGATGCGCTCCACGCCTATAACCGGCACCTGGTCAGCTATCTGCGCAGCTATGAGCGGATGGGCCTGCAAGCGATCCCGATGCGGGCCGATGGTGGGCCGATAGGCGGCGACTACACCCATGAATTTCTGGTTTTGGCCGACACCGGTGAGTCCGAGGTGTTTTACGACAGCGAAGTCACGGACCTGACCTTCGGCGACCGCGAAATTGATTATGATGATGTGGCCCAGTGCCAAGGCATTCTGGAAGAATTCACCTCGCGCTACGCCCGCACCGATGAAACCCATGAGGAAGTGCTGTTTGCCGAGATCCCAGAAGAACGCCGCCGTTCTGCGCGCGGTATTGAGGTTGGCCAGATCTTTTATTTCGGCACCAAATACTCAGAGCCTATGGGAGCCACCGTACAAGGACCCGATGGGGTTGCAGTGCCCGTCCACATGGGCAGCCATGGCATTGGGGTCAGCCGACTTTTGGGGGCCATCATTGAGGCCAGCCATGACGACAAAGGTATCATCTGGCCCGAGGGCGTCACACCCTTTCAATGCGGCATCGTCAATCTCAAGCAGGGCGATACAGAGGCCGACGCCGCATGCGAAGCGCTTTACAAAGCGCTGACCTCAAAAGGGTTAGAGCCGCTCTATGATGACCGGGACGAGCGCGCGGGCGGCAAATTCGCCACAATGGACCTGATTGGCCTGCCTTGGCGGATCACCGTTGGGCCGCGTGGACTGAAAAACGGAGTGGTCGAGCTGACCAGCCGCAAAACCGGGGCAAGCGAAGAGCTTCCTCCCGATGCGGCGATCGACCGTGTGGCTGAGATCTACGCCCGGCTCCCTTGATTTTAAGCTCTGCTTGTGTGTGAATGTTGCCGTGGCACCATATACGGTAACTTATGATGAGCGCTTTCCAGAAATTCGCCATTACCTGGCTGGCATCAATCGCCGTCGCCTTTATGTTCTTCTATTATTTTCAGACCAATACAGCGGCGGTCGATCTTAACCTCGGAGTGAAACTTGGAGGTCCTATCGCTGGGGCCGCTGCGATGCTGCTTATCACTCAACACATGCTGGCGCGCTACGAAAAGTCCCAAGGCGAAATCGACCGGACAGTGCGCAAGGCGCTGTCTGAGCGTCTGCAGCCCATTCTTGGTGAATGGGTTGCCTATGCAGACAGCACACAATCCGACCGCAAGGCCATTTCTGAGACACGGTTTGAAGAAGATGAGGGGCGTTTGGTGCTGAAAGGTGGCGTTTTTCGAAGTCGGGATAACTCGGGCGCGCCATCGGCATATGTTGGGGACTGGAACTGCGATATTGTCGCTTTCGATGGCGACCGGCTGGCCTATCTTTACACTTTGGTGGACAAAAGTGCCGCCGAAAACGAGATTTGGCGTGGCTTTGTTGAGGCCCGTTTGGTCACATCTGAGGCCGGTGACGTCTTCGAAGGCCGCTGGGAGGTTTTTGGCCGCGACCATCACGAAGGCAAGATCACGCTGAAAAGGGCCTGAGATGACGCAAAAGCTTCTGCTGCTCGACATGGACGGCGTGATTTATCAGGGCTCAAATTTTTGGCTCGATCTTCATAGAGCTATGGGAACAGAAGACTTTGCCCTGGATTTGTGGGATCGGATGTCGGTTTCGGACTATGTGGAACTGAGCGAGCGCACAGCTGCGTGTTGGAAGGGACGTTCGGCAGCGCCTTATCTTCAAATGGTTGCGGACAGACAGCCCACTTGGGGGATAAAGAAACTACTTCAGCAAGCCCATTCTCAGGGGCTTTATCTTGTTGTGGTAAGTTCGGGGTCGTGGCGCCTCGCGGTGCGGGCCAAGGCCGATTACGGCATCCACGAGATCCACGCAAATCGGCTTGGGATCAGCAATTCTGGCCATTTTGATGGTAGCGTGGATGTGCAGGTCGATGATGCGCGCAAAGACGTGACGGTGCGCCGTATCCAAGCGCGTTTGGGCATCTCGCCCGAGAGCACAATGGTGATCGGAGATAGCCGTAGCGATATTCCCATGGTCAATCTGGCAGCGCATAGTGTCGGGTACCGCGTCAAGGACCACGCCATTCGGGGGCTTTTTGAAACCCATATCGATGGTCGGTCAATCGCACAAGCCTCGAGTGCAGTTGGCAGTTTTTCTGAGATGGTCCCGGTTTGATCCTTACCAAAACCGCGTTACAGGGGCTTCCGCGCTTTCGACCCAATAGGGCGACAAGAAGGAACTCCAAGAATGAGCCGTGAGAAACGTCGCGTTTTGGTCTTTGGCGACAGTCTGACCTGGGGCTATGCCCCAGATTTCTCTGGCCGCTATACATCCCACTATCGCTGGCCAGAGGTGATGGAATCTGCGCTTGAAGGAGTGACAGCCATCACGGAGGCTCTGAACGGTCGCCGTACGGCCTATGACGATATGAGCTCTCAGGCGGACCTAAACGGCGTGCGACTGCTGCCCACACTACTGACATCGCAAATGCCACTCGATCTCACGGTGATCATGCTTGGCACCAATGATTTGTGCTGTGGAGGCTCTTTGCGCGATGTGGAACGTGGGTTGAAGCGCCTGGTCGAGATCATCCGGCATCACCCGACGCGGACCTCCTACATTCATGACCGCATCCTTCTGGTGGCCCCGCCACCGATGGTCTCTGGCATCCAAGAGGAGATCTCTCCGCAAATCGCTGAATTGAGCGAAGGCCTCTCAATGACCGTCCGGCGTGTCGCGGAGATTTGTAACACCGCCTTTTTCGATGCAGGGACGGTGGCAACGGCCTCGCAGATAGACGGCGTGCATTTCGATCCTGAAACCTCTCGTGCACTCGGTCTTGCGATCGCCCCAGAAGTGGCAAAATGCCTGGCCACTGTGTCCAACGCACCGAGCGATCGCTGAGCCATTCCCTGCCAATCAATTGGATGGCCAGTCAAAAGAGACCGCTTCGCCCTGTTCACCTTTCAACAGATGTGATCTTTAGCGCTTAGGGTGAACGCTCCTGCAGAAGGATGAGGGCTCATGACAAAGAAAATTCTAGCTGAATTTATTGGGACGTTTGTGTTGGTGTTTGGTGGCTGTGGTGCCGCGGTTTTGGCGGCGGGCGTGCCGGATGTGGGCATTGGATGGCTAGGGGTCTCCTTTGCCTTTGGTTTGACAGTTCTCACAATGGCTTACGCCGTTGGGGGTATCTCGGGGGGTCACTTTAACCCGGCAGTCACCTTGGGCCTTTTGTCGGCAGGCCGGATCGAGTTGCGCGAAGTTCCGCCCTATATCGTGTCGCAGGTTCTGGGCGGTATTGCGGCGGCGGCGATGCTGTTCTTGATCGTCTCGGGACAACCAGACTTCACTGGCGTCGGCAGCTTTGCCACCAATGGGTACGGCGAGGCATCGCCGCAGGGCTACTCGCTGCTCTCTGCCGCCGTGATCGAGGTTCTGCTCACCGCGATTTTCATCATCATCATTCTCGGCGTGACATCGCATCATGCGCCGGTGGGTTTTGCACCCCTCGCAATTGGCCTGGCCTTGACCTTGATCCACTTGATCTCAATCCCGGTGACCAACACGTCCGTCAATCCCGCGCGCTCAACCGGTGTGGCCATCTTTGCCGACGGTCCGGCGCTTGAACAGCTTTGGCTTTTCTGGGTCGCGCCGCTTGCGGGTGGGATCATTGGTGGGCTCATATGGAATTGGACAGATGGCGACTTCATCGACTGAAAATCAGCCGTTCTCAAGCAGCTCTGGGGTGGATTGGTCTCAGATACCGGCGCCCGAAGATGATGGTGGCGCCAGCCACCTGCAGGGTCTTGGAGTGCCGTCCATGGTTTTGCAGGCCTCCAATGGCGATGAAGTTGATCTCTCCGAGGTCCCTGGCCGGAGCGTTGTTTATGCCTACCCGATGACCGGACGTCCCGATGTGGCGCTGCCTGACGGGTGGGACGACATCCCTGGCGCGCGGGGGTGCACACCGCAATCCTGCGCCTTTCGGGACCACGCAGAGGAACTTGCGGGTTTGGGTGTGACACGGATTTTTGGGCTCTCCACCCAGGACAGCGTGTATCAGCGCGAGGCGGCAGAGCGATTGCATCTGCCGTTTCCATTGCTCTCTGATACCGGCTTGGCGCTCGCCGACGAACTTGATCTGCCGCGCTTCAAAGCAGAGGGTATGGTGCTTCTGAAAAGGCTGACCCTGATTTTGATGGATGGGATGATCGAACATGTGTTCTATCCGGTCTTTCCACCGGACCAAAACGCGGATGATGTTGTGGCGTGGCTGAGGGCCAACCCGGTCGTGTGAACCGGCTTTGCTATCTCACTCATCCTCAGGTGGTGATCGACCCAGCTGTGCCGGTTCCAAATTGGGGCCTAAATGAAATGGGCCAGAAACGTGTTGCCAGCCTTGCTTCGTACGCATCTCAGGCTTTGGCTGGCACAGTCGCGGTCTACGCAAGTCCCGAGCGCAAAGCGCAAGAGACCGCGGGTCCGGTTGCCGAAGCGCTGGGTCTGCCGGTCAACATCCGTGATGACAGCTATGAAAACGACCGCAGTGCCACTGGCTATCTTCCCGGGCCTGCCTTTGAGGCCATGGCAGATCGGTTTTTCGCCACACCTGAGTTGAGCGTGGACGGCTGGGAACCGGCCATCGACGCCCAGGCTCGTATCGTAGCAGCGGCGCACGCGATTCTATCAGAAAGCCCACCTGGCCACATCCTGATGGTTGGACACGGCGCTGTCGGCACCTTGTTGATGAGCCACGCTGCAGGTTGGGCGATATCGCGCGATCATGATCAACCGGTCGGCGGCGGCAATGCCTTTTCCATCGCGCGCGACACTGGCGAGCTACTGAACGGTTGGATCCCGATGGAGAAGCTTTGATCGGGTCCTGTCCGGTTTCGCGTTGACCCCAGCGTCTTGCCCAGCCAAGCAAGCCTGACAGTCCGGGAGCCCTTTATGTCGACACCACCACCCTTTTCCGCCTATGAGCGCATGATCGCTTGGCGATATCTTCGCGCCACGCGCGCCGAGGGTGGGGTCAGTGTGATGACTTGGATCTCGCTCATTGGGATCACGCTCGCGGTCTTTGCGCTGATCGCCACACTCGCGGTTCGGGCGGGCTTCCGTGCGGAGTTTGTCGACACGATCATCGGCGCCAATGCGCATATCACTTACTACAATGCCACCGTGATCGATGACGCAGGACGCGCCACCCGCGCTATTGCTGATTACCAAGACCTCACAGAGCGGCTTTCAGAGATGCCGGGCGTGATGCGCGCAGCCCCCCTGGTGAAAGGCCAGGTGATGCTCGGTCATGAGGGCAGAGCGGCCGCGGCGCAAATCTACGGGATGCGTGCAGGGGATCTCGCCGATCTGCCGCGCATATCGCAAAGCGGAGAGATTTGGGGCGAGACTGAGCGTTATGGCGAGGGCATCGCTGTGGGCTCTGGGATCGCCAGATCTTTGGGCCTGAGGCCGGGTGATCAACTCAAATTGATCTCACCTGATGGGGTCAAAACCCCTTTCGGCACAAAGCCCCGTGTCGCCGTCTACGAGGTCGCTTTCATCTTTTCCGCCGGCCGCTATGACATTGACAAGACGCGGCTCTACATGCCTTTCGTGCAGGCCCAAGAGTTTTTCAATCGTGACGGCGTTGCTGACGAGATTGAGATCATGATCGAGGACCCTGAGGCTGTGAAAGCCATGGCCCTCACGCTGAGCCCTGCGGTGGCCGATACCGGCTACCTCCTGACCTGGCAGGATGCATCAGGGAATTTCCTCCGCGCGCTGGAGGTTGAAGACAATGTGATGTTCGTCATCCTTTCGGTCCTGGTTCTGATCGCGGCGATGAACATCGTCTCAGGCCTGATTATGCTCGTGAAAAACAAGCAGGCCGACATTGGTATTTTGCGCACTATCGGCTTGAGCGAGGGGGCAGTCCTGAGAGTGTTTTTCCTATGTGGCGTCAGCACCGGACTTGCGGGCACATTGGCTGGTGCTGTTTTCGGGGCGCTTTTCGCACTCTATATCGATCCAATTTTTGCAGCAGTGAATGCGCTCTCTGGGGGTGGCGTTTGGGATCCATCGATCCGAGGGATTTACTATTTGCCGGCCCGTCTTCTGCCGGAAGATGTGTTGACTGCGGTCACACTGTCGCTTGGACTGTCCTGCGTGGTCACCTATTTCCCGGCGCGACGGGCTGCGCGGCTTAATCCCGTAGAGGCACTGCGCCATGGCTGATCCAGCGCTGCGCTTGCGCGGTGTCAGCCGGTGTTACAACCCAGGCCTTGCCAATGAGGTTGTGGTGCTGCGCGATCTCGATCTGACATTGGCGCCCGGCGAGCTTGTGGCGCTAACAGCTCCTTCCGGAGCGGGCAAATCGACGCTCCTGCACATCTCTGGCCTGTTAGACCAACCCGACGGTGGAACAGTTGAGATCAATGGTCAAGAAACCACGACGCTCAGCGATGCCAAGCGCACCGCGCTGAGACGCGACAGTCTGGGCTTTGTCTATCAATTTCACCACCTCTTGCCGGAATTCACCGCCGCTGAGAACGTGATCCTACCACAGCTTGCCGCTGGTATGCCGCGGCGCAAGGCGGAAGACAGGGCGTCACGGCTGCTTGAAAAAGTGGGCCTCGCCGCGAGGGCCGATCACCGTCCAGCGGCGCTATCTGGCGGTGAGGCTCAGCGGACCGCACTGTGCCGTGCCTTGGCCAACGCGCCCGTAGTGCTGTTGGCCGATGAGCCTACAGGCAATCTCGACCCAGCAACGGCAGAAACGGTTTTTACCACGCTCTTAGAGCTTGTCCGTGAGACGGGACTTGCCGCGCTGATCGCGACCCATAATCCCGAGATCGCCACCCGTACAGATCGTCACATTCGTTTGGTCAACGGCCGCATCGAAGAGTAAACGACCTAGTGTTTCTCAAGGCGTTGGATGAATTGGGTCAAAAGATCGAGCGCCTCCGGTTCGTCTAGAAACGGCACGTGCCCACGATCTGGAACGGTAGTATGCAGCATATCCGGACGCCGTTTGACCATCTCTGCCTTCGTCTCTGCTGAGAGAATATCAGAGTTTTCCCCGCGAATGAGGGCGATGGGAAGACCCTTAAAAGCGTCAAACAAGGGCCACATGCTGGGCAGCGTGTCCCCGGCGCTTTGCTCGATCAGCGACTTTCGCAGCTGGGCGTCATAGCGAAGCTCCAACCCCGTCGCGCCCTGCTTGTAGATATGATCCACATGGGCGCGCCAACGGGCTAAATCGACAGTCGGAAACTTCGCGGCATAGGTTTCTTGGATCGCGCGGGCGGCCTCATCGAGCGTCTTTTGCGGTGGAACAACGCTGAGATAACCAAAAATATGGGCCAGACCTGCGGGTTCGATCATTGGGCCAATATCATTCAGACAAGCGCCAAGCAGACGGTCCGGATGCCCCGAACCCAGGACCATTGCGATCATGCCCCCGCGCGATGTTCCCAGGATCGCAGTCTGCGCAATGCCGAGATGATCCAGTAATTCCAGGACATCTTCGCTTTCACGCAGAATGTTGTAATTCATATAGTCTTTGTCGAAGTCCGAGCGACCACGCCCTCGGCTGTCCAGTCGTATCACGCGGCACTGCTTCAGAAGGTGCGGACGGACGAAGTCGAAATCGGTCATGTTGCGGGTCAGACCCGCAAGGCAGAGCAACGGCAGACCATCGCCCGCATCATCATAGGCCAGAGAGAGCCCGTCGCTGGTCTGGAAATGGCGGATGTCTGGATCAGATGAGGTTGGGCACATCTGCGAGATCCTTTAGGATATGAGCAGGGCGCCCAGGAAGACGGTCGAGCGGCAATCCATTGCGATTGACCCAAACCGAGACAAAGCCATAGGCGGCAGCGCAGCTTGCGTCCCATCCATTTGACGAGGCAAACAAAACCGAGTCTCGGCTGACACTGAACTTTGTTTCAACAAGATTGTAGACCTTGGGCGAAGGTTTGAAGACACCAACTGTCTCGACCGAGAGGATCTTATCAATCAAGCCATTGAGACCGCCCGCATCGCAGGCGGTCGCGATCATTGCGGGGCTGCCGTTGGAAAGAATGCCGATACCGATGCCTTGGGTGCGCAACGCTTCTAGGCAGCTTCGGGCATCGGGGTAGGCATCAAGCTGGCGGTAGAGATCGAGCAGCTCGTCTCGCAAGGCGGGGTCAGAAAGGCCGTGGCGTTCCATCGTCCAGTCCAGCGCATCTTGCGTGACTTGCCAGAAATCGGTGTGATCACCGGTCACCGCGCGTAGCCAGCTATATTCAAGCTGTTTGTTTCGCCAGTCCGATGCAAGATCCTGCCAGAGGTCCTTAAGCGCGGGAAAACTTCCCTCAGCCGCGACGCGGCGCGCAGCGGCCGCGATGTCGAACAAGGTGCCATAGGCATCGAAAATGACGGTTGTGATCGGCATCGCATTTCCTTCCTCGCGCACCCTCTGACATGATGGAGACCGCAGCGAAAGACTGAAATTTGGGCGTTCGGTGGATTTCCCATAATACGGGTCAGAGGTCTCAAGGGGGTGAGCGGCCGCCTGAGCGGGACGCTGCCCACGCCGCGCTGATCGCCTCTGGGTCGTAGCGCTCAGACAGCCAGTCGATGAAAGCGATAGGGCTTGCGGTGTTGTCGCGTTCGTAAGTGTCGAAAATGGCGTCCAGTACGCCGGTGTCGCTGTTGCGGAAATGAAGATAGCGCCAATGCAACTCACTTCGCGCCTTGTCGACAGGGTGGCCTAACACGGTGATGCGGTAAAGTGCGGCCGCCAGCCCAGTGCGGTCAGAGCCGGACTTACAGTGGATCACGAAAGGTTTTTCGATCTCTGCCATGAGCGCAATAAGCTCTAGCAATGTGTCTCGATCTGGCAGAGCCCGCGCAGAAATTGCGACATTGTGCAGTGTGATGCCGTGTCGTGCGCAAGCCTCTCGTTCAAGCAACAGGGGGCTCGAATGGCCAGCGCCGCGCAGCGTGAGCACCGATTTGATCCCCTTTCTGGCCCAACGCGCGATCCTGGCCGGAGAGGGCTGGTTGCTGCGTAAGACGCCTGGGGCAATCTCTGCCTGGTTGGTCCAGAAGACGCGCACAATGGCATGGTCGATCAAATAGAAATGCCGCAGCACCGCGCGCCGCGCCTCGGGGCTGTCAAGGTTGCCCGGCGGGTTTTTCAGCTCTTTCCACGCCTTGCCAATCGCGGATTGCGCGGCCACCCAGAGATTATATTTGGTGCGGGGGTCTTGGGGCAAAAGCCGTCTCACCTAGGTGTTGATCTGTATTCGAGCCTTCATCGCTACCTTTGTTGCATCTAACTGTGAAGCGTGGATGAGTTTATCACACCCAGATCACTTTTCGGTCGCAAAGGGGCAACACACCCTCGGCCCCATCAGAGGCAAGCCTTAGGGCGTCCCCTCAAACTGTCCCGGCCAAAGATCTACCTCGGCTTTGTGAGACTTCAAAAGGATCAGACCAGTGCAAGGTACGTTATTCTCGAAAAAACCCGAAGCTTTCTTTACCGCATTGAAATCTTACACCGCTTGGTTGGGCTTCTCTCAATGGATGCGGCTACCGCCAGCGTAGCGGCGCATGGCAAAATTCGTGTCGCATAGCTTGATCAGGGTAGTGACAACCCATTGGTTCGTCTGACTGCTAGAGTTTTGCTAAACTTTCGCAAAGCCGCATTTGAACGACGCACTGGCCCGGGCCATTGCCTAACCTTCTGCGATATCAACGAAGTCACATCCGCTGTGAAGGCGTCGACCGGGATAGCCTTCGGCGCATTCGCTGGTTATGATCGAGCCTTGTGCCTCAGCACCGCGCCGCTGATGGTGTTTTCAGAAGCATTCAACGCGAGTTTGTTCTGGTGCCGCTCAAGCTCTTGCGTGATGGTACCGAAAAGCTCAGGGCATCGGCTTTCAAGGCTCTCGTTGAAAAATCCATTGTCGCGTTTGAGGGCATCCATCGCTTGGTTAACTTCGTAAGGATTGCATATGCGGGAGGTTTTTGTCGTCTCATAAAACAGATGGAAAGATCAGCTATCGCGCGCGATCCAGTGAACACCTGCGCAAGCGCTGACAAGCTTGCCCTTCAGGCTCCAAGGCAATCTGCGCCGCTTGCGGCGGAAACGCGCATTTTGTCCTGGGAAATCCTTTGGTTTTCTATACATGGCCGGTAAGAGCGAAGCGCATTGGTAGAAGGAGCTGATGCGCGACGGAGGGACACCATGGGCGCAGACTTAAAGATCGCTTTTATGGCAGGCCCGTCTCCGGCGGCGCAAAACGCACTGCAAGAGCTTTCTGCGCTGTATGGCTCTGTCGCTGCTGAAGAAGCCGATATCATCGTCGCCCTCGGCGGAGATGGGATGATGCTGAACACCCTGACCAGCACACAGCATCTCGACACGCCTGTTTATGGCATGCATCGGGGCACGGTTGGGTTCTTGATGAATGAGTATTCCATCGCGGCGCTGCCGACGCGCCTGCGCGCAGCGCAAGAAGAAATCGTTCATCCTTTGAAGATGATCGCCACCCACAAGGATGGCCTAGTTAGCGACGCGCTTGCCATCAACGAAGTGTCGCTTTTGCGCGCAGGACCGCAGGCCGCAAAGCTCTGCATTTCAGTTGACCGTAAGGTGCGGCTTGAGGAGTTGATTTGCGATGGCGCGCTCTTGTCGACGCCGGCTGGGTCCACAGCCTACAACTATTCAGCGCACGGACCCATTCTGCCGATTGGGGCCGATGTTTTGGCTTTGACTGCGATTTCTGCCTTTCGCCCGCGTCGTTGGCGCGGTGCTTTGTTGCCTCATACTGCCAAAGTCACTTTTGAGGTGCTCGAATACGAAAAGCGTCCCGTGATGGCCGATGCCGACGGCCGGTCATTTTTTGATGTGCTCAAAGTTGAGGTCGGGACTGAGCGTGAGGTCACGCACCGGCTGCTCTTCGATCCCGGGCATGGGCTCGAAGAGCGTCTGCTGCGCGAACAGTTCGCTTAAATCCCTCCTCCTGTAGATGTCGAGAGGACGCGCCTAGGCCTTCTGGCCAGCTTTGTATTCGGCCAGACTATCGGCGATTTCTGTTAAAATGGCGGGATCGTCTATTGTGGCGGGCATTTTATACTCTTGGCCATCGACGATCTTGACCATTGTGCCGCGCAAGATCTTGACTGATCGGGTTTTGGGCAACCGGTCGATGACGAGCGCATGTTTGAACGCGGCCACCGGACCGATCTTTTCTCGAACCAGCGCAACCACCTCGCGGACCACCTCATCATGGTCACGAGTTGAGCCCGCGTTGAGGCACAGAAACCCCATGGGCAATTGTCCTTTTAGAGCGTCGGATACGCCAATCACCGCGCATTCAGCCACATCGGGATGGGCGGCGAGCACCTCTTCCATACCGCCGGTCGACAACCGGTGGCCAGCCACGTTGATCACGTCATCGGTGCGCGCCATGATGTAGAGATATCCGTCCTCATCGATCATGCCTGCATCACCCGTCTCGTAGTAGCCTGGGAAATGCGCAAGATAAGAGGTCTTAAAGCGCTCTTCCGCTTGCCACAGACCAGGCAAAGTTCCAGGCGGCAGGGGGAGTTTGACCGCAATTGCCCCAAGCGTGCCTGGGGCCACCTCATGACCCGCCTCGTCGAGAATGTGCACCTCATAGCCAGGCATAGCGACAGAGGGCGAGCCGATTTTCACGGGCAAGTCGTCAAGGCCAAGGGGGTTCGCAGCGATGGCATAGCCGGTCTCGGTCTGCCACCAGTGATCGATCACTGGCACTTTGAGCAGATCTTGCGCCCACTCGATCGTGTCAGGGTCCGCCCGCTCGCCCGCAAGAAAAAGAGACTGCAGGCACGAGGTGTCGTATTTGCCGACATACTCCCCCTTGGGATCTTCGCGTTTGATGGCGCGCAAGGCGGTGGGAGCAGTGAAAAGGACTTTCACGTTGTGCTCTTCGATAACGCGCCAGAACGTGCCGGGATCGGGCGTACCCACGGGCTTGCCCTCAAACATCACAGTCGTGCAGCCATGGATCAAAGGGCCGTAACAGATATAGCTGTGGCCAACGATCCAGCCGACATCGGACGCGGCCCAAAAAACATCGCCGGGCGCGATGTTATAAATCGCGTCCATGGTCCACTCCAGTGCAACCAAATGCCCGCCATTGGGGCGCAACACGCCCTTGGGCTGACCCGTGGTGCCAGAAGTATAAAGAATATACACAGGGTCATTGCCAGCAACAGGGACGCAATCGGCGGGCTCAATACCTGCTTGAAAGCCGTGCCAATCGTAATCGCGACCATCGACCAGTTTGGCAACTTCCTGTTCGCGTTGGAAAACCACAGTGAAATCGGGCTTGTGCGCCGCGATCTCAATGGCGCCGTCAAGCAACGGCTTGTAATGCACCACGCGGCCCGGTTCTAACCCGCAAGACGCCGCGATGATCGCTTTGGGTTTGGAATCGTCAATCCGCACCGCAAGCTCATTCGCTGCGAAGCCACCGAACACAACCGAATGGATCGCACCAAGCCGGTCGCAGGCCAGCATGGCCTCTAGGGCTTCAGGCACCATCGGCATATAGATGATGACCCGGTCACCTTTTTCGATGCCTTTCGCCTTCAGCGCACCCGCCAGCAGAGCCACCCGTTCGCGCAACTCGGCATATGTAATCTCATGTTTGGAGTGGGTGATTGGGCTGTCATGGATTATCGCGACCCGGTCGCCATGGCCTGCTTCGACATGGCGGTCGACCGCGTTCCAACAGGTGTTGACCTCAGCGTCTGAGAACCATTCATAGAGGGGAGCGTTGTCGCCGAAGAGCGCCTTGCGGGGCGGCGCAATCCAATCGATCTTTTCCGCGGCCTTTAACCAAAAGGCTTCCGGATCGGCTTTCCAGGCATCATAGGCTTCGCGATAGCTCATCGATGGGTCCCCCTCAAATTCCTAAAGTTGAGTTTTGCCGCGTCGCGCAGGGTTGCACAATGTCAATTCGCGCCGCTGTGATGGCGCAAATCGTCCGAGGGATCGAAGGAGCGTTGCACGCCAAACCAACTGGGCCTGATGGGCGTCATTGGTTCAGCCGTAATGTGCGACAGGTGTTCCCGCGATGGCCGACATGTTCAGCAGACCGCGCGCCGTGATTGAAGGGGTCACGATATGGGCTTGATTGCCCATCCCCATCAGTATCGGTCCAACCTCAAGCCCGTCTGACTTTGACTTCAAGATGTCCTTCAACGCCGCCGCCGCATCGGTATTTGCCATCACCAGTGTGCTGGCCGCGCCCTCTAGCCGAGAGCCTGGAAACAGCCGTTCACGCACGCTTGGGTCGAGTGCAGTGTGCACATGCATTTCGCCCTCATAGACAAAATCCCGCGGGCGGCTGTCGAGGATTTCCATCGCTGCGCGCATTTTCCGCCCGCTGGTGCAGTTGAGATTGCCAAAATCGCTGTCACTGATGAGCGCAATTTTGGGCTCGACCCCAAAGCGACGGGTATGACGGGCAGAGGCAATCACAGTCTCTGCGATCTGCTCAGGGCTCGGTTCGGGATGAACATGGGTGTCGGTGATAAAAAGTGGGCCATCGGGTAGGATCATCAAAGATAGCGCGCCCAAGGCGTTATATTCTTCGTTACCAAGTATTTGTGAGACGTAGTTAAGGTGCCATAGATATTGACCGAAGGTTCCGCAGATCAAACTGTCGGCCTCGCCGCGGCGCACCATGACGGCCCCAATCGCAGTGGTATTGGTGCGCATAATGGCGCGGGCCAGATCAGGGGTCACGCCTTTGCGCTGCATGACGCCGAGATAGGTTTCCCAATAGGCGCGGTAGCGCGGATCGTCTTCAGGATTGACGATCTCCACATCCGTTTCGGGGCGGATTTTCAAGCCAGCGCGCTCACAGCGATCAATCAGCACCTCGGGGCGCCCGATCAAGATTGGAATTTCGTTGGTTTCCTCCAAAAGCGCTTGAGCGGTACGCAAAACCCTTTCGTCCTCACCCTCGGCAAACACGATCCTGCGTGCGGCAGTCGTTGCAGCTTCAAAAACCGGGCGCATGATCAATGAGGTCTTAAAGACCGACCCTTGCAGATTGGCGCGGTAGCTTTCCATGTCTTCAATCGGCCGAGTGGCCACACCGCTTTCCATTGCGGCTTTGGCGACCGCGGCCGCCACAGTGTCAACCAAGCGCGGATCGAACGCCTTTGGGATCAAATAGTCAGGTCCAAAGGTGAGGTTTTCGCCCTTGTAGGCCGCAGCGGCCTCGGCACTGGTGGTTTCCCGAGCAAGGGCTGCGATGGCATCGACGCAGGCGATCTCCATGTCCAGGTTGATTTCGGTCGCGCCCACGTCCAACGCACCGCGGAAAATGAAAGGAAAGCAGAGAACATTGTTGACTTGGTTGGGGTAGTCCGAGCGGCCCGTGGCGATGATCGCACCGGGTGCAGCTTCGCGGGCTTCTTCCGGCATGATTTCTGGCGTTGGATTGGCAAGGGCGAAGATGATCGGATCCTGCGCCATCTTCGCAACCATCTGAGGCGTCAGCACACCCGGGCCAGAGAGCCCAAGAAACAAATCCGCCCCCTCGATTACCTGATCGAGCGTGCGAAGCTCACTCGCCTGTGCAAACTCAGCTTTTTGCGGGGTCATATCTTCGGTCCGGCCCTCGTAAACGAGACCCGCCAGATCGCAGAGCCAAACGTTTTCGCGCTTTACCCCGAGTTTAAGGAGCATGTTCAAACAGGCGATGCCGGCGGCACCGCCGCCAGTGGACACGACTTTGACCTCGTCGATGCCTTTGTGCACCACGCGAAGGGCATTCACCGCCGCAGCCCCAACGACAATGGCTGTGCCATGTTGGTCATCGTGAAAGACCGGAATGTTCATCCGTTCGCGACAGAGCTTTTCCACGATGAAGCAATCGGGCGCCTTAATGTCTTCGAGATTAATCGCCCCAAAAGTGGGCTCTAGCGCACAGACGATATCGGCCATCGCCTCTGGGTCTTTGACGTTCAGTTCAATATCAAAACAGTTGATAGAGGCGAATTTCTTAAACAGGACGGCCTTGCCTTCCATCACCGGTTTTGAGGCGAGCCCACCGATATTGCCTAAGCCCAAAACCGCGGTGCCGTTGGAAACAACACCCACCAGGTTGGCGCGCCCCGTGTAACGACTTGCGTTCGTAGGATCGGCCTTGATCTCTAAACACGCTTCGGCGACGCCAGGACTATAAGCGAGGCTGAGATCTCGGCCATTTGCGAGGGGTTTGCTGGCGCGCACCTCAAGCTTACCGGGCCGCGGAAACTCATGATAATAAAGAGATGCTTCGCGCAGCGTCTTATCGGTGGTGTCGGCCATAAAGTCTCTCCCCAGATATTGCAGGCAGCTATACCCGATCCTTTTGAGCCCAAACAGACTGCTTCGCCACAAAGCGCAGAGATGGCGCGATATGCCCCAAGCGCCGGCGCAAAATGAGCTCAATTTTCCCTTTATCTTGCAACTTGGACAGCCGCGCCCCACGGTAGTTTAGAAGGTCTCAATTGTGGAAACAGGCATGGATCTTGAAACTGCCGCCAAGGCTGTGCGCGAAAATGCCTATGCGCCCTATTCGCAGTTCAAGGTGGGTGCGGCGCTTAGAAGTGGCTCTGGTGCGGTCCATGTGGGGTGCAATGTGGAAAACGCCGCCTATCCGGAAGGCACTTGTGCCGAAGCGGGTGCAATTGCGGCCATGGTTGCTGCCGGCGAGACTGAGATTGTGGAGGCCTATGTGATTGCCGACAGTCCGGAACCCGTTAGCCCGTGTGGAGGGTGCCGACAGAAACTGGCTGAGTTTGGAAAACCTGACACAAAAGTCACCTTGGCGACGGTATCCGGTAAGACCCTAGAGACCAACGTCGGGGCGCTTCTGCCCGGGGCCTTTTCTGATGCTTACATGGACGGAAGCGAGGACTGAGGCCCGTGGAAGCGCAACGTATTCTTGCTCTGCTGCGCAATGGCCAGACGCCCAGCGAAGAAGACTTGCATTGGTTCGCTCGCGGTCTTGGCGATCAAAGCATCACAGATGGTCAGGGTGCGGCCTTTGCCATGGCGCTCTGCCTGCGGGGCTTGGATCCCTCTGCTACGGTGGCGCTCACCCGTGCGATGCGTGATAGCGGCCGAAGGATCACGTGGGATCTCCCTGCGCCTGTGGTGGACAAGCATTCCACCGGCGGGTTGGGCGATGCGGTCAGCTTGGTCCTGGCTCCTCTTTTGGCATCATGTGGGCTTTATGCTCCGATGCTCTCTGGGCGCGGACTTGGCCACACAGGCGGCACCTTGGATAAGCTGGAAGCGATCCCAGGCGTGGTCACCACCATGCCCGAGGGGCAGTTTAAGCGGATTGCGCAGGATGTCGGATGCGTGATCGCAGGGGCGAGCGCCGATATTGCGCCTGCGGATGCACGGCTCTATGCGCTGCGCGATGAAACTGCGACCGTGGAAAGCCTGCCTCTGATCGTGGCCTCGATCCTTTCTAAGAAAATCGCAGGCGGGGCCGCTGCGTTGGTTCTGGATGTGAAGGGCGGGACGGGGGCTTTTATGCCCACCCGTGAAGAGGCACAGAACCTCGCCAACGCTTTGGTTGAGACCTGTCAAGAGATCGGCATGCCGGTCCGAGCGCTCCTCACCGATATGAACCAACCCGTTGCCCCGGCCATTGGCAACGCGCTAGAGATCACCGAAGTGCTCGAGGTATTGCGCGCGCCAAAACCCGATCAGCGTCTTTGTCAGTTAACTTTGGCATTGGTGGGCGAGTTGATGGCTTTGGCAGGTGTTGCTCCATCGGCGGAAAAAGGCGCGCATCTGGCGCTCGAAAAACTTCATGGCGGACAGGCGGCAGAGGCCTTCGGGCGCATGATCGCGGCGCAAGGTGGCCCGACCGATTTTCTTGAGCGCGCAGGAGGGCATCTGCCAAGTGCACCTGTGCAACGCCCGGTCTATCCCCAAGAGTTTGGTCAAATCGCGGTCGTAGATGGTCGCGCGCTTGGACAAGTTGTGGTTGCCCTTGGCGGTGGACGCACCCGTGCCGGTGAGCGCATCAATCCCGCCGTTGGATTAAGTCAGGTTGCCGAACTGGGCGCGGTGGCGGACCGCAAAACGCCATTGGCGATGGTTCATGCCGCCGATGACGAGGCTGCCGATCGGGCCGAAGGCGCGGTGCGCGCGGCCTTTCAACTTGCAAAGATCGGTGTCGCGCCGCCCTTGATCCATGGACGAATAGGCTGATGGCGCGCGCGTTTCTGGTGGTTTTGGACAGCGTCGGCTGCGGCGGCGCGCCTGATGCTGCAGAATTTGGGGACGCGGGTGCCAACACTCTGGGACATATTGCAAAAGCTTGTGCTGAAGGACGGGCAGAAGAGGGACGCAAAGGTCCGCTTATGCTTCCCAACATGGCACGGCTGGGGCTCGGGCGCGCGATGCGCGCGGCGGTGAACGACCCCCTCACTGGCATCGATCATTGGCCTGCAGCGGATGTGGCACGAGCGTTTTGGGCCGCAGCGGAGGAGGTTTCTCCCGGCAAGGACACGCCCTCGGGCCATTGGGAGCTTGCCGGTGTGCCGGTGCCCTGGGATTGGCACTACTTTCCCAATGAGGCGCCAAGCTTCCCGTCAGATATTTCCACCTTGGCAGCAAAACTGGCGGGGACCGAGGGGATTTTGGGCAATTGTCACGCCTCAGGCACCAAGATCATCGCCCAGCTTGGGGCTGAGCATCTCAAGACCGGTTGGCCGATTTGCTACACCTCCGCAGACAGCGTGTTTCAGATTGCCGCCCATGAAGAAAAGTTTGGTCTGGATCGGCTGCTTGACTTTTGTGCTGCGCTAGCCCCGACGCTCCATGCGTTGAAAGTTGGGCGGGTGATCGCGCGCCCCTTTATCGGCACGCCTGAGACTGGATTTACTCGCACGACAAATCGCAAGGATTTCGCTATCGCTCCACCAGCCCCGACGCTTTGCGATTGGGTTCAGGGGGCGAGCGGTTCGGTTCACGCGATTGGCAAGATCGGCGATATTTTCTCTGGGCAGGGGATCGATCATATGGTCAAGGGCCCGGACGTCGATCTGATGTCGGCATTGCACCGGTCTTTGGCGGAGGCACCCGATGCTAGCCTAACCTTCGCCAATTTCGTCGAATTCGACAGTCTCTACGGACATCGGCGCGATGTCTCTGGCTACGCCCGTGCGCTGGAATGGTTCGATGCAGAGATCCCGGCGATGCTTGCGGCTCTTCGAGACGAAGACTTGCTCCTTTTCACCGCCGATCATGGCAACGATCCCACATGGCACGGCACCGAACATACCCGCGAGAAGGTGCCAGTTCTTGGATATCGCAAAGGCCGCCTGGGTGGGGACAAAGGACAGGCTGCGTTTGCCGATGTTGCCGCGACGATCGCAGCGCATATGGGCGTCACCAATCAAGGGCCCGGACGCTGCTTGATCTGAGCATCCTTTAGAAAACAAGCGCGCGTCCGGATTTCGGTGTTCTTGCTTGCGCGACACCAGCAAGACTTCCTTGGAACGAAGCGAAAGAGCCGTTCCAGAGGAGATGGCTTGGCCGTCAGCGAGCCAAAACGGAAGGCATAATTTGCAACAGGGCCGCACGCTAATGCGCCATGGCCCATAGAAGCCGCCGCATCCCAGTGCTAGGTCTTTTGCGCAGAGAGGACAAAGCCCGATGCCAGCACCCGCCCGCCATGACCGGATCGAACTGCATCTCCATCTTGAGGGGGCAGCTCCTCCGGCATTTATTCGGGGGCTCGCCGCTGAGAAATCCCACGAGCTACGCGGGGTTTTCGATGCCGATGGTGCCTATGTTTTCACCGACTTCGCGCATTTCTTGAAGACCTACGAGGCCGCGACCTCGGTTTTGCAAACACCGCAGGATTACTATCGGCTGACCCGTGCGGTGCTGGAAGCGCAGGCTGAACACGGCATTCTCTACACAGAGGTTTTTCTGTCTCCCCAGTATTGCGGCGGTGGAGATGTCTCTGCCTGGCGGGACTATCTCGCTGCGATCATGCAAGCCGCGGACGAGGCTGAGGCGCAAGACGGTGTGATCTTGCGCGGTATCCTCACCGCCGTGCGCCACTTTGGGCCGGATCATGCCAAAAGGAGTGCCGCCTGCGCGCAAGAAACCGCCGGCGATTGGCTTGTGGGATTTGGGATGGGAGGAAATGAAAGCATCGGGCAGGCCTCGGATTTCGCCTATGCTTTCGATATGGCACGCGAGGCCGCTCTGCGCCTGACCAGCCATGCGGGCGAATGGGCTGGACCGCAAGAGATCCATGACGCGCTGGATCATCTCAGTGTCGAACGGATTGGCCACGGCGTGCGCGCGGCAGAGAACCCCGCGCTTATGGACCGGCTTGCCGAGGCTGGGACGGTTTTGGAAGTCTGTCCGGGCTCTAACATTGCCTTGGGCCTCTTTCCCAGTTGGGCGGACCATCCGATCGAAAAACTGCGGGCCCATGGTGTTGCGGTGACGGTCTCCACCGATGATCCGCCTTTTTTCCACACCCATATGACGCGAGAGTATGAGCAACTGGCCGACGCATTTGGGTGGGACGAAGCGGCTTTTCGCGCCATGAACCGTATTGCCGCCGAGGCTGCTTTTTGCGATGCGACGACCAAGGACCGTCTGTTGAAAGCCCTGGAGACCGAGGATGACTGAACACCCAAATCTGACCGTCGTTCGCCATCCGTTGATCCAGCACAAGCTGACTCTGATGCGGAAAAAGGAAACGCCAACAGGCGAGTTTCGCAAGCTTCTGCGCGAGATTAGCCAGCTTTTAGCCTATGAGATCACACGCGAGTTGGCAATGACGACGCGGCCCATCGAGACACCGCTATGCCCCATGGATGCACCGGTTCTCGATGGAAAGAAACTCGCGTTGATATCGATCTTGCGGGCAGGAAACGGGCTTCTTGATGGGGTTCTGGAGCTTGTGCCCTCCGCACGTGTGGGCTTTGTCGGGCTCTATCGGGACGAAGAAACGCTGCAGCCGGTGCAATACTATTTCAAGGTTCCCTTTGACCTAGGCGACCGTTTGGTTATTGCGCTTGACCCGATGTTGGCCACCGGGAATTCCTCGGTCGCCGCGGTGGATTTGCTGAAGAAGGCCGGAGCGAACAATATTCGGTTCTTGTGTCTTCTGGCCGCGCCGGAAGGCGTCGCGCGTATGGGCGAGGCGCATCCTGACGTTCCGGTGGTGAGCGCCGCCCTAGATGACGGACTGACCGAAAAGGGCTATATTTACCCCGGTTTAGGCGACGCAGGCGACCGGATGTTCGGCACGAAATGATGAAGACGACGACCCTTTCGATGATGTTTCTTGGCGGCATGGCGGTCGCGCAGGGGGCGGATGACATGCCAGCCCCCGCTGAGATACCCCCACCGATTTTTGGCGCGGACCAATATGTCGATAGTACCGGTTGCGCGTTTCTACGTGTTCTTTTGGGCAACGATGTGATCTGGGCGCCGCGGTTTCGGCCTGATGGCACCCAAGCCTGCGGCCTGACACCCAGTCTAACATCGCAGCCACCCCGAACAGAAACAGCAGTGGCAACGGTTGAGCCTTCTCCCGAACCGCCAGTACAGAAACCGGAAGCGATTGCACCCCTTGAACCTTCCCAATCCGTGCGCGTGGTTCAAGAAACGCCATCACCAACACCGCCCCTTGAGACAGAGACCGCCACCTCGAGTGCGGTGCCGGAAGCTCTGGAACCAACACCACCGACTGAAACCGAGAAAGCAGCTAGCGATGCAAATCAAGCGGCCTCTGCTGCACTCGAACAGCCGCAAGCAGCCGTTTCGACGACTTCGGGCACCTCTGCGCGCGCGGCGCGCGGCTTTGATGACCCTGGATTTTATGTGCAAGCCGGGGCCTTCGGTGTGCCAAGCAATGTCGCGCGCCTTTCCAACAGCTTCACGGAGGCCGGCTGGGGGGTTGAGACGCGCGCAAGCGGTCGCTTGACTGTGGTTTATGCTGGACCCTTTGCAACCTCGACCGAGGCACAGACGGCTCTCACTCAAATCCGACGACAAGGCATGCCCGACGCCCTTATCCTGCGACAGAATTAGCGCGCACAAATATCCTGCAACCGAACCCAATTGGCGTCGCTGAGCACAGGCTCTGGCGCAGTTATTTGATCGGTGACGTCTGGCAGCGTTGCACCTCGGAACGCCAAATCGTCGAGATAGGGCGCAGGAGACAGCGCCGCGGAGGTAAAGGCCTGGGAAATCCCCAGCGGCATAGCCGCGTCTGACAGTGGCAATCCCTCAGCATACTGTTTGAGGCGCTCTTCATCGATCTCGCCTGTGGTCAGAAGTTTCACGCTGGTCCACAGATTGCTTTGGTCAAGCAGACGGGCCAGCGGAGGCGCCTCTGCTGCGCGCTGTGCCTCAACGATGAGGTATCCTGCTGGTACTTCGGCCCGTTCGGCCGCCTCGATCAACTCGCGGTGGAGAAGCAACATGTTTCCTGGCAGGCTTATGCTGCGCACCGGCCCGCCTGAGAGCACCACCACACGAGGAGACCCAGGCCCAAAAAGCCGCTCCGACATCTTCGCGACCGCGGGCAGGCTTTGGCGGTTGGCACAGGCGGGACCGGTTACCGGGACGAGATGGCTCAACAAGCGGGAGCCAATATCTTCCCGAAGCACCTGCGGGAGCATGGCATTGGTATAGGCTCGGATCGCGCCCGGCACCCACAAGATCGCCAAACCGATCAGAGCCACAACAAACACCAAGCGCATGAACCCACGCAAGCGACCGTGATGCGGTTGGCGGCGTGTAATGGACTTGCGCACGGTCTCAATGGCGTCGACCATCGTCTCATCATCGATCTCTAAGAGTTCGGTACTGTCTTTGGCAGGCCGGTATTTTGCCGGTGTCGCGCCGGGATTTATCCGTTCCAGTGCTGGCAAAGACCAATGTGACAAGGCCACTTCTGTCTCGCTGACGATCACCAAAGTTGCTTTGCCGAGCGTCACAAAGACATTCTCACGCTGTGCATCCGCATCAGCGCGCCAGATCGCTGGACATTCCAGACGTTCGTATTGGGATAGCACCGTCAAACGGACGGCTCTCCGCTGCTCGTTTCTGTTTCAGATAGGTTAGACGAGCTTTTTGGGGCGCACAATCACGCTGCATCGGAATTATGCGGGTTTCGGGTCTTTGGTTTTGCTGGCCAACCTAAAGGTAAGGTCCAAAACAGCCCCAAAAGGATCGCGATAGCAGCGGCTGCAAACGCCGACCCACCGCGCAGGAACGCCACCACTTGGGTTGGCGAGACTGACAACACCACACCGACAGAGATGCCCATCGGGACGAAGAGATTGCACACCGGAAGATTGCGCATGCCTACCAGGGTCGCCACTGTCGCCAGAGAGATTGTGACAACGGGTTTCAGCGCCGCAGGGACAGTGGCCAAGGCAATTACCGCAAGATCAGCGATTGCCGCACCTGCCACAGTGCCGATTATAAAGGTGATGTGTGCCGTTGCCGGTTGGTCAGCGGGACCAAGCGTGCTGAACACCACCATGGTGATGACCCAAAAAGCCTGTGCAGTACCGATCCAGTGGGCCACTCTGATCGCAAGCGACAGTCCAACGGCCAGGAACAAATCTTGGCGCTTCTCCAAACTCCACCCGGCCGGTGGGCGCGCAGCACGCCCGGCAAGTGCCAGCACGGTGATCACTGGCCCGCAGATCAACATATGGCTGCTGCAATAATCTCGATGTCCTGCCACTCTAGCGGATTCATGCCAGCGGCACGGCTCAGCAATGCCGTTCCAATGATCGCGACGGTGAAAGAGCGGTCGCCCAGTTTGGCATCTTCGATCGCGGCGGCGGCGGCGAGGGCCAGTACCGCTCGCCTTGGGTCTACCCGCGTGCCAACTGCATGATTGGCCCAGACCACTGCGAGGCCGAGCGCGCCGCCGACCAAGGTGCGCGCTAGGCTGCCGAACTTGGTGCCGAAAATGCCCAGGAACGCCCCGCCCATTGCGCAACGGTCCTAGGCAGGCGGGGCCATCAAAACCCCGCGGCAAAGACCGATCCCCCGATCAGTGCGACGATGGTCACCGCGAACGCCTAGGGAAGTTTGGGCGTCGCGGTCATCGCATCATGCGGCTTTTTCAGCGGGTTGGTAGCGCCCGTAGAAGGACTCTTCCTTCCCGGCGAGGTCCCGTAAGAGCGCCGGTGGTTCAAATCGTACGCCAAATTTGGCTGCAAGCGCATCGCTCAGTTCAACGGCTTTGGCGACTCCGATCATATCGAGCCAGCTGAAAGGCCCGCCCGACCATGGGGCAAATCCCCAACCCAGGATCGCGGCCACATCGCCTTCCCGGATATCGGTCAAGACGCCGTCTTCCAGCGCGCGAACTGCCTCAAGCGATTGGATCAAGAGCAGACGATTTTTCACTTCGTCCAACTCGGGCTGATCCTCCGCCACGGGGTAGCGTGCCGCGAGCCCCTCCCAGAGCCCTTCGCGCTTGCCTTTATCGTCGTAGGCATAGAAACCCGCGTTGGCTTTGCGGCCGAGGCGCCCTTCGCCTTCGAGCCAAAAGACCACTTCATCGACTTCGGCATCTGGATACGCATCGCCCATGGCGGCTCTGGTCGCTCTGGCAATCTTTGCGCCGAGATCGATGGAAACTTCGTCGGTAAGTTGCAACGGACCAAGCGGCATGCCGACCAGTTTTGCCGCGTTCTCAATCAGCGCAGGTCCCACCCCTTCCCGCAGCATGCGGATGCCCTCATTTGTGTAAGGCAGGATACAGCGATTGGCGTAGAAATAGCGCGCGTCATTCACGACGATCGGCGTCTTGCGGATCTGGCGGACCAGGTCGAGCGCTTTGGCCACCGCGCGGTCACCGGTTTCCTTGCCCTTTATGATTTCGACCAACAGCATTTTATCGACCGGCGAGAAGAAATGGATCCCGATGAAATCCTTGGGCGCGTGGCTCGCTTTGGCCAGAGCCGTGATCGGCAATGTCGAGGTATTGGTGGCAAAAATCGCATCCTCGGGCAGAACGGCCTCAGCCTTGGCTGTGGCCTCGGCCTTGATTTTCGGATCTTCGAACACGGCTTCGACGACCAGATCGCAGCCCTCAAGCATGGCAAATTCCGGACTTGGCGTGATCCGCGCAAGGACCTCGTCACGGGCCTCGGGCGTGGATCGCTTGCGGCTGACAGCTTTGTCGAGCAGGGCTTGCGAATGGGCTTTGCCACGATCAGCCGAGTCTTGGTCACGGTCGATCAGAATGACGTCTATTCCTGCTTTCGCTGCCACATAGGCGATCCCGGCGCCCATCATGCCCGCGCCCAAGACACCGAGCTTTTTCACCGATTGATCGGGCAGATCGGGCCGACGTGCGCCTTTTTCCAGGGCTTCTTTGTTGATGAAGAGCGACCGGATCATCGCGCTGGACGATGGATTGAGCAGGATTGAGACCATGTGGCGGGCCTCCACCCGAAGCGCGGTGTCGAAATCTACCAACGCCCCCTCATAGACCGCCGACAAAAGCGCTTTGGCAGCTGGATAGACACCCTTTGTCTTGCCGTTGACCATTGCAGAGGCGCCCACAAAGGTCATGAAGCCCGCCGGATGATAGGGCGCGCCGCCGGGCATCTTGTAGCCCTTTGCGTCCCAGGGTTTGACAATATCCTGATCTGTCGCGTTCAAGACCCAAGCCTTGGCCTTGCCCAACAGTTCCTCAGGGGCCGTGACCTCATCGATGATGCCAGCCGCTTTGGCCTTTTTCGGGTTGACCAGCTTGCCTTCCAATAGGAACGGTGCCGCGGCCATCGCGCCGAGTTTACGGCTGAGCCGTGTGGTGCCGCCTGCGCCGGGAAAAATCCCCACCATGATCTCGGGCAATCCGATCTTGGACTTTGGGTTGTCCGCAGCGAAAATCCGGTGACAGGCCAAGGGCAATTCCAACCCGATCCCGAGCGCGAGCCCCGGCAGCGCCGCGGCAATGGGCTTGCCGCCTTTGAGCTTCTTGGGATCCATCCCGGCGCGTTCGATTTTGCGGAAAATCCGGTGAATTGTCGTCAGGCCGTCAAACAGACCTTTCGCAGGATCATCGCCGACGGCGTCGCGCATTTTGGCAAGGATATTGAGGTCCATTCCCCCCGCAAAACTGTCCTTTCCAGAGGTGATCACAGCGCCTTTCACCGCATCATCGGCGAGCAGACGGTCGATATGCGCCTCGAGCTCGCCAAAGCCTTCTTGGCTCATGACATTCATGCTTTTGCCCGGCACATCCCAGGTGATCACGGCCACACCATTGACATCCACGGAATAGGAAAAATCAGCCATTGGGGGCTCCTTTAGCTTTGTGTTTCATCTGGGGTGTAGGGGCTGCCATCTTTGCGCGTGAACTGCACGGTGCCGTCCCCCATGGTCAAAACAAGATCGACATCGGAATAGGTGACGACCTCGCGCGGAGCTTTGCTGCCGATCACGAGAAATCGTGCGATGGCCCCTGAGCGATTGGTAAAACAATGGCCATCCCTACCGCCTGCTGGGAAAGCCGCAAACTCACCTGCGCGCATCTCGGTCTCTCCTGCGTCGGTTTGCAGAATAAGCTCGCCTTCCGTGACCATCACAAACTCGTCTTCGTTTTGGTGCCAGTGCCGCAGAGAAGATCGCGCGCCGGGCTCCAAACTCACCAAATTCACGCCGAATTGTGTCAGCCCACCGGCTTGGCCGAGCCTCAAAGAGGACCGTCCCGCCATTTGCGCGTCATAGGGGGCGGGATAGATTGATCCGGTTTTGACCGGTACCTTGGAAGCGTCGAGCTTGCCCACTAGACACGTTCCAGGACCGTGGCGACACCCATGCCGGAGGCAATGCAAAGCGTGGCGAGACCGGTTTCTTTGTCTTGGCGTTCCATCTCATCCAAAAGCGTGCCGATGATGATCGCACCGGTTGCGCCCAAGGGGTGGCCCATAGCGATTGCCCCGCCATTGACATTGACCTTATCGGGGTCGGCATCAAACGCTTGCAGAAAGCGCAAAACAACGGCGGCGAAGGCCTCATTCACTTCGATCAGATCAATATCGCCGAGGTTCATGCCGGTCTCTGCCAGCACTTTCTCGGTCACGGGCACAGGGCCGGTCAGCATAATGGTTGGATCTGTGCCGATTTTCGCTGTGTGTTTGATCCGCGCCCGCGGGGTGAGCCCATGGGCCTTGCCGAAGGCTTGGTTGCCGATCAGAAGCGCGGCCGCGCCATCCACGATGCCAGAGCTATTGCCGGCATGATGGACGTGATTGATGCGTTCCAAATGCGGATATTTCATCAGCGCAACCGCGTCGAAGCCGGGCATCACTTCGCCCATGTCTTTGAAGGCGGGTTTCAGCGCGCCAAGCGTCTGCATATCGGTCTCGGGGCGCATATACTCGTCATCGGACAAGATGCTCAGACCATTGCGGTCCGTGACCTCGACCACGGATTTTGCAAATCTTCCACCATCCCAGGCGGCCTTTGCGCGTTTCTGCGATTGCACCGCATAGGCATCGGTGTCGTCTCTGCTGAAACCGTATTCGGTGGCGATGATGTCAGCGGCAATGCCCTGGGGGACAAAGTATTTTTCCATCGCAACAGACGGGTCGACCGCGACAGCGGCCCCGTCTGAGCCCATGGGCACCCGGCCCATCATTTCCACCCCGCCTGCAATATAGGCCTGACCGGCACCGCCTCTGATCTGATTTGCAGCGAGGTTGACGGCCTCCATCCCGGAGGCGCAGAAACGGTTGATCGAAAGACCCGGTACCTGATCGTCGAATTCAGAAGCCAGAACCACGGTTCGGGCCAAGCAGCCGCCTTGCTCCCCAACTTGAGTGACATTGCCCCAGATCACGTCTTCGACGGCTTTGCCATCCAGCGCATTTCGAGACTTCACGGCATTCAGCATCTGCGCCGAAAGCGCCAGAGAGGTGACCTCGTGCAGGCTGCCATCTTTGCGGCCTTTCCCACGTGGGCTGCGGATCGCATCGTAGATATAGGCGTCTTCCATTTGGGTCACCTTTGTTACCTTGCAGAGGATTGGTTTTCAGGGCGCGCCGGCGGCATCAGATCGTAGGGATGTTTCCACCCGGGCGTGGCGGCCACGCGGCCAAGCCAAGCATCGATTTTCGGCCAATCGCTGCGTTCAAAGCCGAATGGCTCGTCATAAAACAGATATCCGCAGCAAGAGAGGTCTGCCACTGTGAGGTCATTGCCGACGATGAAGGTCCGGTCCGTCAGGCGGGTTTCAAGGACCTCGAAAGCCGAACGCAGCCGACCTTGCAAAAACCCAATAGCTTGAGCCAGTTCTTCGCGTTTTTCCACAGGGAGGTAGTTCAGCAAAAAACGGATCATACCGGCTTGTGAACTGAGCTTGTGATTGTCCCAATATTGCCAGCGCATCACCTCCCATTGGTCTTCGGCGCGGCCACCGAAACGTCCCGTCTCATGGATCACCCATTGCTGAATGGCGCCCGATTGGCTGAGATGAAGGTCTCCGGCGACAAGAACTGGGACCTCTCCCATCTCGTTGATGTCATCGCGGTAGTTTTGGGTGCGGGAAGCGCCGTTGAAGAAATCGACCAGCACCGGCTGCCAGTCTAGGTCTGCGAGCTCTAATGTCAGGGCCGCCTTGTAGGAATTGCCGCTTTCTCCAAAGCAGTGAAGCTGGATCGTCATATTTGCCTCTTTCCTCCACGGCGCTCTCTTTTTTCATTTAGATACGCATTTCTCTCGGCAGAGGGGAGAGGCGACGCGCTGAGACGTTGCGTCCCGGCGCGCAGACATCGGTTGCGCGATGGCGAAGTTGACATCGCCACTGTCCAGCTGGCCATAGCTTTGCCTTTGGTCGTGGTGGCGGCGACATGGACGCCCAAGCCTGCATCGATCGCCCCGTCCATTGTCGCAGTCTTGAAGGCTGGTTTTCCAAAATCTATCGATTTGTTGAGTGGAAGTCGTTTTAGTTGTGTCGTTCACGATGATCTTTTTGGCTCGGTCTCCGAGACTGAGGACAACCGGGCCTATCGCTTGATCGGTGACGATCGGTGCGAGCGACACTTGATTGGCACGAGCATTTGCCTGGTTGCCGTTTTCAAGCTTGGCGGCGTCGGCCTTTCGTCGTCTTCCTTTGGTTCAGTGGCATAATTGAAGCCCAATCAAAACGTCTTGGGCGCAGAAGACTATGCGTTCTTATAATTAACGCGCGTTAAGTAAAATGCTCCAAGCGTTACCACAGCTATCACCTTGTCACACAAAGCGTTGTCCAAGCAGACTAGGGTTGGGACCAAGATATGGCGGTTGCACAAGGAAGTGCGGTCAGAAATTCGCGGCGTCGAGCGCCATTACTGAATCGCTGCCAGACTGGATGCGTGACAAGTGCAGCGCGGTCGCGGGAAGCTGGCGGGCCATGTAAAACCGACCGGTGGCGAGTTTTGCTTCGAGAAAATCACTGTCGCTGTCGCCAGATTCCAACCGATCATGGGCCGCCTTTGCCATTCTTGACCACATCAGCCCCAGACAAACATGACCGAAGAGATGCATGAAATCATAAGACCCGGACAGTGCCGCGTTGGGGTTCTTCATCCCATTTGACATGAAATACATGCTGGCGGCTTGAAGGTCTTTTGAAGCCGCTTTTAACGGCTCAATAAAGTCCTTCCCGAGAACCGGGTGGTCTTTGTGCTCAGCACAGAAACTTTTGATCATGTCGAAGAAGGCCAGCATGGCTTTGCCGCCATCGGCCGGGAGTTTGCGGCCCACCAGATCAAGCGATTGCACACCGTTTGTGCCTTCGTAAACCATGGTGATCCTGGCATCGCGCACAAATTGCTCGAGGCCCCATTCGGTGGTAAAACCAGACCCCCCGAGGGTTTGCTGCGCAAGTACTGTGGTTTCAAACCCCTTGTCGGTCAGAAAGCCCTTTATGACTGGGGTGAGAAGCGAGATAAGCCTTTCCGCCTCATCATCATCTTTGAGGTGAGACGCATCGATCAATGTCGCGCCCCAGCACACGAAAGCGCGTGCCGCCTCCACAAAACTTTTTTGCATTAAGAGATTTCTGCGCACATCGGGGTGGACAATGATCGGATCGGCTGGACCGTCGGGGTTCTTGGCCCCGGTGACGTCGCGTCCTTGCAGCCGCTCCCGCGCAAAGCCAAGGGCATTCTCATAGGCGACCACCCCTTGGGCATAACCTTGCAGACCGACGCCAAGACGCGCCTCGTTCATCATGGTAAACATTGCGCGCATGCCCCGATGCTCTTCTCCGACCAGAAAGCCCTTCGCGCCGTCATAATTCATAACACAGGTGGCGTTGCCATGGATCCCCATTTTGGATTCCAGCCCCCCGCAGCTGACTGCGTTTCGATCGCCCAACGAGCCGTCCTCTTTGACCAGGAACTTCGGCACGATGAAGAGCGAAATGCCCTTTATGCCCTCTGGTCCTCCGGGGATCTTCGCCAAAACAAGATGAATGATGTTTTCGCTGAGGTCGTGTTCACCCGCAGAGATCCAAATTTTTGATCCGGTGATCTCGTAACTGCCATCGTCTTGCGGGACCGCTTTGGTGCGGATTAGGCCCAAATCGGTGCCACATTGCGGCTCTGTCAGGTTCATGGTCCCCGACCAGCGTCCGTCGATCATGTTGGGCAGATAGATGGCCTTTTGGCTTTCTGACCCGTGGGCATGGATTGCCGCATAAGCGCCATGGGTCAGACCCTGATACATGTTGAAGGCCATGTTTGCGGAGACAAACATTTCCCCACAAGCGCAGTTCATGAGATACGGCATGCCCTGACCGCCGTAGTCGGGATCGGCGTCCAGCCCCATCCACCCCCCGGCGCGCATCGCATCGTAGGCTTCTTTAAAGCCCTCAGGGGTCCGCACCACGCCGTTTTCCAGAACGCAGCCCTGTCTATCGCCAACTTGGTTGAGCGGCGCGAGCACTTGTTCAGAGAGCTTGCCGGCTTCGTCCAAGATGGCTTGGGTGGTCTCCCGATCAAGTTCGTCATACCCGGGAATGCCGGTTTTCGAGACCTCCAGAACATCTTGCAAAACGAATTGGAGATCCTTGGTCGGCGCTGTGTAGCTCGGCATTCGTGTATCCTCCAATCGATCTGTCAGGGGCGCGTCCTGTCTCAGCGAAGCACCCTTGGTTGACATATTTATAAACGCCGCACCGAGCGAGAGAATGGAAACGCAGCGTCATAAGTCATTGGGACGTCACGGCGCCGATTTGCGGGATGATGGGCAAAGCTTGCGCTAATCGCGCGAGACCGAAACAAATTTATATTTAGGGAGATATAAGGGTTTAGGCGCCAGCCTTCCAAGTGGGGTGGGCTCTGATGATGAGCCCTGTTTTGTGAATTTGGGTGTTTCGGGTTGGGGTGACAGCATGGCAGTTATTGCGATAACACGTGAAATGGGGGCGCAGGGCGGCAGTGTTGCCCGTCTATTCGCGGAGAAGACGGGCTACCGTGTGGTGCATCACGAACTCGCAGAGCCGCAGGATTCCCGTGGTTTTCGGGGATTGGAGAGCGAAGTTTGCCGTTTCTTCACCGATGAGACCGCCGCCGAGGGCCCACATTACGTGGACGGGTCCTTGGGCTTTATGACCGCGGCGGAGGTCGTCGAACTCGCCCTAGAAGGCAATGTATTGATCCGAGGTTGGGGCGCTGCGCGGCTTCTTCACAATGTGCCGCAGGTGGTGTCGCTTCGTGTCTGCGCCCCGTTTGAGGCGCGCGTCGCGGAAATGAAGCGGCGGCTTGAGGTCGAAGAGACCGTTGCGCGGCAGGAAATCAAGCGCAGTGACGCCGCCCACACCGCGGCCTTCACAAAGTTTTTCGACACAGACTGGCGTGATCCGCAAAACTATGACCTGGTGCTGAACACCGCGTATCTTTCGCCCGAAGCCTGCGCCGATTTGCTGATCAGCATCATCAAAAGCCAAGCCTTTGGAGAGACCAAGAAAGGACGCCAAGCGCTGCGTGACAAGCTTTTGCAGGCGCGCATTTCTGATGCGCTAAAGACCGCTGGTCCAATGGCGCAAGATGCCAGCCATATTCATGTGTCGGTTGAAAACGATTTTGTGCGGCTACACGGCATTGTACAAAGTGACGAGGTGCGCAATCGCGCAGAGCAGATCGTCGCGCGTCAAGCAGGCCTTGGGGCGCTGCGCAACGATCTGGTCCGTACTGGCAGCGCGTTCACCTAAGCGTCTTTGCGCAACCAGACCGTAAGGGCAGCGCGCTCTTAGAGCGCCTTTGCCTCATGCAGTTTCGCGCAAACTCGCGGCCGTGGCATCCCTCAGCGAGCGGAGTTCTTCAATGGTCTCTTCAAGCTGTAGACGTTGTGCATCAAGCGTTTGCAGTTGATTGGTGGCAAGCTCCACCCAAGTTTCCATCTGCGCGGCGGTTCCTTGTTCCTCATAGATGAGCAGCCATTGCCGGATCTCTTCCAAAGCAAACCCAAATCGCCGGCCGCGTAGGATCAGGGTCATCCGAGCAGTTTCCCGCGCGCCATAATATCTTGCGCGTCCGTCTTTCTCGGGTTGCAATAACTCGATGTATTCATAGTAGCGCAAAGTCCGCGGGGTGACGTCGAATTTTGCGCACATTTCCTTAAAACTGAGCCGTGTCTCGGTCATGGCGCGTCCTCCCTGTGACTTAGCGTAAGCAAGCCCGAAGCGCGACGCAATCACCGATCTCTCTGCAGGGCTGGACGTTGGGACGATGCCTGCCGATAAAGAAACCAAACGCTCCAGTCTTGCAGGTCTAAACTGTGCCAGGCCTTTCCGCCAAGCCGACTGAAATGGGTCATCAGCGCAATAGCTTTGTGTCTGTACCCTTCGCTGTTTTGACTGTTCGGCCCAAGCCAACACAAGACCAAAGCAATGGCCGCTTGGGCAAGAAAAGCCCGGTTTACAATGCAACGCGCTGAGCCCAACGGCCAAGCTGCGCTCAAGTCACTGACCCATCGCCGTGTCTGGCGCTTGGCTTGGCCGGTGGTTTTGTCCAATGCGACGGTCCCTATCCTTGGAGCAGTCGATACCGGCGTGATTGGACAGCTCGGCGAAGCCACACCAATTGGCGCCGTAGCGATCGGCGCCATCACCATCGCGGCGGTCTATTGGGTTTTTGGTTTTCTTCGCATGGGAACCACGGGATTTACCGCTCAAGCCCATGGGGCAAATGATCAGGCCGAGGTCGTCGCACTGCTGACCCGGGCCCTATTGATCGCTGCGATCGTCGGCGTGATCCTTATCTTGTTGCAGGGGCCGATTTTTCGGGGAGCTTTCCTGCTGTCACCTGCAAGTCCCGAAGTTGAGACCTTGGCACGAGACTACCTCGCGATCAGGATCTGGTCCGCGCCCGCGGCAATCGCGATTTATGGCGCGACAGGCTGGTTGGTCGCGCTTGAACGCACCCGCGCGGTCCTTGCGATCCAGGTTTGGATGAACGGGCTCAATATTCTGCTCGACCTCGTCTTTGTCCTAAGCTTCGGATGGGGGGTCGAGGGCGTTGCTTTTGCAACATTTATTGCGGAGTGGAGTGGCCTGGCCCTGGCCCTATGGTTGTGTCGGGACGCCTTCGCGAACACCTTATGGCGTGCCTGGGATCGCGTCATGGATCGCGCGCGTCTGAGCCGCATGGCGCGGGTCAATTCGGACATCCTCATAAGATCGGTCTTGATCAAGGTGATCTTTCTCTCCTTCATTTATTTGGGCTCTGACTTTGGAGATGTGGCTTTGGCAGCGAACCAAATTCTGCTTCAGTTCTTATACATCACTTCCTATGCGATGGACGGTTTTGCCTTCGCGGTTGAGGCTTTGGTCGGCCAAGCGATGGGGGCACGGGCGCGCGCATCGTTGCGTCGGGCGGCGGTGCTTTGCGGCATCTGGGGACTGGTTTGCACTCTTGGTCTTTCCCTCATCTTTGCCCTCGCCGGAGGCACGATCATTGATGTGATGACAACTGCACCAGAGGTGCGAGAAGCGGCGCGTGCCTATCTTATCTGGATGGTTTTGGCGCCGCCGCTCGCCTGTGCCGCCTGGCTTCTGGATGGCATCTTTATCGGCGCCACCCGGTCACGCGATATGCGCAACATGATGGCACTGAGCGTTATGGTCTATGGCATTGCGTGCCTTTTCTTGGTGCCCGTCTATGGCAATCACGGGCTTTGGATCTCTCTGGTGATTTCCTTTGTCGCGCGGGGGGTAACGCTGGCGCTGTGCTACCCCAGCCTCGAGCGCAGCGTTGGAAAACTGGGGTAGGAAACATCGCCAACTGCAGGAGGCATCGCCCTTTGCTTGGAAGCTACCGGCATCTCGCAATATGATCGGTGATCTACTCTGCCGCTTTGACAGGGGGAATTTCCTCTCCGGCGAGCAAGCTCGTGTTGCCGCCCGCCGCGGTCGTGTCGACGCAAAGGTGACGCTCCAGACAGGCATGGGCCTTGTCGGGGCTCCCGGTGATCAACGGGATGATTGGTCCCTGGCGTGCGGAAAGAGCTGTTGCATAGGCGCGGGCTGTTTCTTCGTCGCCCCACCAAAGCAACCCGCCAAACTCCGGCAAATCAAACAAGGCTTTGGGGTCTAGAGACCCTTCAGTTGAGACCGCGTGTCCGCCGAGCGCTTCGATCTCTTTGCCTTGTTCTCGTGCTGCACCGGCTCCGGGCCCGGCACAAAGAAGCGGTTTTCGGGGCAAGGCGGAGAGACGATTGAGCTCCCCAGTGGGCCCTGGGAGGATCGTTGTCTCCAGGGGCCTAGAAATGTCCTTGGCATTGCGGAGTGCGTTGGCAACCACATTTGTATCTGCGCCTTGGCTCCAGGTGTCAGAGACACTCTTTGCGGGCATCTGCGTGAAACGCGCCAGATAATGCGGTCCACCTGCCTTGGGCCCGGTGCCGGAAAGCCCTTCACCGCCAAAGGGCTGACTGCCGACAATCGCGCCGATTTGATTGCGATTGGCGTAGATATTGCCTGCATGAACCGTGTCAGAGATCTTCTGTACCCGGTCATCGATCCGCGTGTGCACGCCAAAGGTCAGGCCATAGCCTGTGGCGTTTACATCGGCGACAACCTGGTTGATCTCATCGGCTTTAAATGTTGCTACATGAAGAACAGGGCCGAATACCTCGGTTTCGAGCGCACCTATTCCAGGAACACGCAGGAGCGTTGGCGCTACAAAGCCGGGGCTCGGTGGTGCTGCCACGCGGTGCAAAACACGGCCATCGCGGTCAGCGGCTTCGATATAGGCGTTGATCTCGGCCGCAGCGGTGTCGGTGATCATGGGGCCAATATCGGTTGCGAGATCCCAAGGATCGCCCATCTCAAGCTCATCCATTGCGCCAGTAAGAAGCTTGAGGAAGGGCTCGGCGATGTCTTCTTGCACATAGAGACAGCGCAAAGCCGAACAGCGCTGACCTGCAGATTGAAAGGCTGAAACCACGATATCGCGGACCGCTTGCTCGGGCAGGGCAGTGCTGTCGACGATCATGGCGTTCAGACCACCGGTTTCGGCGATGAGCGGCGCGCCAGGTTTGCAGGCCTTCGCCATCGCGCTTTGGATCTTGCGGGCTGTTGTGGTGGAGCCAGTGAATGCCACGCCATCCACCCGCGGATCGGAGACCAGCCGCTGACCGACAATGGCCCCTTCGCCGGGCAGCAGTTGCAGCGCTGCCTTCGGAACCCCGGCGGCATGGAGGCGTTTCACCGCCCATGCGGCGATCGCCGGTGTTGTTTCTGCCGGTTTGGCGAGTACCGCGTTGCCTGCGGCCAAAGCCGCCGCAATCTGACCGGAAAAAATAGCTAGCGGGAAATTCCAGGGGCTAATGCAGGTGAAGACACCGCGCGCGGGCGAAGAGAGCTTTTCTCCTTCATTCGCATAGTAGCGCAGAAAATCGACAGCCTCGCGGAGTTCTGCGACAGCATCGCTCAGCGTCTTCCCGGCCTCCAGGGCAAGAAGTGCAAAGACCTCGGCGAAGTCTTCTTCGTACAGATCTGCCGCGCGCCTAAGGATCTCGGCTCGGTCCGTCGCGTCTTTGCGCCATGGCGAGGCGGCGTTCAGAGCGGTCTCTACATCTTTGGCCGAGGCCAGTTTCACCGCACCAATGGGCGTACCGTTGAAGGGATTGAGGGTATCGATCGTTGGACCCGTCTCGCCAATCTCGCCAGCAATAGAGGGCTCGACAGAGAGCCAAGCTGGGCGCTGCCGTGCATCCTCGATGCGCTTCAGCACTGTGGCGTCGCTGAGATCGAAGCCCTTGGCGTTTTGTCTCTCTGGTGCAAAGAGCGTGCTGCCTGTCGGTATAATCCGAGGCTCAGACTGCTCTGTGGCGAGCGCGTCAAACGGGCAGGTGGCCACACTCGAAGCTGGCACCGCTTTGTCCACAATTTGATGCACGAAGGATGAGTTGGCGCCGTTTTCCAACAGTCTCCGCACCAGATAGGCCAACAGATCGCGATGCGCTCCGACGGGTGCGTAGATGCGGCAGTGTGTTCCTTCGGCGTCCAGGACAAGATCGTGAAGCGCCTCGCCCATTCCGTGTAAGCGCTGAAACTCGAAAGCCTCGCGCGGCAAGCCATCGGCCATGTCAAGCACAGCGGAGACCGAATGCGCGTTATGGGTGGCAAATTGCGGATAGAGCCGATTGGTGAGCCCCAAGAGCTTCCGCGCAAGCGCGATATAGCTCACATCGGTTGCAGCTTTATGCGTGAAAACCGGGAAGTCATCCAAGCCTTGCACTTGCGCGTGTTTGATCTCGCTGTCCCAATAGGCACCCTTCACAAGACGGACCATCAGCCGTCGATCATAGCGCTGGGCCATGGTGTAAAGCCCATCAATCACATCGCCTGCGCGCCGACCGTAGGCCTGCACCACCACACCGAAGCCATCCCAGCCTGCGAGGTCAGGATCGGCAAGTGTGGCTTCAATCACCTTTAGCGACAGGCTTAGTCGGTCGGCTTCTTCTGCGTCGACATTCAGACCCATGCCCGCTTCCGCGGCTTGTCGCGCTAGTCTCTTGAGCACGGGCACAAGCTCTGCCATTACCCGGTCGGCTTTCGCGACTTCATAGCGTGGATGGAGCGCTGAAAGCTTGACCGAGATCCCGGGATTGGCGGTGATATCTGCGCCGCGACAGGCCCCAGCGATTGATGTGATCGCATCACTGTAAGCTGTGGCATAGCGCGCGGCATCCGCGGCAGTGATCGCCGCCTCGCCAAGCATGTCGTAGGAATAAGTATAGCCCCTGGCCTCCATGTGTTTCGCCCTGTCCATGGCGGCGACGATATCCTCACCCAACACAAATTGCCGGCCCATCTGCTTGATCGCCGCGCTGACGGCGGATCGGATCACCGGCTCGCCCAGACGGCGCAGCATCGAGCGTAGCGTTGTGGCAATGCCCGGTGCCTCGGCTTGATCGAGCACGCGACCGGTCAGCAGAAGACCCCAAGTCGATGCATTCACCAGCGGCGAATTGGAGCGGCCAAGATGCGTGGACCAATTGGACGGTGCGATCTTGTCCTCGATCAATGCATCGATCGTGGTGGGGTCGGGCACACGTAAAAGCGCCTCTGCCAAACACATGAGCGCCACGCCTTCATCGGTTGACAGACCATATTCGGCGAGAAAGACCTCCATCAATCCCGGCTGAGATGCGGTACGGATTTGGCGAACCAACGCGGTTGCCCTGTCCACAATCTGCGCTCTGGCCGTGGCGCTGAGATCGGCTGTGCGCTCAAGCTCCGCCAAAAGCTCTGCCTCGTTTCGCCGTTTGTTTCTATCCCAGATGGGCGCCAAGTCGATCATCTGCACCGCTCCTATGACTGAGGTACAAAATAGCATTTCGTACTTGGTCGTTTTTCCTTTAGTTGGAGGGTATCGTAGGGAAAAGGTCTAAAATTACCTGATTTGAGGTCCTATTGATATGTCGCAAAAGGTAGATCTGGACAGTTTCGATCATCGCATCTTGTCCGTCTTGGCAACTGAGGCACGCATCTCGATGACGGCGCTTGGTCAGCGGGTTGGCCTCTCTAAGACGCCGGTGACCGCGCGGGTGAAACGTTTGGAATCCCTTGGCGTTATCACCGGCTACCGTGCAGAGCTTTCCGCCGTGAAACTTGGTTTGGAGCATGTGGCGTTTTTGGAGGTCAAACTTTCCGACACACGCGAGAAAAGCCTGCGTGAGTTCAATGCCGCCATACGCGAGATCGCCGAGGTCGAGACGTGCCATTTGATCGCCGGAGGCTTTGACTATCTGCTGAAAATTCGAACCCAAGATATTGGCGATTATCGGCGGGTTCTGGGGGAACAGATCTCTCAATTGCCGCATCTGTCATCCACATCGACTTATGTGTCGATGGAGAGCGTGTTGGATCGGGGCGTCCAGACCCTCTGAAGCTTTCAATCGTTCTGCCAAGGGGTTGTGCAGCGTTCCGTTCGTCGCTCTGATAGTGGGTGCATCGGCGTGATCGCGCCGCGACAGCAAGAGGACGCGTCTATGGCAGAGACCACACAGGAAAACCAGGTTACGCGCCGGAACGCCTTCATGCGGTTTCTCGATGGTGTCGAATGGTTGGGGAATTTGCTTCCGCATCCGGTGACGCTGTTCTTTTTCCTCTCGATTGCGATCTTGCTATTGTCAGGTCTGCTTGGTTGGCTTGGTGTTGCGGTTGAAGATCCACGACCGGTGGGTTCTCCGGGTGTCGCTGAGGATGGCATGATCCGGGCGGTCAGCCTTTTGGATGGCGACGGCGTCCGACGGATTTTTACCAACCTGGTCACAAACTACACCAGTTTTGTGCCGCTTGGCGTGGTGCTTGTCGCCATGATTGGCGTCGGTGTCGCGGAGGAAGCGGGGCTTTTATCGGCGGTGGTGCGCAATCTTGTGCTCGGCGCGCCCCGGCACGTGGTGACGGTGGTGATTGTTTTCACAGGCATTGTCTCCAACACCGCGTCCGAGGTCGGCTATGTGGTCTTAATCCCACTGGCAGGGGCGATTTTCTACGCCCTTGGACGTCATCCCCTTGCGGGCATGGCCGCGGCTTTTGCCGGTGTATCGGGAGGCTATGGGGCGAACCTGCTGATCGGAGCCATTGATCCGTTGCTTGCAGGTATTACCCAGGAAGCCGCGCAATTGATTGACCCCGGTTATGAAGTTACGCCCACGGCCAATTGGTACTTCATGGCGGCCTCGACCTTTCTGGTGACAATCGTCGGGTCCTTGGTCTCGATATTCATTGTTGAGCCGCAACTCGGCACCTACGACAAATCCCGCGCTGATGAGACGATTTTGGACGAGACGCTGATGGCGCCTTTGCGTCCCGAAGAACGACGTGGGCTTCGTTGGGCGGGCTACGCCTTTTTGGGCGTTTTGGCGGTCATGGCGTTCACGCTGTTGCCGGAGTGGGGGGTACTGCGCAACCCCGACACCGGCGACCCAATTAGATCGCCTTTTTTCCAGGGATTTGTGGTCTGGATCCTGATTATCTTTCTGGCGACTGGCTATGCCTACGGGCGTGGTGCGGGCACGATGAAAACCGACCGCGAGGTGATCGACGCCATGGCCGAGGCGATGAGTTCGCTGGGGCTCTTCATGGTGTTGGTCTTTTTCGCGGCTCAGTTCGTCGCCTTTTTTAGCTGGTCCAATCTTGGGGCCATCACCGCAGTGTTTGGTGCCGAGTTCCTTGAAGCCTCTGGCGCCACGGGGCCGTTTTTGTTTTTAGGTTTCATCTTGATCTGTGCGTTTGTGAACCTGACGCTTGGTTCAGCATCGGCGCAATGGGCTGTGACCGCGCCGATCTTTGTGCCGATGCTGATGCTAATCGGCTATGCACCAGAAGTCACGCAGGCGGCCTATCGCATTGGGGACTCCACCACGAACATTATCACCCCGATGTTGAGCTATTTCGGCCTTATTATGGCATGGGCCACGCGCTATGATCGTGACTTGGGCGTTGGCACGTTGATCGCGATGATGCTGCCGTACTCGATATTCTTCCTAGTCTTATGGTCGGGTTTCTTCTTTCTTTGGTCATTTGGGTTGGATCTGCCTGTCGGGCCGGGATCACCCACTCACTTCAGTCTTGAGGCGCGCTAGACTTCCCAGTGAGGCGGCGTACTTATCGTCTTGATCTTGGGACGCGGACAAACCCTCATCCAGGGGCTTGTCGCATGTTTTCTGGCAGCCACATGGCGATATCTGGAAACCAAATCAGGACAAAGCACATCAGCACCATGATCATGAACATTGGAAAGGCCGCGCGGGTGATATAGCCCATCTCGTGTTCGGTCATGCCTTGCAGAACGAAGAGGTTAAAGCCAATGGGCGGGGTGATTTGTGCCATCTCCACCACGACAACCACAAAAATCCCGAACCAAACCAGATCGATGCCTGCTTCACGCACCATCGGCTCGACCACTGCCATGGTCAGTACCACCGATGAGATCCCATCAAGGAACATGCCCAAGACGATGTAGAAGACCATCAACACCATCAAAAGTTCAAAGCGCGACAGCTCCATAGTTGCGATCCCATCTGCCAGCGCGCGGGGTAGCCCCGTGAACCCCATGGCGAGCTTCAGAAACGCAGCGCCGGCGAGGATCAAAGCGATCATGGCTGATGTGCGCGTGGCGCCCATGAGGCTTTCGGCAAAGGTGCTCCAGGTGAGCGATCCCTGGCTCGCGGCCAGGATCAGCGCGCCGATCACGCCAATCGCCGCCGCTTCCGTCGCGGTGGCATATCCCGCATACATGGAGCCGATCACGACAAAGATCAGACAGAGCACAGGGATCAGAAAGCGCGAATTCTTGAGCTTTTCGGCAAAGGACATACCGGTTTCTTGCTTGGGGTTCCAACTGGGCGACAGCCGCGAATAGATCGCGACATAGCCCATGAACATCAGCGCAAGACACAGCCCCGGGAAGACGCCGGCAAAGAAAAGCTGCGTGATGCTTTCGTTTACTGTGACGCCGTAGACGATCAGTGCCAATGACGGCGGGATCATCAGACCCAAAGTGGCCGCGCCCGCCAGTGTGCCGATCACAACGCGTTCGGGATAATCGCGCGCCCTCAGTTCGGGGATAGACATCTTGCCAACCGTGGTCAGGGTCGCCGCGGAAGAGCCCGAGACTGCAGCGAAAACTGTGCAGCCCACGATGTTGGTATGCACCAGTCCGCCTGGTAGCCGTGCGAGCCAGGGCGAGAGGCCACGGAACATATCTTCCGATAGGCGCGTGCGGAACAGTATCTCACCCATCCAAATGAAAAGGGGCAGGGCGGTCAGGGTCCAACTTGAGGATGTGGCCCAGATGGTGGTGATCATCGTGTCGCCGACAGGGCGGGAGGTGAACATCTCCATCCCGACCCAGGCCACGCCCATGAGCGCTAAGCCGACCCAAACGCCGGAGCCCAAGAGCAGAAACAGAATGAAGAGAAACAGCGATATGGCGTAAACCTCTTCCATGGGTCTACTCCGCGAAGCTTTGATCGACGAGATCGCGCTTGATCCGATGATCGCCGCGCGTGATCACATGGATCAGATGATCGGTTAGGGCGATCGCCAGAATACCACCGCCGATGACCATCACCGATTGTGGGATCCATAGCGGCGTTGCGTCTTGGGCTTGACTGACCTCGTTGAATTTCCACGACCAATAGGTGAACCAGTAAGCATAGTAGGTGAAATACCACATCACCGCCGCTGCGATCCCGAAGCACCAGATTTCTAAGAACCGTCGAAATCGAGCGGGCACCGCATTTAGCACCAGCGACACCCGGATATGCGACCCACGATTGAGCGCGTTGGCAAAGGCAAAAAAACTTGCCGCCGCCATGGCGTAGCCTGCGTAGTTTGCAGCGCCTGGAAAGATCTCTCCCGTCCAGCGGGCAACCATCTGCGCCACGATCAGAAATAGGATCGCGATTAAACACAAAGCGGCCAGGATGCCGGAGGCGAGATAGATAAAATCAAGAACACGGCGTAGGCCGCGCAAAACACCGGTCATGGATCGTTCTCCTACGCGCTGGGGGGCAGATCACCCGGGGCCATGTTTTTACCGCCCCGGGTGAAGAAATTTTACTGTGCGCTATTGTAGGTGTCGACGATGGCTTGGCCGGTTTCGCCTGCTGCTTCCAACCATTCCTCGGTCATGGTCTCGCCGATGGCTTTCAACTCTTCCATTAGCGCGTCCCCAGCGGGTTGAACTGTCATGCCGCCAGCCGCGAGGCCTGCCAGTGTGAAGCCTGTGTACTCTTTCGCCCGCCAAGTGCCCGCGTATTCCGCCATCGCAGCACAGGCGTTGATGATGTTCTTCTGATCTTCATCAACATCGTCCCAAACGTCGGAATTGATCAGCATGTAGTTCCGCGGCAGCCAGGCATCGACTTCATAGAAGTGGCTTAGGCTTTCCCAAACCTTGCGATCATAGCCCGTCGCGCCAGAGGACACCATGGACTCGGCCACACCTGTCGCGAAGGCTTGGCTAATCTCAGCCGCCTCAATCTGTACCGGCAGCATTCCGGTCAGTTCCGCCAGACGCGCTGTGGCGTTGTTGTAGGAACGGAACTTGATGCCCTCCATATCCGCGACGGAGTTGACCTCGGTGTTGAAGTAAAGCCCCTGAGGTGGCCAAGGGACCGAGTAAAGCATGGTGAGGTTTTGGTCCGCCAAGAGCTCTTCTAGATGCGGTTTGGCCGCTTCATAAAGTTTCTCATGCTCGTCGAATGACGACACGAGGAAAGGAATGGAATCCCAACCGAAGATGGCGCTTTCATTCTGGTGACCAGAGAGCAGACGCTCACCGATCGGCACTTGTCCAGTTTGCACAGCACGCTTGATGTCTGCCCCAGCGAAAAGCGATCCTGAAGGGTGGGTGGTGATCTCGATATCTCCGCCGGTCGCGGTGGTGACGCATTTGGCGAATTCCGCCCCAGTCACGGAGTGAAAGTTGGAGCCCGAATAAGCCATCGGCAGGTCCCATTTGTCTTGGGCCATGGCTGGGAGCGCCGGAAGCGCTGCTGTCGCAAGTGCTACGAGTGTTGCTGTGGTTTTCTTCATGTCTTTCTCTCCATGCTGGACGTTTTTTGTTACTTTATTGGGCAAACCGCATTGGGTCATAGGCCGATAAATCGTTGTTCACTGGTTGATTGGCGACGAGGCTTGCCACAATCCTTCCGGTCTTCGGGCCACCCGTCAATCCAATATGATGATGACCGAAAGCCGTGTAGACCCCGGATTTTCGGACCTCACCAATCAAGGGCAAACTGTCAGAGGGTGCGGGGCGATGGCCCAGCCACTCAATTTCTTCGCCATGGGTGAGATTGGGAAATGTCGCTTTCACGCTTTTGCGAAGGAATTCCAAAGGCGACGCAGATGGTCCGGCGTTGAGCCCGCCGAATTCGACCATGCCCGCGCACCGCAAGCCCGCCGCCATGGGCGTCGCAACAAATTTGCCGCTTGAAACCATCACGGGATGGTTCGGACCCCCCTCGGCATCGCGAAAAACGATATGATAGCCTCGCTCAGATTCCAGCGGGATGGTGAGGCCCAGTTTCCGCATCAAAGACTTCGACCAGACGCCCGTGGCCAGGATCATGCGGTCACATGGGATACGCCCCAAAGAGGTCAGAGCCGCGGTCACAGCATCCTCAGCGGTATCGAAATCTTGGATCTCCGCTTGGTGAATCTTGCCGCCCAGCTCCTCAAAGGCCGCTGCAAGGGTCTTCACATAGCCACCGGGATCGCGGACATAGCCGTGGTCCTTCACCGTCGCCAGACAGCCAACTGAAGGGGCGAGGGCGGGCTCAAACTCGCGCAGTTCGGACCCTTCGCGCAGGATCGGCTCAAAACCTACTTCACGGCGGAGTGCCCAGGTGTATCCGTCGCCCTCAAACGCGGCGCGATTGGCATAGGCGAAGGAGTAGTCGCTTTCTTGAACCCAGTCTGCTGCCTTCGTCCCAGCCACTAAGGCCTGGTGTTGCGCGACGCAGTCGCTGGTGATGGTGGTCAGCCCAGTTGCGATCCGGCGCGTGTCTTTGTCATTGGCGTGAGAGAGATATTTCAAAAGCCAAGGCGTCAGCTTCGGAAAATATCCCCAGCGGAGAAACAGCGGAAACTTTGGATCCAGGAGCATCTTCGGCGCTTTGCCGATCAGACCCGGCGCAGTGACTGGCACCACTGAACACGCCGCAAGCACACCGGCATTGCCATGCGATGTCCCTTCTCCCGGGCTGAGGCGGTCAATGATCGTGACGTCTGCA
>JBCDGN010000017.1:0-51495 GCA_038751255.1 Pseudomonadota bacterium
AAAGGCTGGCGCAAATTGCGGGGCTTCGCTCATCTCGCCGACGTCATCCAAGGCGTCGATTTCGTCAACGGCATCAAGCCATCAAACCAAGATCAGGCCGCCGCATGAAAAGCGCTTGGACACCAGATTTGACAATAACTCCATCGTTTCTCAAAGCAGGGCAGGGGATCGGGTTTTAGCGGCTTAAGTGCGTGTGCATTGCGCGCAGGGCCAGGCCATAGCCGGCCGCGCCAAAACCTGCGATCAGGCCAAGAGCCACGCGTCCGAGATAGCTCTTGTGGCGAAACTCTTCCCTTGCGTGGACGTTGGAAAGATGCAGCTCAATCGTCGGCACCTCGGCAGACGCAACCGCATCCATGATCGCAATCGAGGTATGGGTATAGGCGCCAGCGTTGAGCACTATACCGTCTTGGACACCGCGTGCGGCGTGGATCATATCGATCATGCTGCCTTCATGATTGGATTGCTCGAACTCCAACGAGATGCCCAGTTCTGAGGCCAGCTTCCGGCAATCGGCTTCAATATCGGCCAAGGTCAATGTGCCGTAAACCTCCGGCTGGCGAAGACCCAGCATGTTTATGTTCGGACCATTCAGGATCAAAATGCGCATGGGACTATCCATAGGAGAGCCGTCGAAGCGGCGGAAGGGGCGTGCGATGCTCACATGGCTTCTGTGACCTTTGATCCGCACTCAAGTTGGACTAAGGTGCGGCGGCAAGCACCTCGACTTCCACAACAAACTCTGGCCGGGTGAAGCCTGAGACAATCACAAGCGTCGAGGCTGGCAGTCGTGTACTGTCTGCCAACCACGCATCCCGAGCCTCCATGTATCCGGCCATATGCGCCCGGTCGGTCACAAAGGCATTGATCCGAATGGTATCGGTCGGGCTCATCCCGGCGTCCTTCAAGATCGCGGTGATGTTTGCAAAACAGATCTGCGCCTGTGCCTCGGAGCCATCTGGCACAGTTCCGTCGCTTGCCAGCCCGAGTTGACCAGAGGTCGCAACGAGACGATGACCTGCGGGGACCTCAACCCCGTGCGCATAGCGTGCAAAGGGAGGGGCAATCTCATTGGGTTGCAATTCACGGGTCATTCACCGCCTCCAGACGTTAGAGATGCACAATAAATATGCATATGCCGTATCTATGATCGAAAATCCCGGCATTTCCCCGGTCTTCCGTGCGCAACTTCTTTAACCTCTCGCGGGCTTCGGGAACAGCTAGAGCAGAAGAGTTCAGAATCAGCGTTCAGCTAAGGGGAGACGAGGCGATGGGTTTCAAAACACTGGCACTCGCGACAACAGCATTCATCGCGGCCAGCGCCGCCACAGCCAACGAAAAGGTTGTGTTTGGTACAAACTGGCTCGCGCAGGCGGAACATGGCGGTTTCTATCAGGCCGTTGCCGATGGCACCTACGCGGCCTGCGGTCTGGATGTAGAGATCGTCTCTGGCGGTCCTCAGGTTAACAACCGCGCGCTTCTGCTGGCTGGCAAGATCGACTACCACATGGGCGGCGACATGCTGCAGGCCTTCAACGCAGTGAAAGAAGGTATTCCGGTGGTCTCAGTCGCGGCGATCTTCCAAAAGCACCCCCAAGTGATCCTTGCGCATCCCGGCGCTGCCGATAGCTGGGATGATTTGAAGAACCTCACACTTTTGATCGGCGACAATGGTTTCACCAGCTATTATCAGTGGATGATTGCAGAATACGGCTTCACGCCTGAGCAGCGTCAGCCCTACACATTCAACCCTGCACCTTTCCTGGCCGACAAGGAACTGGGCATGCAAGGTTACTTGAGCTCTGAGCCCTATCTCGTTGAAAAAGAAGGTGGCTTTACGCCGAATGTCTTCCTGATCGCGGATGCAGGCTACTCCACTTACGCCACGACAGTCGAGACTATGGCAGACACCATCGCGAACAAACCTGACGAAGTGACCTGCTTTGTCGATGGCTCGATTACGGGATGGTATAACTATCTCTACGGCGACAACGCTGCCGCCAATGAGATGATCATCAGCGACAATCCAGATATGACCCAGGACAAGATCAATTACGCGATCTCGAAAATGTTGAGTCAGGGCATTGTCGACAGCGGTGACGCGCTCGAAATCGGCATTGGCGCCATCACTGAAGAGAAAGTCGGTGACTTCTACGCAAAGATGGTCAAGGCGAACGTGATCGAAGACGGGCTTGATTGGCAATCTGCGATGTCGACAGAGTTTGCCAATAAGGGCGTTGGCATGGACCTCAAACCATCTAACTAAGACACTGGGAAGGTCGGGCCTGAGGCGCGTTCCGCTGCCTGCCCGACCATCATGTCAGAGGATCCTGTGCTTCAATCCTTGCCGCTCGATCAGCGTCCGCCGGTTTTGCAGATGGCGCATATCAACAAAACATTCGGGCGCGAAATCGTCGCGCTCGATGGCATGACACTGTCGGTCAATCAGGGTGATTTCATCTCGCTTTTGGGGCCGTCGGGCTGCGGAAAATCGACGGCGCTTCGGTTGATCTCTGGGTTGATGACGCCAACCTCGGGCCGGATCGATTGGGCTGGCGGGCAGGGGCAAGATGACCTCGGCGTTGTGTTCCAAGAGCCCACACTGATGCCCTGGGCCACGGTGGCCAAGAATGTCTACCTGCCATTTCGGTTGCGCGGTCAGCCCTACGAGACGGTTAAGGACGATATTTTACAGGCGCTTAAGCTCGTTGGGCTTGAAAACTTCCAATCCGCCTACCCTCGAGAGTTGTCCGGCGGGATGAAAATGTGGGTCTCGATTGCACGCGCGATGGTGACCCACCCAAGATTGATTTTGATGGACGAGCCCTTTGCGGCTCTGGATGAAATCACCCGGTTCAAATTGAACAATGACCTTCTAGAGTTGAAAGCCAAAATCGGTTGCACAGTGATCTTCGTGACGCATTCGGTTTGGGAGTCGGTGTTTTTGTCAGATCGCATTATCGTCATGGCGGCACGACCGGGGCGAGTGATTGAAGAACTCCATGTGGACGCGCCGTATCCGCGTGCTGAGGAGTTCCGCACCTCCTCCGAGTATGCTGGCTATTGCCGGGCGACGTCCTCTGCGTTGCACCGTGCCATGGGAGAAGCCGCATGAGCCTGGCCGAAGAAACCTCTGCCGCAGAGTCTGAACCTCTCGACGCCGATGAACGCCGCCGGGTAAAACGCCAACAGATTGAGAGCGTCGCGCGCTACATCCTGCCGGTCTTGGTGATGATCCTGGCAATCTGGCTTTGGGACCGGATCGTGATTTGGAACGGTATCCCGCACTATATCCTACCGGGCCCGGGCCGGGTGTGGGACAGTTTGGTGACCGATTGGCCGATCTTGTCGGATGCGGCGCTTTTGACCGCGAAAACCACCATTCTGGCGTTGATCTTTGCGGTGCTCGGCGGGGCAGGGCTCGCCATTCTTTTCAACCAGTCGAAAATGGTAGAGATGTCGCTCTACCCCTATGCGGTGATATTGCAGGTCACACCGGTGGTCTCGATCGCGCCGCTCATCTTCATCTATGTCGAAAGCAAAACTGCGGGCATGCTGCTTTGTGCCTGGATTGTGGCATTTTTTCCGGTGCTCAGTTCCACCACACTCGGCTTGAATTCTGTTGACCACAATCTGCGCGATCTCTTCACGATCTACAAAGCCAGCCGGTGGCAGAAGCTGTGGATGCTGCAATTGCCCTCGGCGCTGCCATACTTTCTTGGCGGTCTGAAAATCGCAGGAGGTCTCAGTCTAATCGGCGCGGTGGTGGCCGAGCTTGTTGCGGGCACAGGCGGCGTCGGCGCAGGGCTGGCGGCCCGCATCCAAGAAGCCGGCTATCGCTTGAATATCGCTCGGATGTTCGCAGCCCTCAGCCTGATCGCCGCAATGGGGGTCTTCATTTTCGCCGCTCTTTCGGTGCTGAGCTACGCCTTGCTCCACAAATGGCATGAAAGCGCCGTGAAACGAGAAATGTAATGAGCTTTATCGAACTACCAGAGGGTCCTGTGACGCTCGCCAACGCAACTGTGCCGTCCTGTCTCTTGGGGCAAGAGGGCGATCTGATGCGTTTGGACCTGCATCTGGCAGACGGCAAAATCAGCGATAAACCTGGACGCCCTGTCGATCTGAAAGGCGCGATGGTCTTTCCCTGTTTCGTCGATATGCACACCCATCTCGATAAGGGGCATATCTGGCCGCGCGCCAACAATCCCGATGGCACCTTCATGAGTGCGCTTAATACCGTTGGCGTGGACAGACTGGCCAATTGGTCGGAAGAAGATGTGCGGCGGCGCATAGAGTTCGCATTGCGCTGTGCCTACGCCCACGGCACCTCAAAAATCCGGACCCATTTGGACAGTATCCCACCGCAGGAACAAATCTCTTGGCCAATCTTTCGCGAGATGCGCGCTGAATGGGCTGGGCGGATTGAGCTTCAAGCGGTCAACCTGATCCATTCTGGCCTTTGCAAACCTGGTGGCTTTATCGATGAGATGGCCGAGATCGTGGCCGAGAGCGGCGGCGTGTTGGGGCTTGTCACCAATCCCACCTGGGATCTACCGGATCGGTTGAAGCACTTCTTCTCTTTGTGTGAAAAGAAAGGCTTAGATGCCGATTTTCATGTAGATGAAACCAGCGACCCAGGCACAACGACGCTCCGCGATATCGCTATTTTGGTCAAAGAGATCGGCTTTCAGGGCAAAGTCACTGTGGGTCATTGCACCTCGCTCGCAGTGCAGGATTTGGCCGAGGCAAATCGGACCATGGATATGGTCGCGCGCGCGGGCTTGAATGTTGTTAGCCTGCCGCTGTGCAACCTTTATCTGCAAGATCGCGGTCTGACGGACAAAGGTTTGGGCTATCGCACCCCACGCTGGCGCGGCATTACCTTGGTCCACGAACTCAAAGCACGCGGTGTAAACGTCTCTTTTGCCTCAGATAATACGCGCGATCCGTTCTATGCCTATGGCGATCTCGACATGATTGAGGTGCTTCGCGAAGCAACGCGGATCGGTCATCTCGATCATTCCGACGAAGACTGGTCGCGTGCCTTCACACTCAACCCGGCCGAAGCCTGCCGCTTTGACGCGCCAAGTCTCGCACCCGGTGCTGCGGCCGATCTGGTGATTTGCCGGGCGCGCAACTGGACCGAACTTTTTGCGCGCCCGCAAGCAGACCGGATCGTATTGCGTGATGGCAAGCCGATTGACCGCACACTCCCTGACTATAGTGACCTCGACGACCTGATGGAGCTTGCATGAAACCCAACGTTGCCGCAGCCAAAGCAGCACTTGCCCATCTCGACATCGAAGAAAATCCTGCAGCGATCAAATCTAAAAGCCGGGACTTCTTCTGGTACTCACCGGTCTTGAAGGATCGTCTCGACCACCTGGAGGCTGACTTTGTGGTCAGCCCCAAGAACGAAGCAGAAGTCATTGAAATCTTGAAGGTTTGCTATGAAAACGATTGTCCCGTGACGACCCGCGGGGCAGGGACGGGGAATTACGGACAGGCCATGCCGTTGGAGGGCGGATGCGTTATGCATCTGCGCCATATGACCCAAGTGAAAGAGATTGCGCCTGGGCGTGTGGTGGTCGAACCCGGCTGCCTGCTGAAAGACCTCGATGCGGCATGTATTGCCGAAAGCGGGCAGGAAATCCGCATGTTTTCTTCCACCTGGGCCACCGCCACCATTGGAGGGTTCATTGCGGGCGGCTCTGGCGGCGTCGGGTCCTGCACTTGGGGATCACTCAGAGATCTGGGCAATATCATACGGTTGCGCGTCGTCACTATGGAAGAAGAGCCACGTATCCTTGAGTTTCGAGGCGAAGAGCTTCCCCGTGTGTCGCATGCCTATGGCACCAATGGAATCATCACCGAGATCGAAATTCCACTCGCGCCACATTACGATTGGACTGAGATTTTCGTCAGCCATGACGATTTCCGCGCCGCCGCCCAACTGGCCTACGATCTGGGCTGTGAAGATGGCATCCTGATCAAGCTCGCCAGCGTCTACGAAGCCCCCATCGCGGAAAGCTACTTTCAGCGCGTGGCCCCGCATGTTGAGCCCGGCGACACGCTGATCGGCCTGATGGTCGCGCCGCATGCGATGGACGCTTTTGAAACCTTCCTCGCCCGACGCCCTGAGGCGCGGCTGATTTGGCGCTCTGACCAGCCCAATTGGGAACGCACGCCCGGTCCAGTATTCGAATATGGGTGGAACCACACAACGCTCCGCGCATTAAAGGTCGATCCTGCGATCACCTATCTGCAGGTCCGCTACGGCTCTCCAAATCCCATCGAGACTGTTGAGGCGATCCGGGCAAGCTTTCCCAAAGGTGAAGTCATGCAGCATTTGGAGCTGATCAAAGAGCAGGGGGCCTGCATCTACGCTGGTCTGTCGCTGGTGCGCTTCACGACCGAGGAGCGGCTTGACGAAATCGTGCGCTTGCATGAAGAAGCCGGTGCAATGATCTTCAACCCGCACCGCTACACTCTTGAAGAAGGCGGACGTCAGACTGTCGATGACCGTCAGTTGAAATTTAAGCAAGAAGCCGACCCCAAGGGTCTTTTAAATCCAGGCAAAATGATTGCATGGGATGATCCAAATTGGGGCTATGACCGCATGTATGCCTATCCGAAAATGAAGGCTGCCGAATAGGTTACCACGCCAACTTAAAGTAAACCCATGTCGTCCCGCGCTCTTGTCCTCGCCGCTCATCCATGCTCCGAAAGCTTCAATCAAGCGCTTCATCTGGAGGTGGTGGAAGGTCTGAAAAAAGCTGGTTGGGAGGTCGACGATTGCGACCTTTACGCAGAGGGCTTTGACCCTGTTCTGAGTGAAACCGAGCGCCGTTTCTACCATGAGACCGAAACCAATACCGCGCCCGTGCAAACCTATGTCGACAGACTGCGCGCCGCTGATGCTCTGGTCATGGTGTTTCCGGTGTGGAATTTTGGGTATCCCGCAATTCTGAAAGGTTTTCTGGATCGAGTGTTCCTGCCGGGCGTGTCGTTTAGACTGGTCCATGGCAAGGTGAAGCCCAACCTGACTCATATCCGCAAACTTGCCGCGGTTACGACCTATGGGGGCACACGGATGCGTGCCGTTTTGGCGGGCGATCCGCCGCGACATTGTGTAAAGCGTGCGGTTTGGCACGTTTGCAGACCAGAAAAGCTCAGGTATCTGGCGTTATATGATATGAATCGAGCGTCTGAGGAGAAACGCGGTCAGTTCCTCAAGAGGGTGGGCCGAGAAATGGAGAGTTTTTGAGATGCGCGCCCTTGTCGTGTATTGCCACCCGAAGCCTGAAAGTTTCAACGCCGCCGTCTTGCACCGCGTCTTGGATAAGCTGACCGCCGCCGGGGCAGAGATCCGTGTGAGAGATCTCTATGCGAGCGGCTTCAATCCTGTCCTGTCGGCAGAAGAATTGGACGAGTACCTGGACTGTTCAAAGAACACGCAGCCGGTTCAGGAAGACGTCGACGGCATTCTTTGGTGTGACACCGTTATCTTTGTTTATCCGACATGGTGGTACGGATTGCCGGCGATGCTGAAAGGCTGGCTGGATCGCGTGTTGCTGCCCAATGTGGCTTTTGTGATGCCTTGCGACGAATTCAAGGACATCCATCCAGGTCTGGGCCATATCACCCGTTTTGCTCTTTTCACCACCTGTGGGGCGAGCAGGCTTCTGACCTCTATCATCGGCGCGCCGGGACGTCGTACATTGTTGAGAGGTATGGGCCTTCTATGTGCACGCCATTGCCGCAAAGTGTTTGCGGCGCATTACCTGATGGACAGTTCCACCCCGGAGTCTCGTGCCGCACATCTAAATAGGGTCGACGCGTCGATGGACAAACTCCTGAAACCTCTCCCAAAAGGCCGTTTGCGCTCGCCGCATCCGCGTCGTGGCGATGTGGACGTTGCTCATCGGCGTTATCACGCCGGAGCGGGGTAAATGTCCCGCCGCATGGATTGGGCGGCGTTCCGTTCGGCTGAATTTGCCGAGATGGACCCCGCCACCACCATCGCTGTTCTGCCAACCGCCGCGATCGAACAGCATGGCCCACATTTGCCGGTCGGCACCGATACGCTGATCGCGCAGGGCATGCTAGACCGCTTTCGGGCCCTGTGTCCGGAAGATCTGTCTCCGGTGATCCTGCCAGTGCAAGCGGTCGGGAAATCCAATGAACATCTCTATGCGCCGGGAACTGTTAGCTTGTCTGCGGAGAACGCGCTGCGGGTTTGGGTCGAAATCGGTCTCAGCGTGGCGCGCGCAGGCCTGAAGAAAATCGTGATCGTGAATTCTCATGGCGGCAATCTTGATCTCGTCTCGATCCTCGCCAGAGAGCTCCGAGTACAGGCCGAGATGCTCGCTATTAAATGCCAATGGGCGAGTTTTGGTCATCCACCTGGGATGTATTCAGCACATGAAACGAACTACGGCATCCATGGCGGTGATGTGGAAACATCACTAATGCTGGCTTTCCAGCCGCAGACGGTGGACATGGCTGCCGCAAAGAACTTCCGCTCAACAGCTGAAGACACTGCTGTGCCACCGATCGGCCCGATATCTTATGGCTGGATCGCAAAAGACTTGAACGACGAAGGCACAGTCGGCGATGCCTCAGCCGCAACGGCGGACAAAGGTCAGGCAACGGCAGACCACCAAACGGCCGGCTTCATCGAATTGTTGCGCAAGATACGGGATATGCCAGGCCCGGGACACGCTTCGTCTCCCAAATAGACACTTTACATAATTCAGCTTAGTCATCTTGTTGCTGATTGTAACGCCCTCGCCAACATAGACTTGTTTTTCGTGCAAGTCTCATGCCTCACTCAGCCCGTAGCCAGAGGGAGCGACCTAGGTGTTTAAGTATTCTCTGTTCCTCGTCGGAATAACAGTCATATCGCCGCCTGAAATCCAGGCGAATACTCTTGTTGGCGTCACATTCTCAGGAGATGTCTATGCCATCGATCCAGCGGATGGCAGCCTGTCGTCACTTCATCAGATCCCGAGCGCCAACGCTCTGACCGATGATGGACAAGGCAATTTCGTGACGTTTGATTACGCGCAAAACGCATTGGTGACCTATGATGTGGTGACGGGCGGCGTCCTCGACACTCTTTCCACGGACATACCATTGTCCCCGCGTGGACTCACCCGCGGTGCCAGCGGTAACTATTATGCGCTGTTATCGCCCATTTCAGGCATCTTCGATCTCTACAGTATCGATGGACAAACCGGAGCGTCGGCGCGGATCGGTCCGCTCCCAATCGGGACTTTTGGGCAAAGCTTAACCATTGATGCCCTCGATCGTCTGGTCACTTTCAGTTTCACGGGTCTCGTCGAAATTGATCCGGTGACGGCGATGACGACCCTACTCTTTCCATTGTCTTTTCTCGACCGTCAAACGCTGTTCTCTGACAGCGCAGGCAACCTTTATGCAGGATCAAACGACTTCTATCGCATCGATCCCTTCACCGGGACGACGAGCTTTGAATTTACCGTGTCGCCCCCTCAGGGCACATCCTTCATTCGGGGTGCTTACCACACAGAGCTCTTAACGGCTCCCGTGCCCGGTCCTGCGCCGTTGGGATTGATGGCCAGTGCAGTTGTTGGGGCATTTATGATGCTAAGGCGCTCAGAGCGCGCGTTATCCTCTAAGGCCGCAACTTAAGGGCCGCGGCGGCGCCTCAAGGATCGCGCAAGCGGTTCTTTGGGACCCCAGAAAGGTTCCCGGAAATGAAAGACGGCGCCCTCCGGCGCCGTCTTTGAACAAAGATCGAAGAACGCTCAGCCCTGTGCGGCTTTGGCCACCTCGGCGGCGAAGTCTTCTTCTTCCTTCTCGATCCCCTCGCCCACTTCAAGGCGCACAAAACCAGTGACCTCAACGCCAGCCTCTTTCGCAGCGGCGGCCACAGTCAGATCTGGGTTGATCACGAAGGATTGGTTTAGAAGCGTCACTTCCGAGAAGAACTTCTTCATCCGGCCCTTGATCATGTTTTCAATGATATTATCGGGCTTGCCGCTTTCACGGGCTTGTTCGGTCAAAACCGTTTTCTCGCGCTCAACCAACGCGGGGTCAATATCCACTTCCGACAAGGACGCCGGGTTGATCGCAGCGACATGCATGGCAACCTGCTTGCCGAACTCATCGTTGGGTGCAGAAAGCGCCACCAAGACGCCGATTTTGCCCATGTTCGGGGCAGCAGCGTTGTGCACATAGGTCACCACGGACGCGCCATCGAGCACGGCCATCCGGCGCAGTGACATGTTTTCGCCGATGGTGGCGATTTTTGCTGTGATGGTTTCTTCGACGGTTTTCTCACCCAGTGAGGCAGCCTTCAGCGCATCAACATCGCCGACACCTTCGGCTGCTTTTGCGATCGCAGTGACCATTTCTTGGAATTCCGCGTTCTTTGCCACGAAATCGGTTTCCGAGTTCACCTCGACCGCGACGCCTTTGCCACCTTCAACATTGACCGCGACAAGCCCTTCCGCGGCGGTCCGGCCAGCCTTTTTGGCAGCCTTCGCCAGGCCTTTGGTCCGGAGCCAGTCGATGGCGGCTTCCATATCCGCGCCAACCTCTGTCAGAGCTTTTTTCGCGTCCATCATGCCTGCGCCTGTACGGTCGCGCAGTTCCTTCACCAGTTTGGCCGTGATTGCCATGGCTTGGGCTCTCCTGATTATTCGTATGCGGGCCTCGCGGCGGACCTAGCCGCCGTGAGTGTCAGACTTGTAACGCTGCCGCGTTTTGTGGCGTTTAGGCCTCTGCCGGTGTCTCTTTCTTGACTTCCGCAGCAGCCTCTTCGACCACTTCTTCGGCGATCTCTTCGGTCACCTCAGCGGCGATTTCTTCGCTCAGACCCTCTTCCTCGAGGCCTTCTTCGAATTCGCCCAGATCGATCCCGGCCGCGCCCATTTGAGCGGTCATCCCGTCAAGCGCTGCACGCGCCACCAGATCGCAATAAAGCGAAATCGCCCGCGCCGCATCATCATTGCCTGGCACGATGTAATCGATCCCTTCAGGCGAGCAGTTGGTGTCGACCACCGCAACCACTGGGATGCCAAGCTTATTGGCCTCTGCCACAGCGAGGTCCTCTTTGTTCACATCGATGATGAACAGCATGTCTGGCACACCACCCATTTCGCGGATGCCGCCAAGGCTCGCCTGCAGTTTTTGCTGCTCACGTTCCATGCCGAGACGTTCTTTTTTGGTCAGGCCCTCGAACCCGATGGCCATCTGTTCATCAATTGCTTTCAGACGAGAGATGGATTGGCTCACGGTTTTCCAGTTGGTGAGCGTGCCGCCCAGCCAACGGTGGTTCATGAAGTACTGCGCGCATTTCTCAGCCGCTTCAGAGACCGGCTTTTGCGCCTGGCGCTTTGTGCCCACAAAGAGAATGCGGCCACCCTTTGCCACGGTTTCACGCACAGCATTGAGTGCCGCGTCGAGCATGGGCACGGTCTGTGTCAGATCGAGAATATGGATCCCGTTACGGGCGCCGTAGATGAACGGCTCCATCCGTGGGTTCCAGCGTTGGGTTTGGTGACCAAAATGTACGCCAGCTTCAAGCAGCTGACGCATGGTGAAATCAGGCGTCATGTCTTACCTTTCCGGTTTATGCCTCAGCGGGGATTAAAGAGGCGTGCGCCTCAACCGGTGGACAGTCGGGAATGTCTCTCCCGAACGGCCCTTCCCCGCCTGCGAAGTGAGCGCGCGCTTAGACGGTTTTTTAGCCAAAGACAAGAGCATCTCGACGGGTTTCTTAGAAACTCTTTAGCCAGCAACAAAGCAAGCTTGGCGCGGCCCGCTGGGTGAGCGAACGCGGAAAGCAGCGATGTTGTCAGACCATTCGTTTCGACCACGCCCTACCAACCGCTCGAAAAATCGCGTTTCTTCATGTGTGTGTGGGTCGTTTGCCGCCGTTTTCTAAGCGACCGAACTTTCGCCATCCGACGAAGAGAGGATATTGCGCCGCAGACTTGACCAAACCGCCGCGTACCAACACCATGTTTCTGCAAAGGCACTGGCAGGTTCGCAGGCAAACTCGGCGAGCGCGTGTCTGGTTGCCAAAAAGCGGGAGCGTAACGTGAGACGGTTCACAACTTTGACGAAGACAATTGGCGCGGCTATCGGGGTGCTTTTGGGTGCGACGGTCTCAGCCGCGGCATTGAGTTTCAACTTTTCATTCACAAATGTCGCGAATGGCGGCGGCACTGTGACGGGGATCATTCGAGGCCTCGCAGACACTGGGTTTAGCTCGGCGAGCAGTTTGGAAATCCTCAGCAACAGCGGCGGATTTGGCATTGGCGAATATGTTGGCGATCCACTCGACAATCTCTTTGAAGTCACCAATGGACAGATCGTCTTCGCGGATTTTGAAGCGTTTGGCGCTTTCAACTCCCCCCCGGATGTCACCGACTCGTCTTTCGAGCTTTGTATTCTTTGCTTCCCTGGATTGAATGAGTCTCAGATTGGGCTAACGAACTCAGAAATATCAGTATTGACTGAAAGCACATCAGTGTCTGGTCTTACCATTTCTGCAGTGCCACTGCCGGCAGCGTTTCCACTTGCACTTGCTGGCCTTGGGATCTTGGTTGCGCTCAAACGTCGTCGCCGCGACGTATAAGAGAAAAGGCCCGACAAAGACTGAGACAGGCGCCCAGTCCCGATATGTGCGTACTTTTGGCGCGAGATCGAAGACCGATCTAACAGGCCGGCACGTCTTGCCAAATCCGTGCGGTAACGCTTTCTGGGCGCATGATCGCAAAACCAGATATATTATGCATTGGATCCGTCCTATGGGATGTCATCGGCCGGCATGAGGGCCCGATGGCACTGGGGTATGACGTGCCTGGCCATATCCGGCGTCTGCCTGGCGGTGTGGCGATGAATGTCGCCATGACACTGATCCCTTTTGGGCTCAAACCGACGGTCCTGACGGCCATCGGGACAGACCCAGAGGGCGATGAGCTGATGGCGGCCTGCAGGGGTCGTGGCGTTGACACCAGCTTCGCCTTGCGCGATGCGGCGCTTCCGACCGACAAATACATGGCGATCGAGGATGCCAATGGTCTGGTTTCGGCGATTGCCGACGCAGGATCATTGGAGCGTGCGGGCGACCGGATCCTTGAACCCTTGCGCGACGGTCGGCTTGCGTCTCATGAGGCGCCCTGGTCCGGACCTGCCGTGCTGGACGGCAATTTGTCGGCAGATCTATTGGCGGCCATCGCAAAGAGCCCGGATTTGGCGCGTGCTGATTTGCGAGTGGTCCCCGCCTCTCCGGGCAAAGCCTCTCGGTTGCGGCCAATCATGGCCATGCAAAATGCGGTTTTCTATGTGAACGTGACAGAAGCCCAATTGATGTTGAATCAGTCTTTCAAGGACTGCGCAGCGGCGGCAGACGCTTTCTTGGCTGAAGGTTGCGCTCGGGTTGTCATCACCGATGGCGGCAAAGCAGTTTGTGACGCATCGACCGATGCTCGCTACAGCGCTCTGCCACCCAAGGTCGAAATTCACCGAGTGACCGGTGCCGGGGATACCTTTATGGCCGCCCATATCGCCTCTGAAATGGCCGGGAGCGACCCGGCCCAGGCGTTGACTGATGCGGTTGCCGCTGCGGCTGCTTTCGTGTCGGGCACTGGCGCATAGTCCAAGCAGCGCAGAAGGAGTGGCATTGATGTCAGACTTGCTCGTGATTGCCCCAGAAGTGGCAGAAGCCTTGGCAGAGCGACGCCCCATCGTCGCGTTGGAAAGCACGATCATCACCCATGGCATGCCCTATCCTGACAATCTCGCGATGGTACGCATGGTATCGGCCGAAATCAGGGCGGAGGGCGCCATTCCGGCCACGATCGCGGTCATGCGGGGCAAAATTCGCGTGGGTCTGGAAGAAGAAGCCCTCGAAGAGCTCGCACAGACGCCAGAGGCTTTAAAACTCTCGCGGGCCGATCTGGCGGCCTGCCTGGCCAGCGGACAGACAGGCGCGACCACAGTTGCTGCAACGATGATCTGTGCGGCCTTGGCTGGTATCAAAGTCTTTGCCACTGGCGGTATCGGAGGCGTGCATCGAGGCGCGGAGCAGAGCTTTGACATCTCTGCGGATCTTCAAGAACTCGCCCAAAGCCCGGTAGCAGTTGTTTGTGCTGGGGCCAAAGCAATCCTCGATTTACCCAAAACACTAGAAGTGCTTGAGACGCTGGGTGTGCCGGTGATCGCCTATGGCCAAGATGCCCTCCCCGGCTTTTGGTCTCGTGATGTGGGTCTGACCGCGCCCCTGCGCTGCGATAGCCCGGCAGAGATCGCCGAGATCCAGCGCATTCGTGAGACCTTGGGCCAAAAGGGGGGCATGTTGATCGCCAATCCGATCCCCGCCGAGGCCGAGATCCCTCACGCAGACCTGTTTCCTCTGATCGCGCAAGCCCAGGCCGAGGCCGAGGCTCAAGGCATCACTGGCAAACAAGTTACGCCTTTTTTATTGGCGCAACTGAACGAAATTACCGCAGGACGGTCTTTAGCGGCCAATATTAGCCTCGTGCGGCATAATGCATGCGTTGCCGCACAGATCGCTAGCGCCCTACTCTCGGATTGAGATGACGCAAAGGCGGGGGTGTCTTCCATGTTGCAGATCGTTCACTGCGCACCTACATCCCGGTCTAGCGGTTAAAAGGCCTAATGAAGCCCATGCGAGACCCAAATCATCCTCCGGGCCAGGAGGTTCACCGGCGCAAACCGGGTCTTCTGGCAAACCTTAGGGCGAGCTTCTTAACCGGGATCGTGGTGATCGCGCCGATTGGCCTTACAGCTTATCTTATTTGGACGGTGATCGGTTGGGTCGATGCCGTTGTCCTGCCGCTGGTTCCCGACATCTGGAAACCCGAGCAATATATTGGGATCAACCTCCGCGGCGTCGGAGTAATCTTTTTCCTAATTTTCACAGTGATCATCGGTTGGATCGCCAAAGGGCTGATCGGGCGGTCTTTGATCTCTTGGGCGGAGGGCCTGCTGGACCAACTGCCAGTGGTGCGATCCATCTATGCTGGCCTCAAACAGATCGCCGAGACCGTCTTTGCCCAACAAGAAGCGAGCTTCGACAAAGCCGCGCTCATTGAGTATCCACGCAAGGGCATTTGGGCGATTGGCTTCATCTCGACCTCCGCGAAGGGTGAGGTAAATCGTGTTGCTCCCTCTGATGATCAGCTGGTCAGCGTTTTTGTGCCGACGACTCCCAACCCCACCTCTGGCTTTTTGTTGTTCTTCCCCAAGCGCGATGTGATTGAGTTACGCATGAGTGTGGAAGATGCGGCGAAACTGGTGATCTCTGCGGGGCTCGTCTATCCCAATGATCAAGATATCGAAGCCGAGGGCACCGTGCCGGGGTTCGCTGCGCAATCCGTCCCACAAGGTGGGCAACTGACGCCCGCCCAAATGGCATTGAATGAGGCGATCAAACGCCGGTCACGGGACGAGGGCACCGAAGAACACACGACTTTGGATTCCAGGCGTTCCTCAGGCTGACCTTTCGGCTCATGTTGACCCAAAGCCAATGCCAGATGATCCAAGAAGTGCGCGTTTTTTGCTCTTACCATATTAGGGTCAGGACGCGTTGATTTTCGAAGCGCTGCGTGATTCACGGCTCCACAACGCTATGCTGACAGGACACGCCTGCTACGGTGTCTCCGTCGGCACGCTGAGCCCACCAGAGTGGCCGAACATCTCGCCCAAATCCACCGTCGGGCGCACGCCAATATCGTCAAAATGATCCTCCAAAAAAGAGTCCATTGCTGCGATACCTGCATCATGGAGTTGAACCATCAGCGCGCGCATCGGTGTTGATTTCGAGGCGACCCCAAGCTGAACCATCAAGTCATCGTCTTTGACCGAGTGGATCCTGTTCTCTGTCATCATGTCCTTGGGAATAATTCCCTGTTCGATCAGTCGGTTGACAAGATCCACTGTTCGCAGCTCTCGCAGCAAAGACCCGTTGAAGCTGATTTCATTGATCCGGTTGAGGATTTCCGTCGCAGAGTGGGGCAGCTCTTCACGGACGATCGGATTGATGTGAATGATCAGAATATCGCGGCATTGCGATCGATAAAACAGCGGGAACAACGCAGGGTTCCCCATATAGCCACCATCCCAATAAGCCTCGCGCTTGCCGGTGAGTGGATCATCAATCTCAATTGCTTGGTAAAGCGTAGGCAAACAGGCAGAGGCCAAGATGGCATCGGTTGTCACATCGTCACCTGCAAAAACGCGTACCTTGCCCGTGCGCACATTGGTGGCGGCAATGAAAAGTTTCGGACCATCGATACGGCACACATCTCCGATGGTCATCATATCGTCCACGACGGACCGTAACGGATGAAACCCAAGTGGGTTAAATTGATAGGGCGACATGACACGGGTTAGTCCTTCGATCCCGAGGATCGTGGGGCTCATTTCCAGAACATGTGAGAGTACCGCTGGCGAAGGCGCTACCGAACGCAACCAGTCGCCGACAAATTCGCCGAGTGAAGGATCAAGCCCAGCCACACCCATCCAGAACTTTCGAAGGCTTTCTTTAGCGCCCTCCCGTCCGCCTGCGATGAGACCTGCTTTAAGCGCCGCTGCGTTCATCGCACCGGCACTGGTCGCGGTTATGGCATCAATTTCAATGCGCTCCTCGTCGAGCAAGCGTGTCAGGGCACCCCAAGTAAACGCCCCATGGGCACCACCGCCCTGAAGGGCGAGGTTGATGCGTTTGGTGTTGGATCGTCGTGCCAAAGGGTCTTTCCCATTATCGACTAAACAAGGTTTCGGTCGGAAGTAGCGGGCTAAAGAGCGGTCCAGCCGCCATCGACACTTATCGTTGTGCCGGTTATCTGAGCCGCGGCATCGGAGCACAGAAATTGCACTGTCCCGCCCAGTTGTTCGACGGTTGCGAACTCTTTAGAGGGCTGACGCTCCAGAAGAACATTCCTCACGACCTCTTCGCGGGTCATGTTGTACTCTTTCATCGTATCGGGGATCTGTGCCTCAACCAGAGGCGTCAGCACATATCCCGGACAAATCGCATTTGCGGTGATCGGCTCTTCAGCGGTCTCAAGCGCCACGACCTTGGTCATACCCACAACGCCATGCTTCGCCGTGACATAGGCCGCTTTGAACGGCGACGCCGTCAGCCCGTGGGCAGAGGCGATATTCACCACCCTGCCCCACCCAGCCGCGCGCATCACCGGCAAAGCCGCCGCGGTGGTGTGAAAGGATGAATTCATGTTGATCGCAATTATGCGGTTCCAAGTGTCCACTGGAAACTTATCAATAGGTTCCACATGTTGAATGCCCGCATTGTTGACCAGGACATCGCAAGCGCCTGCTTTCTCAATCAGGGCGCGGCACTGATCGCCATCTGACATATCGGCCTGGATATAGCGGCAGGTGACCCCGTGTTCTTCCGCGATTGACGCAGCGAGGGCGTGGTCGTCATCGGTGTCGGAAAATGAGTTAATGACGATCTCGGCGCCCGCCTTCGCCAACACATGCGCGATGCCCAAACCAATGCCCGAATTCGAGCCCGTAATGACGGCCGTTTTTCCCTTAATCGACATGCTCTAACCCCCAGAGTTAACCAGGGGTATCCTATAGATTTGGGATGCGACCGACAGGTGAAGTTTGGTCGCGCAAGAGGTGTCGGAGATCAACTCTCAGCCAATGATGAAAGATCAATCACAAAGCGGTATTTGACATCGCCCGCCTCCAGGCGCGCCATGGCTGCATTTATCTCTGACATGGTGATCAGCTCAATCTCGGCCTCGATCCCATGCGCGCCGCAGAAATCGAGCATCTCTTGGGTCTCTCTCAAACCACCGATGAACGATCCCGTGACGATACGATGCTGCATGTTCATCGCTGTCGGATCGAAGGTCATGTCGGCAGCAAAGGCGCCCACGATACACAGAACGCCGCCGCGCTTTAGCAGCGGTACATATGTGTCGAAGCGATGCGGCACGGGGACGGTATCGAGAATGAAATCGAACTGTCCCTCAGCGCGCGTCATGGCGTCGGTGTCGGAAGAAATCAGCGCGTCTTCAGCCCCGAAACGCGCCGCCTCCGCTGCCTTTGCCTCAGAATGCGTGATCAAATCCGTCGTCGCCCCCATGGCGTGAGCAATCTCAAGGGCAATGTGGCCCAGACCACCCAAACCGATCACGCCGACACGCTGCCCAGGACCTACCTTCCAGCGACGCATCGGGGAATAGGTCGTGATGCCTGCGCACAGGAGCGGCGCAGCCCGCGCTGAATCGAGCCCTTCCGGCATGACCAGCACAAAGTCTCGGTCAACGGTGATCCGTTTGGAAAAGCCTCCATAGGTGATACCGCCCGGATCGGGCACCGGCGTGTTATAGGTCAGAACAAGGCCTTCAGTGCAGTAGGATTCTTCCCCGTGCTGACAGGCATCGCAATGACCACATGAGCCGACCAGACACCCAACACCTACCCGTTGGCCGAGTTGGAGGTCGTTCACGTCTGCACCCAACGATATGACATGTCCAATGATTTCATGCCCTGGCACGACCGGATAGACCGCGTTGCCCCAAGTGTTCAGGACGTAATGCAGATCAGTATGGCAGACCCCGCAATAGTCGATCTCGATCAACACATCGCGCGGACCAGGCAAGCGACGGTCGACATGGAAAGGGCCCAAAGGCCCGTTGGCCTCGCGCACCGCATAGCTTGGAGACGGGATCACAGAGTTCTTGGTCATGCGGTCGGTTCCTCTGTCACGCGATCCATCCGAGTGAATGTTTGCGCGTCTCGAATGTCAGTGACACAGTCGAAGCCGCCGCCAGAGGAAGCAAGGTCTCTATCAGCATTTCAAAAAAAACGCCCGCACAAGGCGGGCGTCAGTCATTGAGGCAGGTTTCATACAGGCAAGAAACCTATCGAGCAGTGACCTCAATATAGGCAAACTGTGGACTTGCTCCAAGCCAAAAGTTTGAAATGTCTCTAATCTCTGGTAGCGCAAGGAAAACACAGCAGGGCAGGACCACTCATGATCTCAAATATCGCAAAGCACAGCGCCGCAATCGGGCTTTTGTTTGCAGCGATCGGCGCCGCCTCTGCGCCGCTCGCTGAGCCGCAACATGGCATAGCTATGTATGGGGACCCTGCTCTGCCACCGGATTTTGTGTCTCTACCCTACGCAGATCCCAATGCACCCAAGGGCGGACGAATCGTTTTTGGGGAACAAGGCGGTTTCGACAGTCTCAACCCTCACATCCTCAAGGGCCGCGCCCCTTACGCGCTCCGGGGGCTCATATTCGAGTCGCTGATGGGCCGGAACTGGGATGAACCGTTCACACTCTACGGTCTGTTAGCGGAAACAGTCGAAACCGGACCGAATCGCGAATGGGTCGAATTCACCCTCCGTCCCGAGGCGAAATTCTCCGATGGAAGCCCCGTGACGGTGGAAGATGTCATCTGGTCATACGAGACCCTTGGGACCGACGGCCATCCTCGGTTCCATGGCTCCTGGGCCAAGGTCGAGAAGATCGAACAAACCGGCCCACAATCTGTGCGGATCACCTTTAACACCGAAGATCGCGAGCTTGCACTGGTCATGGGGTTGCGTCCGATCTTTCAAAAGTCCCAGTTCGAGGGGCGAGATTTTGCTGAGAGTTCAATGGTTCCGCCGGTGACGACCGGTCCTTACGTTATCAGCGAGGCAATCCCAGGGCGCCATGTGACGCTGACGCGCAATCCAGATTACTGGGGCGAGGACCTCGGCTTCAATTCAGGGCGCAACAATTTCGACGAAGTTCGCTTGGAATACTTCGCCGATGGCAGCGTGATTTTTGAGGCGTTTAAAGCTGGAGAAATTTCCAGCTTCCGGGAAGGAAACCCCGCCCGATGGGAAGACAGCTACAATTTCCCTGCCATACAATCAGGCGATGTGCTGCGTGCCGAGATCGACCATGAGCGCCCCACCGGTATTTACGGTTTGGTGATGAACACACGCCTGCCGGTCTTCCAGGACTGGCGCGTGCGCGAAGCCCTGCTCTATGCCTTCAATTTCGAGTTCATTTCACAAGCGATCACCGGTGGACGCGATCCTCGCATCGCGTCTTACTTCTCGAACTCAGTCCTCGGCATGGAGGAAGGCCCGGCTGAGGGCAAAACGCGTGCGCTGTTGGAGCCCTTCGCCGATCAACTTTTGCCCGGCGCATTAGAGGGTTACACTTTGCCGGTCGGTGACGGCACGGAGCGCAACCGCCGCAATATCCGCACGGCATTGTCGCTTCTGGAAGAGGCCGGATGGACTCCGGTCGACGGTGTGATGCAAAACGCGCAAGGCGACCCGCTGAGCTTTGAGATCCTGCTGCGCCAGGGCGGTGCAGAGCAGCAAGCCATCATCAATATGTATGTCCAATCGCTGGAACGGCTGGGCATTCGGCCAAAGATCACCACCGTTGACAACGCGCAATATACCGAGCGCACCAATGCCTATGACTTTGGCATGACTTTCTATGTCCGTGCGCTGTCGCTCAGCCCAGGCAATGAACAGATGCTCTACTGGGGGTCGACCGGCGTGACGCAACCGGGTTCACGTAATTGGATGGGCATGGACAGTCCCGCCGCCGAAGCCATGATCACCGCCATGCTGAATGCGGAAAGCCAAGAGGATTTTGTTGCAGCAACAAAGGCACTCGACCGCGTGCTGACGACGGGGCGCTATGTCATCCCGCTCTGGTACTCCGATGTCAGTCGGATCGCGTATGACAAATCGCTCCACTTCCCTGAAGACTTGCCGATCTACGGGGACTGGATTGGCTGGCAGCCCGATGTCTGGTGGTATGAAGAGGGCTGAGCGCCAGGATGCGGCTCTCTGTCGTTGACCCGGGACCCTATCCCCCCTGCCCTGCGCCCTTCAATCTCGCGGCTTATGTTTTGGAACATGAGCCGCGTCTTGCCGACAAACCAGCGCTCGAGATCGTCTCTCGCGATCAGCACCAGACATGGACCTATCGCGAGATGCGGCGCGCCGTCTTTGGCGCAGCCGCAGGTCTGACAGCGCAAGGGCTTCCAAAGGGCGCGCGGGTGATGCTCCGGATCGGCAACAGCATCGAGTTTCCCCTGGCCTTTCTCGCTTGCATCGCCGCGGGCTTTGCCCCGATGCCAACTGCGGCGCAACTGACCGGACCAGAGATCACGAAAATGGCCAAAGAGGTCTCCCCGGCGCTGATCTTGGCCTCGCCTGGGATCGCGCTGCCCGATTTGCCGAGCTGCCCAGTGATAACTGCCGAAGAGTTCACACAACTCACGGCGTACGAGCCGATGGCGCCGTTGATGGGCGATCCCAATCGGTTGAGCCATATCCTCTTCACCTCCGGCAGTTCCGGTTCTCCGCATCCTGTCATGCATGCGCACCGGATGATCTGGGCCCGGCAGATGATGTATGACGGTTGGCTTGGCCTCGATGAAAGCGACCGGATGCTTCATGCCGGGGCGCTGAATTGGACCTTTACGTTGGGGACGGGTCTCATGGATCCCTGGGCCGTGGGCGCGACCGGCATCATCTTGGCCGATGGCACGCCCCCAGAGGATTTGCCACATCTGATCGATCACCATGAGGCCACGCTCTTTGCGGCGGTCCCAGGCATCTTTCGCAAAATTCTCAACACAGGCGTGGGACCCCTGCCAAAGCTGCGACACGGGCATTCGGCTGGCGAAAAGCTCCCCACAATCACCGGCAAGCGCTGGAAAGAGGCCACTGGCACGGTTATCCATGAGGCCTTTGGGATGTCGGAATGTAATATCTTTATCTCGGGCTCAGACACCACACCGGCGCCGCCCGGGACACTGGGCTATCCCCAACACGGTCGCCGCGTGGCGATTTTGGATGAAGACGGCCAGATTGTCCCACGCGGCGCGCCGGGCGTCATTTCGATACATCGCGATGAACCGGGCTTGATGCTGGGCTACCATGGAGAGCCAGATCAAACCGCAGCGAAATACGACCCCAGCGGCATCTGGTTTATGACCGGCGATATGGGTGCGATGGCCGAAGACAACGCCATCAGCTATTTGGGCCGTGATGATGATATGCTGAACGCGGGCGGTTTTCGGGTTTCTCCCTTGGAGATAGAGCATATCTACGCGCGCCATCCTGACCTCAGCGAAGTCGCTGCCGTTGAAGTCGCCGTGAAAGAAGACGCCCATGTCGTGGCGCTCTTTTATACCTCTGCAGCAGATCCAAGCGAGGCCGATCTGAAGCGGTTTGCACAAGATCACCTTGCCCCCTATAAAATCCCGCGCCTTTTCATCCGTCGTGAGGCGTTGCCGCGGAACCGTAATGGGAAACTGGCCAGACGGCATCTGCGCGAGGAGTACCAAACCACCGATGGTTAGCCTTGATATTTTCTCTGACCCGATCTGCCCCTGGTGCTTAATCGGTAAGACCAAACTCGACCGTGCGCTTGCAGCGCATGAGGGCGAGACGGTGTTTGCGATCCGCTGGCATCCGTTTCAGCTCAACCCCTCCATGCCTGCCGAAGGTATGGGGCGACAGGAATACCTTGATCTGAAATTTGGCGGGCGCGACCGGGCCAATCAGATTTATGGCGGCATTGCTGCAGCTGCTGATGAGGCCGGGGTTGAGATCGACTTCAGCGCGATCACGCGGACACCGAACACGCTTGATGCTCATCGTCTGATACACTGGGCCGAAATCGAAGGGGCACAGACGCGCGTGGTTGACGCGCTCTTTAATGCTTACTTCCGCGAAGGCCGTGACATAGGCGATCGCGAGGTCCTGGCTGATATCGCCGACAGCGCAGGGCTTGATGCTGCGATGGTTCAGCGTCTGTTCGCTACCGATGCCGATATCGATGAAATCCGGAGCCGCGACGCCACGGCGCGCGAAATGGGGATCGAAGGCGTTCCCTGTTTCATCGTCGCGGGCAAACACGCCGTGCCAGGCGCGCAAGCGACCGAACTTTGGACTAAAGTGATCGACGAACTGGCCAGCGCCACTACCTAAGCGAAATGATTTTCAATCTTGCGCTTGGCCTCGGCGCGTCCCTGCTCTGGATCGCCCTTCTGATCTATTCCAAACGGCAGCCAGACCGCCGGATATGGCCGCCGCTGCGGTATTTTTGGCTGACGGCAATTTGGGCCTGGGGGCTAACAATCGCGATCTATGTGGGCCAGATCGGAGCAGGCACAACCGAGTGGAACGCATGGGGCTGGCCGGGCTGGCTACGCCACGGGCTTGGGGGTGGGCTGTCATTACTTGGCAGCGCCTATCAAAGTTGGGCGGTGCTCGTGCTTGGGCTCAAAGGCACCAGCGGCTGGCCGGTGCCTTTGGTGACCAACGGTCCTTACGCACAGATGCGCCATCCGCAATATCTGGGCCAAATGGCGACATTCTTGGGGATTGCGATTTGGTGCGCGAGCCCCGCGGCCTTTGTGATCGGACTTGCCGGCGCGGCGGCCTTGGTGTTGGCCGCGCGGGTGGAGAACCGCTTTCTCGCCGAAACTCAGACCGATCATCACAGCTGGGCCGCTCGAGTACCGGGCGTTCTGAGCTAGCTTGACGCAGCCGCATCCCATTCAAAATCGCGCTTGCGAGAACGCGTAACTTCCGGCAGGTGGATGAGGTCTGGTAAGGGTCGTTGAGCCCACTTGCGACACTGTCCGCCAGACACGCATCTGCGTTAGGACCGCTCCTATGACCACGACCGATCACAACCCCGACCGGCTGCAACTGAGCCGAACAGAATTCGTCGCGCTGATGGCGATGTTGATGGCGACGGTGGCGTTTTCGATCGATGCGATGCTCCCGGCACTTGACGATATTGCCGACCAACTCAGCCCGAATGATCCAAACCATGCCCAACTGATCGTCACGAGCTTCGTCTTAGGCATGGGGCTTGGTACCCTTTTTGTAGGACCGCTTTCAGACACCTATGGGCGACGGCCTCTGATTGGTATCGGCGCGCTGATCTACTGCGCCGGCGCGCTGCTGGCCTGGCACGCCCACAGCCTTGAGACGCTCCTGGCCGCACGTGTGGTCCAGGGGATCGGCGCTGCGGGCGCGCGGGTGATCGCTTTGGCCATCATCCGAGACCTTTTTTCAGGCCGAGCCATGGCGCAGCTTGTCAGCTTTGTCATCGTCGTTTTCACGCTCGTGCCCGTGATTGCCCCCACCCTCGGCGCGGGGCTGATCGCCTTGTTCGGCTGGCGCGGTATATTTCCCGCCTTCGTTGTGTTCTCGATGATCGCGACGGCGTGGCTCTATCTTCGCCAGCCAGAGACACTCGCCCCAGAAAACCGACGCCCGCTCAGCATCAGTGCGCTCTTGGGCGCGCTTCACGAGATCATCACGCACCCGGTGGTGCGGATTTGCGTGCTGATCCATGTGCTCTGTTTCGGGATCTTGTTTGCGGTTCTGAGTTCCACTCAGATGGTCTTTGACATCACCTTCGGACTGGAAGACAGCTTTCACCTGTGGTTCGGGGGGATCGCGCTCACTGCCTTGACCGGAGGCATGTTGAATGCTGCGGTTGTGGTCAGATTGGGCATGCGGCGGGTAGTGACCCTGACCATCATTTTTGAGATCATCATCGGCACGATCTATTTGGCCGGGCACTTTCTTGGGATCTGGTCCGGTTCTATGGCCTTTGTGGCTTACTTGATTTGGGTCACAAGCGTCTTTTGGATGGCCGGTCTGACACTCGGCAACCTCAACGCCTTGGCGATGGAGCCGATGGGTCATATCGCCGGCATGGCGGCAACCGTGATCTCTGCGATGGGAACGGTGGGTGCGGTGATCATCGCCATTCCACTAGGCCAATTATTTGATGGCACGCCCGTGCCTATCGCGATCGGTGTCTGGTTCTGTGCCGTCTTGGCGTTTTTCTTGGTGCGGCAAATCCCCGACCGCGAGGCGACAGAAGCCTAGCTCTTGACCTTCTCAGGTTGCGCCTTGACCGCGAGATCGCGCGCAATCGCAAAGGCGCCCTTGATCTTGTCGGCGTCTTTTGCCCAGTCCCGGCGCACCACGATCTTGTTGTCTTTCAGCTTGGCAAGACCGTTTTGGTCCTGAACGAAACGGACCAATCCACTGGGGTTGGGGAACTTATCGCCATGAAATTGGATCGTCGCACCCTTCGGTCCGGCGTCGATCTTTGCGATATGGGCCTTTTTGCACTCCGCTTTGATCCGCACAATCAACAAGAGTGTGTTGACCTCTTTGGGCAGTTTGCCAAACCGGTCGATCAACTCGGCGGCAAAGCCTTCCAGTTCAACCTTTGTCGCCAATCCCGAAAGCCGCCGGTACAGGCCAAGGCGCACATCGAGATCGGGCACATAGTCTTCGGGGATCAAAACCGGGACACCCAGGTTAATCTGGGGCGCCCATTGCCCTTCGTCTTCCGGCAACCCTTCGGCCTCGCCGGATTTGATCTTGGCCACCGCTTCTTCCAGCATCTGTTGGTAAAGCTCATAGCCCACATCTCGCATCTGACCCGATTGCTCTTCGCCCAGCAGATTGCCCGCACCGCGAATATCGAGGTCTTGGCTGGCCAGAGTAAAGCCCGCCCCCAGACTGTCGAGAGACCCCAGCACTCGAAGCCGCTTTTCGGCCTGAGGCGTCAGCGGCGCACGCGGCTTGGTGGTCAGATAGGCATAGGCCCGGGTTTTGGATCGACCCACCCTTCCCCGGATCTGATACAGCTGCGCGAGGCCAAACATATCGGCGCGGTGAATGATCATCGTGTTCGCGGTTGGGATATCGAGCCCGCTTTCGACGATGGTTGTCGCCAAGAGCACATCATACTTGCCGTCATAAAAGGCATTCATCCGATCATCGAGGTCTCCCGCCGCCATTTGCCCATGGGCAGTGACAAAGCTGACCTCTGGCACTTGTTCCTTCAGAAACTCTTCGATCTCGGGAATGTCTTTGATCTTCGGCACCACGAAGAAGCTTTGTCCACCGCGATAGTGTTCGCGCAGCAGGGCCTCGCGCAGGGTGACGCCATCGAACTCGCTGACATAGGTGCGGATCGCCAAACGGTCGACCGGCGGGGTCCCGATGATTGAAAGGTCCCGCACGCCTGCGAGCGACATCTGCAAGGTGCGTGGGATCGGCGTCGCGGTCAGTGTGAGAACATGGACATCCGAGCGCAACGCCTTCAGCCGCTCTTTGTGAGACACACCAAAGCGCTGTTCTTCATCGATGATCAAAAGCCCAAGATTCTGAAAGCGAATGCTTTTGGCCAGCAAGGCATGCGTGCCCACAACAATATCCACGGTGCCACGGCTCAGACCTTCGCGCGTCTTGGTGGCCTCTTTCGCAGGCACGAAACGCGACAGCGGGCGTACCTCTAGCGGAAAGCCGCGAAACCGCTCTGCAAAGCTTTGGGCATGTTGGCGCGCGAGCAGGGTCGTGGGGGCGATTACGGCCACTTGAAGCCCCGACATCGCCGCCACGAAGGCTGCGCGCATTGCAACCTCGGTCTTTCCAAATCCGACATCCCCGCAGATCAAGCGATCCATCGGGGTGCCTGCGTGAAGATCCTCCAAGACATCGACAATGGCCGAAAGCTGATCATCGGTTTCTTGGTAAGGAAAGCGGGCGCAAAACGCGTCCCAGGCGCCTGGAGGCGGCTCCAGCATCGGGGCGCGGCGCAGGGCACGTTCGGCAGCGATCCGGATGAGCCGGTCGGCAATTTCCTTAATGCGCTGTTTAAGCTTGGCTTTCTTGGCCTGCCAGGCCCCGCCGCCGAGCTTATCCAGCAGTCCGTCTTCGTGGCCAAACTTGGACAAAAGCTCGATATTCTCCACCGGCAGGTACAGGCGAGCTTTCTCGGCATACTCCAAATGCAGCATCTCATGCGCTGCACCGGCTGCCTGCAAGACTTCCAGCCCCTTGTAACGCCCTACCCCGTGATCAACATGGACCACCAAATCGCCAGGGCTGAGGCTTTGATGTTCGGTCAGGAAATTTTCGGCCCGCCGGCGTTTCTTGGGCGCGCGGATCAAACGGTCGCCGAGCACGTCTTGTTCGGAAATCACCGTCAGCCCATCAGCGGTAAACCCGGCCTCTAACGGCCAGATGGCCAGATGGACATCACCTGGCACATCAGGAACGTCTCGGAAGTCTTTGATTTCTTGTGCATCAACGAGAGCCTCGTCTATCAAAAGACCCTTCAGTCTTTCGCGGGCGCCTTCAGAATAGCTCGCGATCACCACGGCATCATTCTGACGTTGGACATTAACATGTGCCGCGAGAGCATTGAAAAGATTTATCTTCTCTTGCTGGCGCTCCGGCGCGAAGCTGCGCCCGATCCGTCCGCCCGCATCGATCACACCGGGGCCTGACGCCTGAGCCAGCGGATGAAACTGAAGCCGTCGCCGATCGGTCAACACTGCTTCAAACGCGTCGGGATCGAGATAAAGCTGCTCTGGTGGGCAGGGTTTATAGACGCTATCGATCCGCCCTTTCATGGCCATCGCTTCTTTGCGGGTCGTGTATTGATCTGCGATCCCGTCCCACCTGGATGTGAGCGCAGGCAGAACCTGATTGTCCAGCGTGACCGGCGCCTGCGGCAGATGATCGAAAAGCGTTTCCAGATCATCATGGAAAAACGGCAGCCAATGTTCCATGCCCTGGTGTTTGCGGCCTGCGCTGACCGCTTCATAGAGCGGATCATCGGTGCCCGCTGCGCCAAACTCAATCCGGTAGCTTTGCCGAAACCGGCGGATCGCCGCCTCATCGAGGATCACCTCGGAAACCGGCGCAAGCTCGACCCGGCGGAGCGTCTCTGTTGTGCGCTGACTAACCGGATCGAACCGGCGCACCCCATCGAGCGTGTCGCCGAAGAGATCAAGCCGAACAGGACCCGCCTCCCCCGGTGAATAGATATCGATGATCCCACCGCGCACCGCAAAATCGCCAGGTTCGGTCACTGTTGGGGTCTGCACAAACCCCATCCGAGCGAGAAAATCCTTGAGCCGCGCTTCGTCGATGCGCTGGTCCACCTCGGCCGTAAACGCCGCGTCTCGCAGTGTGGCGCGAGAAGGCACCCGTTGGCTGGCAGCGGCAAGCGTTGTGAGCAGCACAAAGCGCTTTGGTGGGTTATGTGTCAGAGCGGCTAGTGTCGCCATGCGGGTGGCAGAGATATCGGGCCTTGGTGAAACCCGGTCATAAGGCAGACAATCCCAGGCCGGAAACGTCAGCACCGGCATGTCAGGCGCAAAGAACGCAAGCGCCGCCTGCAGCGCCGAAAGCCTGCGGTCATCCCGCGCCACATGCAGCACCGGGCCACACACGCGATCGATTTCGCGCAGGATCAGCTTGGCATCAAACCCTTCCGGGGCGCCTCCGATGGTTATCTTTTCGCCTTGGACGGACATGGGCCTCCGGGCCTCAAGAAGTCTTCGCAGGCCACTGGACCCAGCAACCGTGGAGCGGAGGCCTACCCTCCAGCGCTCCGGTGTCAAGCGGCAGTGAGGCGTTCAGAAGGTACTGTTGGCCAGATTGTGCACCATGCCGATCACAGCGGTCACAAAGACAGCAATCATGGCGATGGCTTGGTTCCAGCGTTTCAGACGCCGCAAGCGTTTGATAATGGCCTCGAGATCTGGGCCGATCTCATCGATGTCCTGGGCGGCCTTCTGGCTCATCCCTGAAATCAGCGCCAGGGGGGCCACAATGAGCAGAATTGAGAAGGCAAAGACGCTGCCGTAATAGAAACCCAGCCCTGCGAGAAGGCTTAACAAGAACGCCCAGACCCCAACGATCCAGGGCCCGCGGCGCCGCCCTGGTACGCGCCGTCTGCGGACCTGCAACGCAGTTATGGCAATGAGATCTTGTGCAGCGGTTTGCGATCCGCCTGCGTTTAGGACCAGATCATAAGGCACGCCCATGGGAACTTGTGTCACCCGCGCCCAGGTCAAAGCAACGAGCACCCAGTACCAGATATTGGCGAAGGAATTAAATTCTATGAGGTCCAACACATTCATAGGGCCCGCAAAACAGTCATCAGCCCAGCACTGCTAGACCGGTCGGAGAGAAATTCCTAGGCTTGAGATTGCGCCGCGGTCATGTCAGCACCGTAGAACGAAAGAATTTAAGAGCCAGCTACCGCCATGCCGACAGAACACGACCTCACTTTGCGCAACCGTCCCCGTCGTCTGCGCCGGACGGAAGCTTTGCGCGATCTTGTCCGCGAGAGCCGTTTGAGCGCGCATGATCTCATTTGGCCGGTGTTTCTGTGTGAAGGCAGCGGTGTCGAACAAGCCGTTTCCTCAATGCCAGGCGTGTTGCGTCGGTCGCTTGATCGTCTGTTGCCTGCCGCGGAAGAGGCTGCCGATCTGGGCATTCCGGCGATTTGTCTGTTTCCTTACACCGACCCGGCGCTGAAGACGGAAACTTGTGAAGAGGCCTGGAACCCCCAGAACCTGACCAACCGCGCCATCCGCGCTTTGAAGCAAGCGGTGCCGGGTATGGCGGTGATGACCGATATCGCGCTTGATCCTTACAACGCCAATGGTCATGACGGCATTGTGCGGAACGGCGAGGTGGTCAATGACGAGTCCGTCGCAGCCCTGATCAAGATGGCGCTGACCCAGGCGGAGTCCGGAGCCGATATTCTGGGACCCTCGGATATGATGGACGGGCGTATTGGCGGCATTCGCGATGCGCTGGAATCAGCCGGACATCGCGATGTGACCATCATGAGTTATTCGGCCAAATTTGCCTCTGCCTATTATGGTCCGTTTCGAGATGCCGTTGGCGCGTCAGGCGCACTGAAAGGCGATAAAAAGACCTATCAAATCGACCCCGCCAACCGCGCCGAAGCCTTGCGGATGATCGAGCGTGATCTGGCGGAAGGGGCAGACATGGTCATGGTCAAGCCGGGCCAAGCCTATCTCGACATTTGCCGCGAGGTGAAAAACCGTTTCGCTGTGCCGACCTATGCCTATCAGGTGTCTGGCGAATACGCGATGATCGAAGCCGCTAGCGCCAAAGGCTGGGTCGATGGCGATCAGGTGATGATGGAAAGTCTGCAAGCCTTTAAACGCGCCGGGTGCGACGGGATCTTGACCTATTATGCACCAAAAGCAGCCCGCCGCTTAAACCGATAGGGTGTGATCAGCCGCGTGGTGACAAGCGGCTCGGATTGGCGTAGCCTTTTGTCCAATCAAAAATGCCATTAAGGCAGGCAGATCAAGAGGCAGAGCATGACCTTATTCACACGCCGCGCGGCCATGAGCGGAGCCATTGCGCTTGCGTTGGCCGCTTGCGATAACTCCGTCGGTTCCGGCGCCGGAGAAACCATCGACCGCCGCGTCGCAGATGCCCTAAGCGTGATGTATCAGCGCTATCCCGACACACGCGCGCTCGCCAATCGGGCTTCTGGTATGTTGGTGATGCCGACCATCGGCACGGCCGGGTTTGTTTTCGGAGGATCCTATGGCGAAGGGGCGCTTCTGATCGATGGGATCACGGTTGACTATTATTCCGCCACCGAAGGCAGCTTTGGCTTCCAAGCGGGTGTCAAGGAAACCTCGCAAGTGATCTTCTTCCTGACGCCCGAAGCCTTGGAGCGGTTTAGAAGATCACCGGGATGGGAGCTTGGCGCCGAAGCCGCTACCGTTTTCGGAGAAGTGGGCGGAACGCTTTCCACCGACAGTCAATCGATCAATGCCGATGTGGTTTCCTTTATTTTCGACGAAAAAGGCCTCCAAGGTGGCGTGGCGTTCTCCGGTATCAAGTATTCGCGGATCTTGCGCTAGTCTCCACGCGACGCGCGCGGTGCAAAGGGGCTGAATATGGTAACGGCATTTCGCTGGATTTTGCGTTTGCTGTTGGTTGGGCTTGTGCTGGCGCTTGCGGGTTTTGCTCTGGCCTATCACTTTGCCAGCCGCTCTTTACCGCCTCTAGAGGGCCGTTTCACTGCCTTAGGGATCTCTGCGCCTGTAGAGATTGTCCGAGATACGGCGGCCATTCCGCATATCTTGGGCCAAACAGAGGCAGATAGTTTCTACGGGCTAGGTTTTGTCCACGCACAGGATCGGCTGTGGCAGATGACCATGCTGCGCCGCACGGTGCAGGGGCGGCTTTCTGAGATTTTCGGGCCACGCACATTGAAAATCGATGAGGCCATGCGTCGGTTCGATCTTTACCGTCTGGCGCAGCAATCGGTCTCCGCCCAAGACGCGCGGAGCCTTGCCGCGCTAGAGGCCTATGCGGCGGGTGTGAATGCTTGGCTGGCAGAGGTCAATCGCGGTGCCCGAGGGCGTGGCGCGCCGGAGTTCTTTTTGTTCCCGCCAGAGATCGCGCCTTGGACCCCCGCCGACAGCATCGCGATCATCAAGCTGATGGGGGTGACGCTGTCGACGCAGCTTTCCGATGAGGTTCTACGCGCCCGCGCGGCACTGGTTCTGTCGGAGGAGAGGCTGAACGACATTCTGCCGCTTTCGCCCGGACGTGGAGGGGCAGAACTGCCTCAGACGGCACAGATCGCCCCAGGCGCTGCAACTGATCAGGCCAAGCTGAGGGATCTACCGCTGTCACCTTTTCCCAAACGCGGTCTTGGCTCCGCTTCTAACGCTTGGGTGGTGTCTGGGGATCGGGCGGCGCTGGGGCAGGCGCTTTTGGCAAACGATCCGCATCTGGAGCTTACCGCCCCGGCGATTTGGTATCTTGCGCGACTGAACCTGGACGACGGCGGTGTGATAGGCGGGACCATTCCCGGCATGCCTCTGGTGTTGGTCGGGCGAAACGATGATCTCGCCTGGGGCCTCACCGCAGCCTATGCAGATGATTTAGACGTGTTCATCGAAGAGCCTCTCGCCGATCGACCGGGCCTGCTGCGCGGCCCTGATGGGCCCGAAGCCATGCGACAAGAAAGTGTGGTGGTGAGGGTCAAGAACGAGGCCCCTGTCACACTCGATCTGCAATGGTCAGAGAACGGCCCGATCCTGCCAGGCAGCCTGTTTAATCTGGGTGCGATCACACCTCCAGGCTATGCCATGTCGGTCTCTTGGACACTGCTCTCGGGCCAGGACACATCGATGACTGCTGCGCTCGATCTTATGCGGGCCCGTAGTATCGATCAGGCGCTGGAGGCTGCGGCACTTTACATCGCACCGCCACAAATGCTGACCCTCGCAGATAGGGATGGCATCGCCATGGTGCTCGCCGGTGCCCTGCCCCGACGCGCTGCGCGTCACGAGACGATGGGGCGCCTTCCGTCCAGAGGTTGGATGTCTCAGAACCGCTGGCACGGCACGCTCGGCACACCTGCCAATCCTCTGTTTCGCGATCCTCAGAGCGGCGCGCTCGGCACCACGAACAACAAGATCATCGATCGGCCGTTTCCTTACCATGTCAGCTACGATTGGGGCGATACACAACGGATCCGACGTCTCACAAAGCTGATGGCCGACCGCGACGTGCATACCCGTGAAAGTTTCATTGAGGCGCAGCTCGATACCGTCAGTGTGCCTGCGCGCAGTCTGCTGCCGCTTGTGGCTGCGGAACTCTGGTTTCAGGACGAGGCTGCACCTGTCGGCACCATGGATCGTCAGCGGCGCGAAGCGCTTGACCTTCTGGCGGAGTGGAATGGTGAGATGAACGAACACCTGCCGCAGCCTTTGATTTATGAGGCTTGGATGCGCGCGCTGCAACAACGGCTGATCCGCGACGAGTTGGGTGCGGAGCTCGCTGCGGAATTCACACGGCCCGATCCACTGTTTCTCGAGCGGGTGTTTCGCGATGTCGATGGCGCGTCAGCTTGGTGCGATGTTGCCCCCTCTCGTGGCCAAGAAGCCTGTGCCGAGATGGCGCGCCTTGCGCTTGACGATGCACTCATCTGGCTGGACGAACGCTATGGCCAAAACCTCGAGGCGCTCCATTGGGGCGATGCCCATCAGGCCACCCATGATCATCCGGTTTTAGGCAGTCTGCCGGGACTAAATTGGTTCGTGAACATTCGGCAATCGACCTCGGGGGGCGATCATACCTTGATGCGAGGTGCAACCAGCGGTGGGGGCCAAAATCCGTTCTTCAATTCCCATGGGGCGGCCTATCGCGGGGTTTACGATTTGGCCGATCCCGACAGTTCGGTTTTCGTGATCTCAACGGGGCAATCGGGCCATCCACTGTCCCGGTTTTACGACAATCTCAGCGAACTTTGGCGCCGCGGCGATTACGTCACCATGTCCCTCGATCCTTCGTTGGCGCGTGCCGCGTCCGTTGGCACCACCTATCTGATCCCAGAGGGAAATTGAGGTCCCGCGCCAGGCGCACAATGGCTCAGCGCTGTCTGCGACACTGGCCTAGAGTGCTTCGAACGCCGCGCGTTGCCGTGCCGTCCAACTTACCTGCAACTGGTAACCGGCATCGCAATTGCGTTCTTTTTCGACCAATCCGTTGTCGAAAAGCCAAGCACGTTTTCGGCCGTCCTCATAGGAGAGCGTAAGTTCGGCCGGCTCGGCAGGATCGCTCAGTTCGGTGGACAGCCGCGCCATCAACGGATCAATCCCTGCTCCTGACAGGGCCGAAATGAGATAGACCGCGCCATTGCGATCTGCCCGCGATTGCGCGGCTTGGGCGAGCTCGGGCGAGAGGCAATCAAGCTTGTTCCAGACCTCCAAGTGCGGGCGGTCTTCGGGAACGCCGAGCGCCTCCAGGATGCCGCGCACATCCTCGGCCTGCGCTTCTGTCTCGGGATGAGAGATGTCGCGCACATGCAGGATCAGATCGGCGGCGCGAACCTCTTCCAAGGTGGCGCGGAAGGCCGCGACAAGCTCGGTCGGCAGATCGCTGATAAATCCCACTGTATCGGATAGGATGACTTGAAGACCTTGCGGCAGATCGAGCGCCCGCATGGTTGGATCGAGCGTGGCAAAGAGCATATCTTTGGCCATCACTTCCGCCCCGGTCAACCGATTGAAGAGCGTCGACTTGCCCGCGTTGGTGTAGCCCACCAACGCAACCACAGGATAAGGCACCTTCTTGCGCGCTGTTCGGTGCAAGTCGCGGGTCTTTGTCACTTTGGTCAGTTGCCGTTTGATGCGATTTATCGCGTCATCGATGGCACGGCGGTCGGCCTCGATCTGTGTTTCTCCTGGGCCCCCGACAAAGCCTAGGCCACCCCGTTGGCGTTCCAAGTGGGTCCACGCGCGCACGAGCCGGGTCCTTTGATAGGCCAGTGCTGCTTGTTCCACCTGCAAAACACCTTCCCGCGTGCGGGCACGATCGGCGAAAATCTCTAGGATCAGCGATGTCCGGTCGAGGATTTTCACCCGCCATTCCCGTTCCAGGTTGCGCTGCTGCACCGGGCTGACAGGGCCATCGATCAGAACCAACTCGATGCCAGCGCTTTTGAACTGCGCGCCCAGCCGGTCAATTGTCCCTTCTCCGAAAAGCTGACCTGGTCGTGCTTTTGGGACAGGCACGATCTCTTGCCCGCGCAACTCAATGCCGGGCAGTGCGCGCGCGAGCGCCGTGGCTTCGTCCAACGCGAACTCAGGGGCGCGTCGCAACCGGTCTTGGCGTAAATCGGGGTGGAGAACCCAGGCAGGTGTGTCAGGGATCTCTGTCAGATGAGGCGCGGTCAGGTTTCACCCTCGTAAAGCGATATGGGCTGGCTTGGCATGATGGTCGAGATCGCGTGTTTATACACGAGCTGAGACTGACCATCACGGCGCAGCAACACACAAAAGTTGTCGAACCAGGTGATCACACCTTGAAGTTTCACGCCATTGATCAAAAAAATCGTGACCGGGACCTTGGTCTTCCGTACATGATTAAGAAAGGCGTCTTGGAGGTTTTTGCTGTCCGATGCCATTGTTATTGCCTTTGTTTTGGCCGCGCCGTCACACTAACGCACATAGTATGGTCGCTGTACGCGGCCTATTCTAGTGCCGTCTCCAGCAAATGCGACAGAGTTTTCGCGATTGCGGCATTTCTGCCAAGTCGGTCAAACGCGCCAGAACCCGGGGTTCAGCAAAGCCACGATGGTTAAGGTCCCCAAACGCCCAAGGATCATCGCAATACAGAGGACTATTTTTGCCAGATCGGGCAATGTCGACAATGAAATCACCTCATCTGGGGCATGGACTATCAACGGACCTGTTGTGCTGAGTGCGGCAATCGCAAGAACGCAGGCCGCTTCGAAATCAACGCCCAAGGCGGTCAGAGCGAGCATTGTTGCGCATATCGAGATCCCAAAAGTCATGAAAAACACCCAAGCTATCATGGCGTTTTGCGGCAGTATCGCGCGTTCTTTGGTGCCAAGACTGGCAACGGAGGAGGGATGGACCAAAAGCGACATTTCACGCTGGCCCTGATGATAAAGGATATACACCCGCAGGAGCTTCACTCCGCCAGCCGTCGTTGCCACACCGCCGCCGATCAGCGCGAGCCCCAACAGAATCAACCCTGGCGTCGTCAGCCCCGACCAAATCTGCGCCGTGCCCCAATCGAGCGACACAAAACCCGTGGTTGTCAGAAACGACAATGAGGTAAACAGACTGCCCCAAGCGGCGGTCAAAAAGGCATAGCCGCCGCGCGGACTGCTGACCACATCGATGGCCACCCAATGGCGCAGGATTAAGAACGTCGTTAGAAGAAAGATGATGAAACCCGCCGCACGCAATTCCGGCTCGCGCCAAAACGGGGTGCCAAGATTAGAGGTCATGTCTTTGGTGAAACTGCGGCGCACGATGGCAAAGACAAAAAACCCTGCAATCGCGGCCTCGCCGATACGACCCGATGTGGCGGTCTCCAACCCGCCGATGGGGGAGATACCGCTGGTCGCGAGCGTTGACATGGCATGGCAAAAGGCCACGAAAGGATCCTCGCCCGACAGCAACAACAAGATCCACAGGATCATGGTGAGACCGAGATAGATCGGAGCGAGTTCCCAAGCGTGTTGGGCCAGACGGGTCCTCGGCTCTTGCAGTCCGGTGTAGCCCGACCCCGTTTGACCTTTGCGCACACGGCTTGCCATCAGCTCAAAATCACCCAAGCGCAATGGGGCGAGAAGCGCGATGGCCGAAACCCAGATCATCAATCCGCCCAGCCAGGCAATCAGTACGCGCCACAAATGCACCGATTGTGGCACCAAGACGGGTTGATCCAGAAGCGTGGCGCCTGTGGTCGTCAGGCTTGACAGCATCTCGAAATAACCATCGAGAAAGCTCAACCCATGCACCGTCTCAATCAAAGGCAAGGCAAGAATAGCCGGCAGCACCAGATAGGTGCCCACGATGGTCAAAAGAACAGCCCGCACAGGTTTTCGGATGCGCCAGGTTTGTGCGGCAAGGCCCACCAGGAGACAAACCCCGGTCAAGACGACCCCGCCATAGAAAAACGGGCGCGCCGTCACGTAGTCGTCGATGGTTACGGCATGAAAGGCGACCGGAAACATGGTCAATGTGCCGATACAGGCCAAGATCACCAGAATCGGCAGGCGCGACAGGAAGGTGGAAAACCAGGTCAGAAGAAGTCCACCGAGACCTGCAACAGGCGCTCGACCTCTGGAATGTCAGCCGATAGTGCGAAGACCGTGATAATATCGCCCTCTTCGATGCGGCTGGTGCTTTTGGGAAAAAAGATCTCATCCCCGCGTTTCACAGCGCCCAAAAGCGCACTTTCCGGGAAATCGACCTCGCGCACAATCTGACCTGAAATCTCAGACGTGCCGAGAACTTGCGCCTCGATCACTTCTGCCTCCGCATCCCCAATCGAATAGACCCCCCGTACCCGGCCATGGCGCACATGGCGTAAGATCGAAGACACTGTGGTGGAGCGCGGGTTGATATAGGCGTCTATCTCTAGCGGACCGAGCAACGGCAAGAGGCTGAGATCGTTGATAAGGCTGATCGCCATGGGCGAGCCTACGGATTTTGCCCTCACGGCCGCCAGAAGATTGGTCTTGTCGTCATCGGTCAGTGTTAAGATCGCATCGGCGCGGTCGATATTGGCTTCATCTAATAGTTCTGTGCTCAGGCCATCGCCGTTGAGGACAATCGTCCGCTCTAAGATGTCAGCCGCACGCTCGGCATAGTCTCGGTTTCGTTCGATCATTTTCACGCGTATCCGGCTGGCCTGCGCCTCAAGTTCACGCGCCACAGCAAGCCCCACATTGCCGCCGCCCACAATCACCACCCGGGATCGGCGCTCTGTCGATTTGCCGTAAATCTCCAACGTGCGGTCGACATCGTCGCGATGTGAAAAAATATAGATCTCATCGCCGGCCATCAGGTGATCCCCACCATCGGGGGTAAAGAGCGTGCCTTCCCGCCGAATGCCCACCACCATAACGCGCAGGGTCGAAAACAGATCACGAAGCTGGCGCAGCGGCGTATTGAGCACCGGACACTCGCTCTCAAGCGCGATGCCGATCAATGTGACTTGGTCGTTGAGAAACCCCTCAGTATCGAAGGCCACCGGGATCGCCAGTCGCTTCAACGCCGCCTGCGCAACCTCTTTCTCCGGACTGATCACCACATCGATGGGCAAGTGGTCGCGACGATAAAGATTGCTGTCGATTGCCGAAAGATAGCTTTGGGCGCGCAACCTGGCGATCTTGCGCGGCACTGAGAAAATCGAATGGGCCACCTGACAAGTGACCATGTTCACTTCGTCAGAATGGGTTGCGGCAATAACCATATCCGCATCCTCTGCTCCCGCTTTTTCAAGCACGTCTGGGTAAGAGGCAAAACCGGCAATCCCTTTGACATCAAGCGTATCAGTTGCACGGCGCACCAGCGAAGGGTTGTTGTCGACAACCGTGACATCATTGCGTTCACCGGAGAGATGCCGGGCAATCTGCCAGCCCACCTGACCCGCACCGCAGATGATAAAGTTCATGGGCTTGTCTCCACCCTGTAAAGGGTCAGCTTTCCGACGAGGTCTCTACGGTGGCGACGCGGGCCCCAGCTTTGGTCGCTGTGACAACGCTGAGCGATTTAAGCTTTCGGTGCAAGGCAGAGCGCTCCATCCCAACGAAGTTGGCGGTGCGCGAGATGTTCCCGCCAAAGCGATTGATCTGGGTCAGCAGGTACTCACGTTCAAACATCTCCCGCGCCTCACGCAGTGGCAATTGGGTGATCGGCCCCGCGAGAACGACCCGGTTTTCTTCGCTTTCCTCTGCGCGGTTCCCAGGCATTTCGCTCGCTGCAATATCCCCGCTATCGGGCCCAAGGATCAACACGCGCTCTATCACGTTGCGCAATTGTCTTGCGTTTCCCGGCCATTGCATCGTCTGCAAAAGCGCAGAGGCCTCATCCGACAGCGTGCGTTTCGGCAGACCGTCGCTTTCATTGAACCGCTCAATAAAACCCTCCGCGAGGGCCGGAATATCGGCACGGCGTTCTTCCAGCGCAGGCACGTGGATCGGGACCACATTCAGGCGGTGATAAAGCTCTTGCCGAAAGCGGCCCTGGGAAATTTCAGCTTCCAGATCGCGCGCGGTGCTCGAAATGATGCGCACATCGACGCTGACCCGGCTGGTGCCGCCCACCCGTTGGAATTGTTGATCGACCAAGACGCGGAGGATCTTTGCCTGGGTGTCGGCAGGCATGTCGCCGATCTCATCGAGGTAAAGCGTGCCGCCATCGGCCTGCTCCAACAACCCGGGCTGCACTGGCTGCCCCTGCAGTTCAGAGCCGAAGAGCAGCTTTTCCATATGCGCCGCATCGACGCTCGCGCAGTTCAACGTAATGAAAGCGCCCGCGGCCCTGTGCGAATGGCTATGAAGATACCGCGCAGCCGTTTCCTTGCCGGATCCCGGTGCGCCAGTAAGCAACACGCGGCCATTGGATTTGGTCACTTTGTCGAGCTGTGATTTGAACAAGCGAAAGGGCTGGCTAGAGCCGATCAGATCGATGCTGGCGGAATCACCGCGGCGCAATTCCGTGTTCTCACGACGCAGACGCGAGGTTTCCATCGCGCGTCGGATGACCACCAGGAGCTGATCGATGTTGAAGGGCTTCTCAATGAAATCATAGGCGCCCTGTTTGATCGCAGCGACGGCGATTTCAATATTCCCATGGCCCGAGATGATGACCACCGGAACCTGCGGTGTTTCGCGTTTGACCTTGGAAAGGATATCGATCCCATCCATGTCGCTGTCTTTGAGCCATATGTCGAGGATCATCAGCGACGGTGTCTGATCCGCCAACTCATTGAGGCACTCGCCCGAGGTGCCCGCAAGTCGGGTGGTAAAGCCTTCATCTTCCAAGATGTCCGCAATCAGTTCTCGAATATCGCGTTCATCATCGACAATTAAAATATCTGCCATCGCCCTGCCCCTTGTTCCTTATCGCGCGGCTTATTCTGCTGCCTGTGCCTTGTGTCCATGATCTTTCGGAAGCCAGATCACCACTTTGGCGCCCGACTTTTCTTGGTCTTCGGTGAAGCGTGCAGCATCTTCCAAACTGATGCGTCCGCCATGGTCTTCCACGATTTTCTTCACGATGGGCAGGCCTAGTCCGGTGCCCTTCTCGCGTGTCGTTACATAGGGCTCGAACAACCGGCTTCGGTTCGGTGGAAACCCCGGGCCGTTATCGGAGACCGACAAGGTCACCCCATCCGCTGCTGCCTCTAAGGTGAGCCTGACTTCTGGTTTGTGACCTGCGGGAGCGTCTGCAAATTCTGTTGCAGCCTCCGCGGCATTTTTGATCAGATTTGTCAGCGCCTGAGACATCAGCGTGGTGTCGATCTCAGCCATCACGGCGGCCTCGGGCATATCAGCGCTGACGGTGACGCTGTCGCCATCGGCCTGTTGCAAAAGCACCGCGTCACGGACCACTTGTGAGAAATCTTGATGGCTCTGATCGGGTTGCGGCATCCGCGCAAAGCGCGAAAACTCGTCCACGATCCTGCGCAGATCCTCGGTTTGGCGCACAATGACATCTGTGAGCCTTTCCAAAGCATCGGCTTGTTCGTCATCCAGATGGCGCGCAAATTTGCGTTTGATACGCCCTGCAGACAGCTGAATCGGCGTCAACGGGTTCTTGATCTCATGCGCGATCCGACGCGCCACATCGCCCCAAGCGGCCATACGCTGCGCGGTGACCAAATCGGTGACGTCATCAAAAGCAATCACATACCCTTCAATCTCACCCGTTCTTGCCCGGCGGAGCGCAAAGCGCACCAAGATCCGGCTGTCATAGCCTCCGCGATGCATCGTGATTTCATGTTGGCTGTCATTTGCGGGGCTCCGGCGAAACGCCTCGAGCAATTCAGCAAACTCTGGCACCAACGTGGACAGGTTTTCCCCCGCCACATCGGTCTCTTCAAAATAAAGAAGCTGCGCGCCGGATTTGTTGACCAACTCAACTCGCGCCTCTGCATCGAGCGCCAGAACGCCAGACGTGATGGAGCCCAAGACCGAGTCGAACAGGCGACGACGTTCTTCGCTGCGCCGGTTGCTATCCAACAGACTATCACGCTGGCGCTTCAACTGCCGGGTCATCTGATTAAAGATCCGACCGAGCGTTGCGATTTCATCGTCGCCTTTGCTTTCTCGCACTTGGATATCGAGATTGCCTTGACCGACATTCTGCGCTGCCTCTGCCAGGCGCCCCACGGGACGCGACAAACGCTCGGCCAACCAAAGCCCCAGCCAAATCGAGGCCAAGATCAGGATCACTGCGAACCCGAAATACAAAACTCCGAACTCAAACAAGAGCCGTCCACGTTGCTGTTCAAGCTGTTGGTAGAGGATCGCCGACTGTTGAGTTTCGTCCAAGAGCGACAGAAGCTGGCCATCCACAATGCGGGACAGATAAAGGTAGCGGTCCACGAAAGATCCCAAGCGCACCAAAGCGCGAAACTCGTTATTGTCCCAATCCGCAATAATGACAGTTTCACCGTCACGCGCCTGAGCCAGATGGTAAGGGGCCGGCTGTTCAAACCCAAAGAGATAAGACGCATCTCCGCGCGCTTTGATATCGCCCAGCCCATCGATCACATAGGCTTCTTTCAGACCGCGTTGGACTTGGCCCTGTACCTGCGCGAGGATCAGGCGCAGATCGCCATCGGTCATCAAAAAGCTGCTATCATTCCGACGGTCCAAGAGCCTCGCGACGGCCTCTGCATCGGTGGCCAGATCGCGTTGATGTTCCTCCTTATAGGCCTCTGCGGCTTCCAGCGAAGCGCCGACCACATCGCGCACACGCTCAGAAAACCAACCCTCAAGCCCGATGTTGAGCGTCATGCCTGCAAACACTGCAACCAATACGGTCGGAACGAGTGCGACCAGCGAAAACACCGCTGCCAAGCGTAAATGCAGCCGCGCGCCTGCGGAATGTGCGCGCCGAGCAGCAATGATTTTGACGATCCGGTGGAAGACCAGCGTCGCCAGGGTCAGCACATAGACAAAGTCGGCCAAGAGAACGAGGCGCAGCTCAAGATCCGAGGCGCCGACATCCAACGGACCCAAGACCAAGAACGTCGCGATCGCAAGCAACGGTCCCATGAGGACCAACGCCAGCATGGCCGCGGTTTGCGCCCGACGTTTAGAGCGGAATGGGCCGTAACGGTTTAGCGCGGCCCCAATCTCTGCACTCATGCCGGCCTCAACTCTCCCGGGATTAGGCGGTGTCGTGCAGCGAGGATGCGCCTTTCGGCACGGAATTGCAACACATCTGTTGCGATTTTACATCAGCTTGCGGCGTCGCGTCACCCTGATGTCGAGATCGGTGATCTTCTTCCGCAGCGTATTGCGGTTGATCCCCAAAAGGTCGGCGCATTTCGCTTGATTGCCACCGGTGGCATCGAGCGCAATTTCGATCAGCGGCAATTCTACCTCTTTGAGGATCCTTTGATAGAGCCCCGGAGGTGGCAACATACCGCCATGCAAGTCAAAATAGCGCCGAAGATGCTTCGCGACCGAGAGTGAAAGCTTCTCGCTATCGACCCGGCCTAGGGCGGGATGCATCGCCGGTTGATTGCCCAAGACCTGATCGATTTCGCCTCGAGCGATCTCATCCTCGGAGTTGGTCACCACCAAGCGCCGAATGGTGTTTTCCAACTGGCGGACATTGCCAGGCCAGCTATAGGCGCGGATCATCTCCAGAGCATCTTCGGAAAAACGCCGAGATGTGCCGCCATCAGATTCGCAGCGTGCTAGGAAGTGTTCCGCTAGCAGCGGGATGTCGTCCACCCGCTCACGTAAGGCAGGTACATTGATCGTGACCCCACCCAATCGGTAGAAGAGGTCTTGGCGAAAGGCCCCCTCTTCCATCTTGCGCGAAAGATCGCCCTGAGAGGTTGCCATGACGCGGGGCGCAGGATCGCCAAAACTGTCAAGCATCCGAACAATGCGCGCCTGCGCATCGGCATCCAGATCCCCCACCTCGTCAAAGAGGATCGATCCGCCCCGCGCGCGGGCAATCACCGTCGCGGGACCATCAACACCGGCCAGATCAGAGGCCGAGGCCACGATAAAGGGCATTGTCCGACGATCGCTGAAATCATGGATCGCCCGCGCGATCAGGGATTTCCCCGTGCCGCTCTCACCCGTGACCAAAACGGTCAGCTCGGTATTCATCACGCGTGCCACCAACCGGTAGAGCGCTTGCATTGCTGGTGTGCGACCCACAAGCGGAAGATCATCGGCATTGCGCTCTGGGGCGTCGCGCTGGACTGGGACACGGCGCTTCACCTCTAAGGCACGGGCGGCCCGTTTCATCAGATCAGGCAGATCGAAGGGTTTGGGCAAGTAATCGAAAGCATCCGCCTCAGCCGCCTGGATCGCGGTCATGATCGTGTTCTGAGCTGAGATCACGATCACCGGCAGCCCGGGGCGTTCTTCGCTAATTTTCGGCAGTGCCTCCAATCCATTGCCATCGGGCATCACCACATCCGAGATCACCAGATCACCTTTGCCCTCTTCCACCCATCGCATCAGTGTCATCAGCGAGGATGTGGCATGGACCTTACACCCCGCGCGGGTCAGCGCCTGGGTCAAAACCGTGCGGATTGTCCGGTCATCATCTGCGACAAGGATCGTGCCATCCATCACTCGGTCTCCTCAGTGCTTGGCGCAACGGGCAAAGAGATGCGGAACACAGTTCGTCCCGGCACACTTTCCACGCCTATCCAACCATCATGTTCTGAAATTATCTTTGAAACGAGCGCCAGTCCCAGCCCTGTGCCGTTTTCCCGACCAGACACAAATGGGTCAAAGATCTGACTTTCGATTTCGGGTGGCAGCCCTGGGCCATCGTCGATGATCTCCACCTGCAACGGCAATGCGCGTCCGGTTCCATCGGGGCGTCGCACGCGGAGGCGCAGCTCGTAGAAGGTTCGGATACGGATCGTCCCGCGCTCTTTGCCTGCTTCAGCGGCGTTCTTGAGCAGATTGAGGAACACCTGCAGCATCTGATCGCCATCGACCCATGTGTGTGGCAGCGAGGGGTCGTAATCCTCAATGATATTCATATGCGCCGCAAATCCGACGACTGCGGATCTGCGCGCGCGGTCCAAGAGATCATGCAGGTTATAGGACCGCCGATTGGGGGGCTGAAGATTGCCGAATTGCTCGACCTGCTCCAACAGCTTGAGAATTCGCCGGGTTTCAGACACGATAAGATCGGTCATTTCCCGATCTTCTCCGGTGATATTCATCGACAAAAGCTGTGCCGCCCCGGTGATTCCCGCGAGTGGGTTCTTGATCTCGTGCGCCAACATCTCGGCCATACCGATGGCAGATTTCGCAGCCGATTTGACCGAGTGCGCTCGGTCCATCCGATCCGCAATCTGGCGCGGCTCTAGGAGCAATAGAACCATATCGGGCTGATCGGACATCACACCGATTTGGATATTGCATTGGACGGGCGGTTTATTGCCACCACCCACATCGACATTGTTTATGAACAGACCAGATTCGTCGCGGCGTACCCGCGCAAAGGCTTCTTCCAGGGGCGCGTCGATCGTAAGCTTGTCCCAGACCGAATAGCCGCGAAGACTGCGTGCGGAAATGTTTAGGAAGGCTTCCGCCGCCGGGGTGGTCTCAATGATCACATCGCGATTGTCTAAGATAAAGCCAGGGATCGGCAGTGAGTTCCAAAGTGTCCGGCCCCAGTCTTCTGTCTTCATCGGGTTCATGCGGCCAAGGCCTCGCTAGGTGCGAGTGCATCTGGCAGCAAGCGATGAACTCGCGCAGGCGCTGCCGCAGTCAAAAGCTCTTTTCTCAGAGCCCCTTCGGTGCTTGCGCGATCCATGTACCAACCAAGGTGCTTGCGCGCGACGCGGAGCCCAAGGGGCAGGCCATAGAAGGACAGCATGGCCTCGTAGTGGGAAGCAACAAGGTCGGACAAAGCACGACCGGTGGGACGCTTGGGCGGAGCTTTCCCCGCAAGTCCCGCTGCGATCTCGGCCAAGATCCAGGGCGCGCCCTGCGCTCCACGACCGATCATCACCCCGGCGGCGCGAGATTTTTCCAGCGCCTCATCCGCCGACGAAGTAGAGACGATATCGCCATTGGCAATGACCGGGACCGACACGGCGTCCACAACTGCGTGAATCGCGGCCCAGTTGGCGCGGCCCTTGTAGAATTGACAGCGCGTGCGACCATGAATTGTGACCATTGCAATCCCAGCAGCTTCGGCGCGGCGCGCAATTTCGGGCGCGTTGTGGCTGTCATCATCCCACCCGAGCCGCATTTTCAGCGTGACCGGCACCGACACAGCGCTAACCACCGCTTCGACAAGGCTGAGCGCATGATCGGGATCGCGCATCAGCGCCGATCCTGACAATCCGCCGACGACTTTCTTTGCGGGACAGCCCATATTTATATCGAAAAGCGCTGCCCCATCGGCTTCCACCCGGCGCGCGGCTTCGGACATCCAATAGGCCTCGCGGCCTGCCAATTGGACCGAGGTCAAGCCCGTCTTTCCAAGCCCCAGTGCCGCCCGTTCCCGGACGCCGGGCTTGGCCTGGACCATCTCTTGGCTGGCCACCATCTCGCTCACGACCAGGCCTGCGCCGAAGCTTTGGACAAGCTGGCGAAACGGCAAATCGGTTATTCCGGCCATTGGTGCCAGAAATACCGGAGGGTCGAGGCTCAACCCTGCCACTTGAATGCTCAACTGCTCAATCCTTACGCAACTTTTACCTGCGGTATCTTGCATACACGGTCGGTGCAATTGCCGAGCAAGAGCATTTCAAAAAATTTCGGCAATTGCCTAAATATTATGCGACAGCGAGGGGTGATCTGCCCGGATTGTCACCCGTTCCAGGAAAGGTTAGGGGATCTCAAGAAGGGAGCCCGCCAGTATGACCGCAAGTGTTCTGATCGTTGCAGCCGGGCGTGGCAACCGTGCAGGCGGCAGTATTCCAAAACAATATCAGAATCTTATCGACAGCCCAGTTCTTCAGGTCACGCTTGAGGTCTTCGCCAGCCACAGGCGCATCCAAGAAGCCGTCGTGGTCCTGCATCCTGACGATGCTCAGTTATTCGACACTCTTGTGACAGTGCCGCCGAACTTATCGCTCACACGAACGCTTGGCGGAGCGACCCGCGATGCCTCTGTCAAAGCGGGATTGGAAGCGCTTGGTTCCGACAGCGATGCCGTCCTGATCCATGACGCAGCCCGTCCTTTGGTGTCCCACGCGGTCATCGACGGCGTTTTGTCTGCGCTTGACACCCATGACGGGGCAGCCCCTGCCCTGCCTGTGGTTGATGCGTTGTGGCGTGGCGCGGATGGCTTTGTGACTGCCGCTGCGGATCGTTCGGGGCTCTTTCGGGCACAGACCCCTCAAGGCTTTCGGGTGCCAGCGATACGAGCCGCTCACGCTGCCCATGCGGGTGGTGCGGCAGACGATGTGGAGGTCGCCCTCGCCCAAGGGCTCCACGTGGCGATCACCGATGGTGAAGAGCAAAATCTCAAAATCACCCACGCCACGGATTTCGCGCGGGCGGCAGAGATCATAAAACGACGGTCACAGGAGGCAACACAGGCGATGGAGATCCGGTGCGGCAACGGTTTTGACGTGCATGCCTTTGAGCCCGGCGATCACGTGATGCTTTGCGGCGTCGCCGTACCCCACAGCATGGCATTGAAAGGCCATAGCGATGCGGATGTGGCAATGCATGCGATCACCGATGCGATCTATGGCGCGCTTGCAGAGGGCGATATCGGTCAGCATTTCCCGCCATCCGATCCTCAGTGGAAAGGGGCCGCCAGCGATATCTTTCTCAGACACGCCATTGATCTGGCTGGATCGCGTGGGTTTCAGATCGCCAATCTTGACTGCACTATCATCTGCGAACGGCCCAAGATCGGCCCCAATGCGGCGGCGATGCGGGCGTCATTGTCAGAGATCATGGACTTGCCGCTGGATCGGATCAGTGTGAAGGCCACCACGTCCGAGCGGCTCGGGTTTACCGGTCGGGAAGAAGGCATCGCTGCGCTCACCAACGTGACTTTGGTTTCGGGATGAGCCCATCGCAGGCCATCGCGACGGTTGGTGGGATCGGAAGGCTGCCTGGCGCGCCCGGAACCTATGGCTCGTTCGCGGCCCTGCCCGTAGGCTATTTGCTGCACGGGCTTGGTGGCTTCGCGCTGCTTGTTTTTGCAACACTAGGTGTCAGCATCCTGGGCTGGTGGGCCGCCCGCGCAGAAGAAGCGCGCACCGGCACCCATGATGCAGGAGAGATCATCATCGACGAAGTTGCCGGCCAATGGATCGCGCTCTGGCCGATCTCTTACGGCCTAGGCAAAGCTGGGGTCGATCCTTGGCTCTTTCCCTGGCCAGGCTGGGTCGGGGCCTTTCTGCTTTTCCGTCTCTTTGATATTTGGAAACCCGGACCGGTTGGCTGGGCCGACCGACTGCCCGGTGCTTTGGGCGTGATGCTCGATGATGTGATCGCGGGCGTGCTCGCGGCGATCTGCGTCGCGCTGGCGGCCTTCATCGCCCATGGAGTGATCGGGATATGAGCGCAGAAACTCTGTTGGCTCAGGCCAAGGCGGCGGGTGTGATGATCGCAACAGCCGAAAGCTGCACCGCTGGGCTGATCGCTGGGGCGATCACCGAGGTGCCCGGCTCTAGTGCCATATTCGACCGTGGCTTTGTCACCTATACCAACCAAGCCAAACAAGAGATGCTGGGCGTGGCTTCGGAGAGTTTAGCATCCCACGGTGCCGTTTCAGAAGAGGTCGCGCGCGAAATGGCTGAAGGCGCGTTGGCCCGATCCATGGCTGACCGCGCCGTCGCTGTCAGCGGTATCGCGGGGCCTGGAGGATCAGAGTTCAAACCCGAAGGCCGGGTTTGCTTTGCACTCGCCGCAACAGGCGCAGCGACGCTTTCTGAAACCATTGATTATGGGGCGATCGGCCGGTCAGAAGTGCGCGCCGCAACGGTGCAGCATGCGTTAGATCTTTTGATCAGATCACTCCCCAGCGGCGCGTCCGTATAAATCGGCGGCACGGCTTTCGAACGCCTGGACAATGCGCTGCATGGCATCGTTGAACACGATCCCAATCACCCCTTGCAGAATTTGGTTCTTAAACTCGAAATCGACAAAAAAGCTGACATCGCAAGTGCCATCATCTCGGTCCTCGAAATGCCAGCGTGACTTCATGTATTTGAACGGCCCGTCGATGTACTCGGTAAGGATGGTTTTCTCTTCCGGCTCCAAAGTCACGCGGCTGCCGAAGCGTTCTCTAAAGACTTTGAACGAGATGATCAGATCGGCATCCATGATCTGGACATCGCCCCTTGGCGTGATGGATCGGACCCGTGCCGCAGCGCACCATGGCAAAAAGCGTGGGTAGGACGCCACATCCGCTACCAGATCATACATCTGCTGCGCCGAATATGGCAGCACACGTGCATCGGAATGGGTGGGCATCGCTGTCCTTTCGTTTGAAGCCTTGTCCAAAGGCGTGGTGCAGGCGCATATCGGAGAGGCAATCGGTAAAATCAAGGGGACCCAATGCCCGATCCCGCCTATGTCATTGACAAGATGATCTCAGCCAAGACGATCGCCGCCCGGGTTGAGGCGCTCGCGCGCGAAATCGAGGCCTACTACAGAGATGTTGATAAATTGGTGGTTGTGGGGCTTTTGCGAGGGTCCTTCGTGTTCATCGCGGATTTGGTGCGCGAGATCGACAAGGTGATCGAGGTCGATTTCATCGAGGCCTCAAGCTATGGCGATGGGATGGAGTCGAGCCGTGAGGTGCGCATCTTAAAGGATCTTCGCGGCGAAATCAGCGGTCGCGATGTGTTGGTGGTCGAGGACCTTGTGGATACTGGCTTTACTCTGTCTCATGTTGTGACGCTTCTTAAGGCGCGAAATCCTAAGACCTTGCGCAGCATTGTTTTGCTCGACAAACCCGCCAGGCGTGAAGTGAATTTCACCGCCGATTGGATTGGCTTTGAGATCCCCGATGAGTTTGTGGTGGGCTACGGTATCGATTTTGCGCAGCGCAATCGCAACCAGCCCTACATTGGTAAGGTCCGGTTTTTGGAAGAAGTAGAGGTCCTGCCTTAGGACGATCTTGAGCTCTGCGCGCGCGATCCGACCCAAGGCCGTGTCGTTGGGGCAGTTTATGGTCGCACGCTGTCCCAAGACAAAAACAGACTTTCCTTAAATCATATCGTTTCCCCTACGTCGCTCCCCAGTTCTGACAAGAACGCCCACCGGGGGCTCAGTTTTTAGGGGAGCAAGGCCCATGATAAAGTCTTTGATCACAGCGGCCTTTGTGGCAGCGGCACCTTTTGCAGCATGTGCAACGGTCATCAATGTGACCGGAACGGACATCGGCGATAGCTTTGCCGGCTTTCCGACCCCCACCGGTGTCCACGGGCTGGAGCTCCGCGCTGGCAAATCCGGCACGCGTGGCGACTGGGAACTCGGTTTGGGACCTGCCACCAGCACCAACGGCGGCTTTGCGCAGGCTCAGAATGCTTGGGGCAACCATACCAACCCAACGCTCTTCGATTTTGAGCTGATTTATGGCGGCTACGGGTCTGTTGATCCAGGCAACGCAGCGTTTTGGATATGGGACGCCGGTGGCCCAAAGCCGTCCTTGCCGAGCCTGAGCTGGACCACTGGCGGCTTGATGACCGGCAATGCCCTCGCCATCGCCTCAAAAGGCCTTGCTATGGTTGAAATCGAAAAGATCAATGGCGTGGCTGTCGATATCACTGCCGAAACGAGCGCGGTCGGTCAGTTCGAAGAACTGGTGCTTTACGCCCCTGGTTTCGCAGATGGGTTCAGCATTGCTGGGTCTTTGCGGATCAATCCCAAATACGACAAAGCCAGTGGCGGCAATTCGGGCTGGAAAGATGCCGGATCTCGGAACGAGGTTTTCCTCAAACCGGGATATGTCACGGCACCTGCGCCAGTACCCTTGCCCGCGGCCCTCCCCCTGATGCTCGCGGGCATCGCTGGTTTCATAGCGCTCCGCGCGCGCAACTCGCAGTGAAGCGGGACACAACAGGAAAGGCCGCCCAGAAGGACGGCCTCCAAAAAACACCACCTTGAGCGGTCAATCAGCTGCGGCGCATCCGGCGCAGACCTGCAAGTGCCCCAAGCCCGCTCAGCGCAAGCAGCGCCCCGGCAGGCAGAGGCACAGGCGCCACCTCAAACTTCACTTCCCAGCCGCGCGTGAGTTCAGCTGTGACGGGCCCCGTCGCGCCCCACACAAAATCAAACTGTGAAATGCCAGTCGCATCGTAAGTTGCGGTGAACTCCGGCGCGTTCGCAACGTTTCCGACACCTTTCCAATCACCACTCCCCGTTTTGGCGGCACGGGCGTAGTTGAAGCCAACGGTGGGCGCACCTGGATCCAACTCTGGATCGATTTCAAAGCCCATGGCTTCAAGCGCACTGCCGAGAGTGAGCTGTGTCAGATTAACACCCGCAACATCGGTGAAGTTTTGCGAAGAGTTGCTGTCAATATCTTCGATCAGTACAGATTTGAGACCTGCAACAGAAACCTGGTCACCGATCCCCGTGCCCCCGTCTGCGATGGTGGTGACACGCAGATGGATATAGCGATTTACCCCGCGAATATTGAACGCGCTCGCCAGGAGGTAAGGAAACTCGGTGCCCATGCCGTTGACAGCGCCGCCAGTGCCGATGACTTGGAAGAGCACGTCAAAGTCTTGCCCGTCATTGCCTTTAAACTCGCTACTGCTGACGACGTATTCGTCTCCGGTTTGCAAGTTGTTCTGATCAACCGCACAATTGCAGAGCTCAACGGTTCCGTTGTTGAGTGTGATGGCATGTGCAGAAAGTGGCGACGTCGCGAAAGCTGCGATCATAAGAAATTTGATCGTGTTCATACTCAAGGTTCCTGTAACTCAAAACATCAACGCAGGGTTGCAAACTAGTCGAAAATTTTTGCGATATACACCGAGAGCTATCAGTATGGTTAAACCTCAGGTGGTCCCGAATTGTGGCCGAGTTGTCCTCAAATCCGGTCCAAAGAGCTTCTGGGCACTCAAAGCTATCTGTCAGAAGCTACCAACCTGATGCCCATGATTTTATGAGGTGTAGGCCCGAATTGCTGGATTTGCGACGCTGTGCCTTTGCCAGCGCAATCTCTAATTACCGCACATACGAAAAGACCGCCCCTTGGGACGGTCTGAGTAATCGGGAAGCAAGGTATCTTTCGGAGCTAGCTTTGGCGACGAATTTGACGGACCACCCCGAATGCCGCCAGCCCCCCTGCCAGCAGCGGCAGCCCGCCGGGAAGTGGGATGGCCGGCAAGGTGCCTATTAACGATCCAGTCTCCAAGCCTTCTCTGCCCAAAATATTGTTACAAATTGCATCGAGACATGATCCGAATTCGACGTTGTTTCCGGAAATAACGGGGTTGAGAGTGCTCGCGTCCGACATATCGATACCCAAAAAGAGGAGCACCGGTTGGTTGGTTAAGTCTGCCACAGACGGTGTGAAAGAAGGAAAATTAAGAGTACCGGCCTCATTGCTGCTGAGCATTATGGGTCCGGGAACCACAGTCAGATTAATGTCTGTCAGAGCGTTGGAACTCATGTCATACATGAACCTGCCGCTGATGAAGGTGCCGCCGTTAAACTGACCGGCAAAGTCCCAATTGATATCAACAGCACTTGCATGGCCCGCTGCAAGACCGAGGGTCACTGCCGCCGCGGTTAAGACTTTTTTCATAGTTTCTCTCTCGATTGCTCACGTTACTTTGGACAAACAATTTCCAACGCGCCGCAATTTCTATCAGTGTTAACAGAATGCTTACGTCAGGGAATGATTCACGCAAGGTGTTTTGGCGATCTGCGAGCTGTATTTGCTAAAATCGCGAAGCTCATCCCATAGAAAGCTTGCCCCTTGCTGGTCACCAAAACATAGCCGCGGGGCGAAGATCGAGCTATGAATGAATCTGGTGTTCGGGCGGTTTGAATGACGGCGGTGCATCTGGTTGGATTGTTGTCGCTAAACATCCAGCCAACCATTCAAGGACGCACCACCATGGACGACGCTACCATC